>DATFHG010000236.1:0-2173 GCA_035248725.1 Gemmatimonadaceae bacterium | reverse complement strand
GAAGACGCACTGGTTGAGTCGCGACGTGAAGGCCGCGAACAGCTCGCGCTCCCACACCGTCCACTCCGACGGTCCGCGCATCACGGCGTGCGTCCACGCGCTCACCGGCTGGCCGAGAAACTCCGGCCGATAGAACAGCGTGCGCACGATGTCGGGCGCGCGGCGACGCTGCATCAATCGGATGATCCCGAGGATGAGCTTCTGCTTCAGGCGATGGCCGTGCTCGACGCGCCGCAGCCTCATCGCTTCTCCTGCAGCACCGCAATCCCACGCTCCAGGCGACGCAGCGCCGCTCCCAGCGCGGCCGACGCCGTGATCTCGAAGATCTGATCCTCGGTGTAGCCGGCGGCCTTGAGTGCGGCGACGTCCGCGTCTGTCACCCGGTACGCGTGCAGCGCCACCTTGTCGACGTACGCACGCAGCGCGTCGGGCACCTGCGTGCCCGGCCCGAACGCGACTGCGTGACGCAATGCCGGATCAGTGGCGCCCGGCGAACGCAGAACAGCTTCTCTCGTTTTGTCGACCAACTCTGCGTATCGCATTTGACCTGAGGTTCTCCCGCCGCCTGTCGCCCGTTACCCGTCGCCCGTCGCCCGTCTACATGTACTTCCAGTTTCTCTGCTTGCCTTCGGCTATCCAGCGGACTGCCTCGGCGATGCGCTTCTCGCGCGTCTCGTCGCGCTTGGCCTCCGCGATCCACTGCAGGTATTCCCGACGGTGGCTCGGTGGGAACGCGTCGAAGTGCGCCTGCGCCTTCTTGTTCCTGGCCAGCGCAGCCTTGAACTCGGATGGCATCGCGATGGCCCTCGGCGCGCGTTTCACTTTCGGCGCCGGCCTGGCTCCCGTGTCGTTCAGCTCGCACGCTTTCCTGACCAGCGCGACGAGCTCGCGCTTGGGCGGCAGGTCCGTCACGCTGCTCAAGCGGCCGAAGCTTCCCATCGCACCCTGGTCGCGGCCGCGACCGTCGCCGAAGAGCAGCGTGTGCTTCCAGAATCCGAACGATGCGTGCTCCTTGAATCCCGCCATGCCCGCGAGAATGCCGTGGTACGTGAACGACGGCATCCCCCACTTGATCGTCTCCTCGACGTCGGGACACCCCTCGTGCACCACCTCGCGGACGAACGTGAGAATCGGCCTGGCGAAGTCGCGCTGCTTGGCGATGTAGTCGTCTACCCGTTTGTCACGCTTCCCCATTCTCGTCTCCTGTCGCCCGCCGCCCGCCAGTCATCCCGAGCGAAGCGAGGGATCGGCACTTCCCTATTTGTGAGACGCTTGCTTGTAGAACGGCGGTTTCACGACGGTCGCAGCCACGCGCTTGCCGCGGATGTCGACCTCCAGCTTCGACCCTTCCTTCGTTCCGGCGAGCGGCAGATACGCGGTACCGATCGGCACGCCGACCGATGGGCCCATCGTGCCGCTGCGCACTTCACCGCTCGGCGTTCCCCCGTGAAACACCGGATACCCGTGCCGCGCGATGGACCGCTTGTCATCCACGGTGAACCCCACGAGGCGCCGCGTGAGCCCCTGCTCCTTCTGTTTCACTAACGTGTCGCGTCCGACGAAGCCACCGGCCTTGTTGAGCTTCACCAGCCAGCCGAGGTTTGCCTCGAGCGGCGTGACCGTGTCGTCGATGTCGTTGCCGTAGAGCGCCATCCCCATCTCGAGACGGAGCGTGTCGCGCGCGCCCAGTCCCGCCGGCGTCACCTTGCCGGTGCCCATCAGCAGGTTCCAGATCGGCTCCGCGAGGTCGTTGGCGACGTAGAGCTCGAAGCCGTCCTCGCCGGTGTAGCCCGTGCGCGAGATGATGGCTGGCATGCCGCGCACCGTGCCCGTAGTGAACCAGTAGTACTTGATGGCGGCGAGGTCTACGTCCACGAAGGGACGCAGGATCTCCTCGGCGTTCGGCCCCTGCAGGGCGAGCAGCGCCATGTCGTCGCTCACGTCGCGCAGCTCCACGCCGAACGCGCGCGCGTGCGCGCCGATGTGCTCGTAATCCTTCGCGCGGTTCGACGCGTTGACCACCATCATCAGATGGTCCGCGAAGCGATACACCAGGCAGTCGTCCACGATGGTGCCGTTGTCGTACAGGATCGTGGAGTAGTGCACCTGCCCCACCGCGAGGGCGGCCACGTCGTTCGTCGTCACGTGGTTCACGAAGTCCACGGCACGCGCG
>DATFHG010000235.1:0-2864 GCA_035248725.1 Gemmatimonadaceae bacterium | reverse complement strand
GGCGAACGCCGTGCGCTCGGCCATCTGGCGGGCGGACCCTGAGCAGCCGGTCTGGAGCGTGCGTCCGCTCACGCAGTCCATCGAGCGGCAGCTCGGGCCGCGGCAGTTCATCATGCGTCTGCTCGGATCGTTCGCGATCCTGGCGGTCGTGCTCGCGCTGGTCGGGATCTATGGCGTGATGAGCTACGCCGTGTCGCGCCGCACGAACGAGATGGGCATCCGCATGGCACTGGGTGCGCGCACCGGCCAGCTCGTGGGAATGGTCTTGCGCCAGGGCATGGTGACCATCGGCATCGCCCTCGTCATCGGCCTTACCCTCGCGGCGTTCGCGACTCGCCTGATCGTGTCGCAGCTCTTTGGCGTGACGGCGCTCGATCCCGTGACGTTCGCCCTCGTGCCGGTGGGCCTGGCCGCCGTGGCGTTGCTCGCGTGCTATCTGCCCGCTCGCCGGGCCAGTCGGGTCGATCCGGTGACGGCCCTGCGAGCGGACTAGACGAACTGCTCAGCGAATGCGCGCGCGCTCCAGCCGTGAGGTCGACGCATTGGCGTCGCGCGCCAGCAGGTAGACGGTGTTTCCGGGACCGAAGCCGACGATGACTCGGTCCCTGGGCACCTGCACGCGGTCGACGAGCAATCCCTTGCCGTCGATCACATCGTAGATCAAACCACCGCTGGTCGCCTTGGTGGGAATCGTGCGCACCCACAGGTTGCCGTTGGCATCCGCGCGCACGGCGCCGGCGAAGAACGCCGGCTGGTAGTCCGGCAGCTCGCTGGCGGGCACGAAGTTGAATTGCCCACGTCCGAAGCCGCCCGCGCCGCCGCGACCGCCCGGGCCGGGACCACCGCCGTCACCACCGATGAACACACGCACCTCGCCCGGAGGTCCGTCGTTCCCGCGCGCACCACCGCGATCGCCACCGCGAGCGCCGTCGGCGCCCTGCGTTGGCCGTTCCGCGATCACCGGCGTCGGAGCATTCGCCGCGAGGCGCTCTCGCGCTGCCTTCACGCTGTCGATGAACGCGACCTTGTCCTCGTCGGTCAAACGACGCCACTCGAAGGGAATCTTCGGAGCCGAATACATGCTCCCGTCCGGACGGATGAAGTCCACGTGATAATCACGGCCGCGAACGATGGCGATGGACCCGTCCGACAGCACCGCGAAATCGTCGACCGTCGGCAGGGGGTTCGCCATCGACGTGATATTCACCCGGCCGTTGTCGTCGCGCTGCACGTCGAATTTGATCTTCGGGATTTTCATGAATGCAACGGTGTCCACCTGGCGCGACGTCAGGTCGATGCGCATCACAGCAGTCGAATCGGGAATATCCGGGGGCGTGAATCCCTCCGGCCCGGCGGCGGTGCTCTGTGGGCGATCCGGATTCCCGCGTCGTCCGCCGCCACCCCGAAACGCCGGCCGCGGGAAGCCGCGGTAGACCAGGCGTCCGCTGGCGTCGAGCGCTGGCGTGCCGAACGCGTTGTTGCCGAGCGCGATCGCGTCCTGCGAACGCGGCACGGACATCACGCGCTGGACTTTCCCCATGGGATCGATGACGAGCATCGACATCGACTGTGGATCGACGAACAGGCTCGAGTCTGCGCGATACGCGATCAGTCCGCCGATGCGACCGCTGTACGCGTTCGCCGTCGCTTCCGTGGTATCCGCCACGACGGTCATGCTTTTCAGAGTGGAATCGAACAGCAGCAGCCGGCGATTCTGTATGTCGTTCACCAGCACGCCGCTGGGCAGATGCCGCGCGACGACGACCGGACCGAGCTCCTCACCCGCCGTTGCGACCGTGGGGCCCAGTGGCCGAACCGCGGGAATCTGCTGCGCGTCGAGACCGCCGCCCAGCGACAGAACGACACACGCGATGGACAATGACTTCATTGGTCTCTCGGAAAGGTGTTCGAAGATCATGGACGGCGTATCTCCACGCGAACGTCGCCGCCGCCGCCCCCGAATCCGCCGCCACCGAAGCCGCCGATGGGGCCACTGCCGGTGGCGAGGCCCGCGGTCCCGCTGCGAATGGAGGCGAGATACCGCACATCCAGATAACTCGCAACGATCGCCGGCAAACGACGACGCTGCGCGTCATCCAGCAGGCCGCGGACATGCGGCGCCAGGTCACGGAGCAGATCCACGGTCTTGCGTCGCGCGGAGACATATTCGCCGTACACCGCGTCACGGTTGTAGTCGTCGGGCAGCGCGCCGAATTCCTTGATCAACGGTGACCAGATCTGATCTACCTTGATCACGTACTGGCGGTTGAGCGTGGCGATGCTGTCCGCCTGCCGACTCGTGAGGTGGAGCGTGTCCTGATCGCGGAGGATGGCGGCAAGCGGATTCGGGATCCCGCCGTTGCTGAACATCGCGCGCAGGAAGAGCGGATCCATCTTCGTTCCCTCCGTCCGGCGTCCGCGATCGAGCTGCTGCGTCAGCATCTGGCGCTCGCGCGTCGGACCGACGTCGAAGCGCAGCAGCGCGGTCAGCGTTACCGGTGCGCGAATCGCGCTGAACTGGGGATTTGTGGATCCGAAGCGGCGATTCACGTCGTACAGGAATCGCTGATTCGCCGCATCGAAGCCGCGCACGTACAGGAGCGCGGGGTCCAGCACGGGGATCTGGCCCCAGCCGCGCGTGTTCGCGGAGCCGTGCAGCAGCATGTCCGCCGCCGCGAGTGGGTTCGACAGCTGGAACGACAGCGACGCGCGCTGGGGCATCCGCACTTTCAGCGGATTGAACGTGAACGACATCGTGGCGTTCGATGTCCATGGCCCGGTGCAGCTGTTCCGCGACGCGATGTGCCCCAGTTGGCTGTTCAGGCACGCGCGCGCGGAGCTCGATCCGCTCGCGAGCAGCGCCT
>DATFHG010000234.1:0-24412 GCA_035248725.1 Gemmatimonadaceae bacterium | reverse complement strand
GCCGTGTCCTCGACGAGCGCCTGCGTGCCGTTGCCGTGATGCACGTCCCAGTCGACGATCAGCACGCGCTCGAGCCCGTGCTTTACCCGCGCGTAGTGCGCGGCGATCGCCACATTGCCGAAGAGACAGAACCCCATCGCGCGATCGCGAACGGCGTGATGCCCGGGCGGACGCACCGCGCAGAACGCGCGCGAGGCGCGGTCGTCGAGCGCCATGTCCACGCCGTCCAGCACGCATCCCGCGCCGGCGGTCGCGGCGTCCCAGGAGCCTTCGCTGACAACGGTGTCCGCATCGAGCCGACCCCCGCCCGACGCCACGAGGTCGCGGACGGTCGCGATGTAGCGGCGGTCGTGCGCGAGCGAGAGCTCGTCCTCGGTCGCGTGACGTCCTTCGTGATGGTGCAGGGCCTGAAAGAGATCCGGATCGTCACGCAGCGCGCGCGGGATCGCGCGGATGCGTCCGACGTGCTCGGGATGACCCCAACCTGTATCGTGGCGGCCGCAGTCGGCGTGCGAGATGAACGCGACTGACAATTAGCGGACTGGCCGCCTGCGCCTCACGGCCAGTAGCAGAATCGAGCCGTCCGTGATCCCCACGTCCGCCAGCATCGCGTTGTCGTCGAGAATCTCCCAGCCGCGGAACTTCAGGACGAAGTCCGTGGGATACTGCTGATCCGGAAAGAAATACTCGAGCGCGCGCGCCTTCACCTCCGCGACGGGCCGTTCGGGTCGCGCGAGGACGCGGGCGGCGTCCCACAGGTCGGCCGCCTCGACGCGGAACGTGATGGTGCCCGGACCCGGGCGGTCGAGCTCCAGCGCCGGCCCGTTGGACCGGAGCTGCGTGGCGAACCTGACGCTCATGGAACGGGAGGCAGCGTCGCCAGAAAGCGCGCCACCTGCATGTCGAAGAGGTAGGTGGACCCGGTGACCAGGGTGGTGGAGTCCTTCGTATTCGCGGCGATGACGATCTCTTCTCCACCCTGGCCGCGGAACGTCGCGAAGTTCGGCCCTTCCTTCTCGAGAAAGGCGGCGTACAGCGTGTTACGCTGCGAGAAGAAGCGCTTGGCCTGCGCCAGCACATCCGTCGGCGCGAGCGACGTCGTGCGCTCCTGCAAAGTACGTTCGGATGTCGGCATGAACGTGGTGCTTGGTCGCGGGTCGCGGGTCGGTGGGTCGGTCGGTCTACCTGCGACCTGCGACCTACGACCTCTCTTTCAGAACGAGCGGCAGATCTGCTACAAATGTAGACCCCTTGCCCCGCTCTGACGACAGGCTCACGTCGCCACCGAGCAGATGCGCGAGCCGCCGGGCGATGGACAATCCCAGCCCCGAGCCGCCGAATCGACGCGTGGGCGAGCCGTCTTCCTGGCGGAAATCGTCGAACACGAAGCGTTGCGCTTCCGGCGAGATGCCGACCCCGGTGTCGGCCACGGTATACAGCGCCCGGCTGCCCCGCACCTTCACGGAGACGCGGACCTCGCCCTGCTCCGTGAACTTGAACGCGTTCGCCACCAGCGTGCCGACGAGGCGGGCGACTTTCTTCCGGTCGCTCGTCATCATCGGGAGCACCGGCGTCTCTTCGACGACGAGCTTCACGCCGGCCCTGATGCCATTCGTGCAGGCGAGCGCTTCCTTGAGCGGCTCGCGCGGATCGAAATCGGAGATCGCGAGCGCGAGGTCGTGGCGCTTGAGTGCGGTGACGTCCAGCAGGTCGCCGATCAGCTCGAGCAGACGCTCGCTCGACGATTTCACCTGGCCGAGCGTGTGCTGCTGTTCCGCCGTGACGGGGCCGGCCAGCCCTTCTTCCATGAGCGCGACGTACCCCATGACCGCGGTGAGCGGCGTGCGCAGCTCGTGCGATACGTTGGACAGAAACTCGTCCTGGAGACGCCGCGCTTCGAGCACCGCGACGTACTGTTTCTCGAGCTCGACGTTCGCGCCCTGGAGCGCGTGGTTGGTGCGCTGCAGGTCGTCGATGAGCTTGGCCTTCTCCGCCGTCGCGGCCATCTGGTCCGCGACGACGCGCAGGAGGTTGCGCGACTCCTCCGACAACGCGCCCGACGTCCGGAAGTAGAACGTCACGGCGCCGAGCACCGTCGTCGCCGTCTCGAGGGGCATCGCGATCAGCGAGCGGAATCCGAGCTCGCGCGCGACCAGCTGCCAGTCCGCAATCGACGTATCGGCGAAGACGTCCGGGATCTCGACGACGCTCCGGTCGCTGGCGGCGGTGCCGGACGGGCCGGCGCCGAGCTTCACGCGCATCTCGCCGAGGAACTTCGCGTACCGCTCCGGCCAGTTGTACGATGCGCCGAGGCGCATGAGGTCGGAGCCCTCCTCGATGAGATAGACGCAGGAGAAGGTGGCGCCGACGAGCGGGCTGACGCGCTCGAGCGCGAACTGATGGACGTCGGCGGGGCGCGAGGCGCAGATGAAGGCCTGTGCGATCTCTCGCACGGCCATGAGCTCCTTGAGTCCCGCGTCGGAGCTGTCGAGGGCAAACTTTGGCGCCCGGTCAGGGCGATCCGCGGCAGAAACCGTCGTGCCCATCCCTGTACTCACGGACGAACAACCTATAAGCGATTGAGGCGCAGGGAAATAGGAAAGTTCAGCGATTTCATATCACAGATCAGCGGAACGACTCGGATTTCCACAGCATCAAGGCTCTTACTTCTTCGGTGACAACGCCCGAATCTCCACGCGATGCACCAGAACATCCGGTGGCGTCTGGAGCACGTACGCGACGGAATCCGCGACCTCCTCCGCGCTCAGCATCCAGCTCGGGTCCCGCTTCGTCGAGAACTCGGTCGCCACCGAGCCCGGATTCACGATCGAGACTTTCACGCCGTGTTCGCGCACTTCCAGCATCAGGGATTCCGCGAACGCCTGCGCCGCGTGCTTTGTCGCCGCATAGCAGCTGCCGCCCACGGTTGCACTGCGCGCCGTGATCGATCCGATGATGATCACGTGTCCGCGCTTCCGCGCGATCATTCCCGGCAGCACCGCGCGCGTCACGTGATACAGCGCGTTGAAGTTCACGTCCACCATGGTGTGCCACTGCTCTGGCGTGAGCTCCAGCATCGGCTTCATCGGACCGACGCCCGCGTTGTTCACCAGCACGTCGGCGTCCACGCCGTCCAGCGCGCGCGCGATCGCCGCTTGATCGCGCAGGTCGACGGCGGCCGTGCGACACGTTCCCTTCCGCGACTCGATGTCGCGCGCCAGCGTCCGGAGGTCGTCCTTCGATCGTGCGAGCGCCAGCACGTCGTATCGCTCGGCGAGACGCAGCGCGATGGCGCGCCCGATGCCGCGCGACGCGCCCGTGACCACCGCGAGCGGGCGGCTCACGACAGCAGCTTCTCGACCGACCGCACGAGCGGAGCGAAGGACAGCTCACGTCCCGACACGCGCTTCGCCTGCTCGTGCGCGAGCTCGCGCTGGCCCTCGCTGAAGAGCGACTGCACCAGCCACGGACCCGCGCGCGGATTGCGCCACCAATCCTCGTCGTAGCGCTCGGTGAGCGTCTCGCGCAACAGCGCCTGCAGCTGCCAGGCGCGCAGGTAGCGCGCCGAGTAATAGCGCGGATCCACGTCCACGAACGCTTCGGCCTTCGCGTACTGGAAGTTCGTCGCGCGCGTGAGCAGGTCGACGTACAGATCCGGCAGCGATCCCCATCCCGGCTCGCCGCCATAGAGGTGCGTCTCGTACACGAACTTGGCGCAGTAGCGACGCAGGTAATGCAGCTCTTCGAACCCCGCGTTACGCTGGAAGCCGCGCACCTTGGCGTCGCCGAGCTGCGTGTAGCGCTTGAGCCATCCGGCGTCGTCCATGTGGTGGTCGAAGAGCATGGCGTACGACTCCGTGACGGAGTTGTCCCCCAGCCACCGATACTCGAACGGATAATCCGGTCGCATGTACGCGAAATGCAGTGCGTGGCCAAGCTCGTGGAGGTACGTGCTCCAGTCGGTCTGCCCGCCATGCGGACGGAGCACCAGGTACACCTCCTCCGGAATGCGCACCGGCGCGCAGAACGCGCGCGAGCGCTTGCCCTCGCGCTCCCCCGCATCGACGCGCACGCGTCCCGATGCGAGGGGGTCGACGCCCATGTCGCGTACCTGGCGCTGTACCTGCGGCTCCATCTCGCGCGCGGGGAAGGCGTCGTCGAACTCGCGGGCACGGAACAGCGCCAGCGCATCCGAGCGGCGCGCGTCGCGCGGATCGATGTCGAGCACGCGCTTCACGAACTCGGGATAGGTGTCGTCCCAGATCGGCTGCGTGTCGCGGAGAAACTGCTCGCACTGACCGCGCAGCTCCGACAGCGAGATCCCGGTGAGCAGTTCCCACGTGGCGTTGTAGCCGTCGGCGAGATCCAGCGCCTCGACGATGTCGCGCTCGCGCTGGAAGCGCTCCTGCCGCAGCGGCGCCAGCTCGGCCTGCACCAGCGTCGACTTCGCCTTCTCGATGTCGAGCCGCTTCGCACGGTCCTGTGAATTGGCCATCTCGATCGGCGCGCGCTCGAACTGCATCCGCGAGCCGTCGGACAGCGTGATCATCGCCGATGCCTCCCACGCGATCTCGCGCTCTTCCAGCGGCGCGAGCTCCCGGCCCGCGAGCGAATCGGTGAGCCACTCCAGAAGCATGCGCGCCTGACGCTGGTCCTCGGACCCCGGCGTGGCGCCACGGTACGTCTCGACGAGCATCGCGAGCGCGTCGGGCGAAAAGATCGGCGCGTAGCGCTCGTACAGCGGCTGCAGCTCCGCCGTCGGTTTGAGTCCCGCGGTCGAGAGGTAGTACTCCCGCGTGATCTCTTCCATGAATGCCTGGCCGTCGCGGCGCAGGCGATCGAGCGAGAGGCTAGTGGAGACTGGCATCGATGCGTTCGCGGATCCATGCAGCGACCTGGTCGGCAGCGACGCGGTCCTGTTTCAGTGTGTCGCGGTCACGGATGGTGACCGTGCTGTCCTGCGTGGTTTGCCCGTCGACGGTGATGCAGAACGGCGTGCCGATCTCGTCCTGCCGCCGATAGCGGCGGCCGATCGCGCCGGACTCGTCATAGAACACGGGAAACCGCACGCGAAGGTCGTCCGCAAGTTTCGTGGCGAACTCCGGCATCCCGTCCTTCTTCACGAGGGGAAAGATTCCGGCCTTGATCGGCGCGAGCGAAGGATGCAGCGCGAGCACGGTGCGCCCTTCCTGCTCACCCGCCACTTCCTCTTCCTTGTATCCGTTCACGAGCACGGCGAGCGTGGTGCGGTCGGCGCCCACGGACGTCTCGATCACGAACGGTACGTACCTGCGGTTCGCGGGCTGGTCGAAGTACTCGAGCTTCTTCCCCGAGAACTCCTGGTGGCGCTTGAGGTCGAAGTCGCCGCGATGGTGCACGCCTTCGATCTCCTGGAATCCGAGCGTGCCGCCGAAGTCGAACTGGATGTCGAACGCCGCGCGCGCATAGTGCGCGAGCTCTTCCTTCGAGTGCTGGTGAAACTGGAGCCGGCTCTCCTGGAGGCCGAGCGCCTTGTGCCATTGCATGCGCTGCGCTTTCCAATACTCGAACCATTCCATGTCGGTGCGATCCGGCGCTTTCGCTTCCGGGTCCACGAAAAACTGCATCTCCATCTGCTCGAACTCGCGTGTGCGGAAGATGAAGTTCCCTGGGGTGATCTCGTTGCGAAACGCCTTGCCGATCTGCGCGATCCCGAAGGGCACCTTCTGTCGCGTGGACTGCTGGACGTTCAGGAAGTTCACGTAGATGCCCTGTGCAGTCTCGGGACGCAGGTACACGACGGACGCGCTGTCTTCCACGGGTCCCATGAACGTCTTGAACATCAGGTTGAACATGCGCGGCTCGCTCAGCGTCCCCTTCATGCCGCACGCGGGACACTGCGCGTCTGGCGTGCCGGGCGCGCCTTTGATGCGCGGGTCGTCGGCGCGAAAGCGCTTCTTGCAATTCCGGCAGTCGACGAGCGGATCGGTGAATCCGGCGACGTGACCGCTGGCCTCCCACACGCGGGGATGCATGAGAATCGCCGCGTCCAGCCCTTCGACGTCGTCGCGCATCCGCACGAGCGCCTGCCACCAGCGATCCTTGATGTTCTTCTTGAGCTCGACGCCGAGCGGGCCGTAGTCCCACACGGATCCCGTGCCGCCGTAGATCTCCGACGACTGGAAGATGAAGCCGCGGCGCTTGCAGAGACTGACGAGCTTCTCGAGGACGTCAGGCAGAGACATAGACGGGGAAAGATAGGTGGTCGCGGGTCGCGGGTCGCGGGTGCGATGATTTGATGATGGTACGGTAGTCGCGAATTACATGATGACGCCGTGCCCAATGCCGAGGCCCGCCGCTCAGCAATCCGTACTTATCGCGACCTTCGCGTGTGGCAACACGCCCGCGAACTGTTCGTTGCGTTGACGCGGCTCATTCGCCAGTTGCCATTCTCAGAACGACTTGTCTTCGAATCGCAAACACGCCGCGCGGCGCGCGGTGTCGCCGCGAGTATTGCGGAGGGATTCCGACGCCGCGACCTCGGCGACTACGTGCGCAGTTTGTCCTACGCAGGGGGCTCGCTCGGGGAGGTCGAAAGCGACCTGAATCTCCTTTCGTCGATCAACGATGTCGATCCGGGTTTGCTGAAGCAGTGCGACGATCTGTGCATTCAAGTTGGCCGGGAACTGACGGCGCTGGAGACGAGGCTCCGCCGCCTGAGGCGCGACGGAAAACGCACGCATGATGACTGATAGTTGCTAAGCTGCGACCTGCGACCAGCGACCAGCGACCAGCGACCTCCGACCTGCGACCCGCGACCCGCGACCTACGACCCGCGACCTACGTGTCCAGCTCAGCACTGAGTCTCGGCTCAGCAGGTGGAGCGCCGCCGAGCAGCCGCGCGACGATCTTGTCGCCGTGATACCGCCCGTTCTCGATGAACACCTTATTGGCATCGTAGCCGGCGACGACCACGCCCGCGATGAAGACGCCGGGCACCGAGGTCTCGAGTGTGGCCGGATCATGCGTCGGCACACCGGTATCGGGATCGATCGGCACACCGATCTGCTTCAGGAGCGCGAGGTCTGGCGCGAAGCCCGTCATGAGATACACGCGCGTCGCGGGGAGTCGCTCCGTCCGGTCCCGCGTGCGGATCACCACCCCGTCTCCGTCGATGCACTCGACCCGTGCATTCCACCGCACGCCGATGCTCCCTTCCTTCGCACGATTCTGAAAATCGGGGAGCACCCACGGCTTGATCTTCTTGTCGAACGAGCCGCCGAAGTGCACCAGCGTCACGTCCGCGCCACAGCGCCACAGGTCGAGCGCCGCCTCGGCCGCCGAGTTGCCGCCGCCGACGACGACGACTTTCTGCAGAAACGCCTCGTGTCCTTCGCGATACACATGCGACACGTGCGGCAGGTCCTCGCCCGGGACGCCGATGCGGTTGGGGGATCCGAAGTATCCCGTCGCGATCACCACCGCTTTTGCGCGGGTCTCGCGTGCGGTGCCAGCGAGGGTGCGTGAATGCACCAGGAAGCCGCTCCCGCCTCCCGGCTCCCGCGTCGCAATTCGCTCGACTCGCTCGTACTGCCGCAGCGGAATTCCGAAATGCTTCACGATGCCGCGATAATACGCGAGCGCGTCCCGCCGCGACGGCTTCTCGTCCGCGACGATGAACGGGACGCCACCCAACGACAGCTTCTCGGCCGTCGAAAAGAACCGCACGTACGTGGGGTAGTGCGCGATCGTGCTGCAGATGACCGCACCCTCCACCACGAGCGGCTCGAGCCCCGCGCGCTGCGCGCTGATGGCGGCCGCCAGCCCGCACGGCCCGCCGCCCACGATCAGAACGTCACAGTCCGATGATCTGGTCACGACGCGTTCCCACGCTCACGTACGTGATCGGCGTGTCGACCATCTCGTGCATGCGGTCGAGATACCGACGCGCCGCGTCCGGCAGCTCCTCGATCCTGCGCGCACCCGACGTCGAACGTTTCCACCCCGGCAGCCACTCGTACCGCGGCTTCGCGCGCTCGAGCATCGAGAGGTCGGCGGGAAACTCGGTGAAGAGCTCACCGTCCGCTTCGTACCCGTTGCACAGTGCGATGCGATCGAACGTGTCGAGCACGTCGAGCTTGGTCACGGCAAGATCGGACAGTCCGTTGACGCGCGCGGCGTAGCGAACCACCACCGCGTCGAACCAGCCGCAGCGGCGTGGGCGCCCGGTGGTGGCGCCGAACTCGTTCCCCAGCTTCCGCGTCTCTTCGCCGATCTTCTCGTCCATTTCGGTCGGCAGCGGCCCACCCCCCACGCGCGTCGTATACGCTTTCACGACGCCCAGTACGGCGTCGATGTCCGTCGGTGCCATGCCCACGCCGGTCGCCGCGCCGCCCGCGGTGGTGTTGCTCGACGTCACGTAGGGATACGTGCCATGATCGACGTCGAGGAGCGACCCCTGCGCGCCTTCCAACAGCACGGCGGCGCCGCTCTTGATCGCGCGATGCACCACGAGCCCCACGTCCTCCGCGAGCGGCAGTAAGCGCTGCTCCAGCTTCGCGAGCAGCGCCATGGTGTCCTCCACTTTCACCCGCTTGCTGCTCTTGAACCGTGCGAGCTGCGCATTGGCGTGGTCGACGCCGCTGGTGACGAGCTTCTCCAGCCGATCGCGATTCCGGAGATCGAGAACGCGCACGCCGCGTCGTGCCACCTTGTCCTCGTACGCGGGGCCGATGCCGCGTCCCGTCGTCCCGATCTCCTTGCTCGCGGAGCTCTCGGCGTCCACCAGCTTGTGATACGGGAGCACGAGGTGCGCACGGTCGCTGACGTACAGGCGTCCTTCGACGTCCACACCGTCTTTCACCAGGCCGTCGATCTCGTGAAACAGCGTGTCCGGATCGAGGACCACGCCGTTGCCGATGGCGCAGCGGACGCCGGGATGCAGAATGCCGCTCGGGATCTGGTGCAGCACGAAATGCGAGTCGCCCAGATCGACCGTATGGCCGGCGTTCGCGCCGCCCTGATAACGCACCACCCACGCCGCGCGCTCCGCGAGCACGTCGACGAGCTTGCCCTTCCCTTCATCGCCCCACTGGGCGCCCACGACCACGACGGTGCGGCGATTGTCAGCGAACATGGAGTGAAGGGTAACTACGCCTCGTACACCCTTCTAGAAGACGGCCGCCACCATCAACCAGGCCGCGATCGCGACGCCGAATCCCACCTTCAGCGCCGCCGCGACGACGCGTCCGATGAGCGCGCCCGTCGCCACGCGCGTCGACGTCGTCGCGTCTCCCGCGCGCGAGAACTCGAACACGAGCGCGCCGAGGAACGCGCCCGCGAAACCGCCGAGCACGTGGCCGATGAGGGGTATGCCGAAGCCGATCATGATCGCGCCCACCGTGCCGCCGATCACCGCTCCCCAGCTCGCACGGCGCGACCCGCCGTACTTGCGCGCGTACTTCCCCGCGAGCGTCCACTCGAACAGCTCGGCGATGATCGTCAGCACCGTACAGCCGATGAGCACGAACATGCCGATGCTGCCCGGCACCAGGATCGAATAGCCGACGCCCGCTGCCAGCATGACCCACGTGCCGGGCAACCCCAGCGGAATCATGAACAAGGACACGAGCAGGACGGCGGCGAGCAGGATGGCGTACATCAGTGTCGATCTCCTTCCCTGTCGAGGACGCGAACGGTTTCCGCGATCAACGAGGCTGTCTCAGCGACGCCCGTGCCACGCAGACGCGCCAGGTTGTCGCGACGGCTGTGGACGCGCGCGAGCGACATCAGGCTGCCGCGGCTGAACGTGACCGACGCCATGCCCGCGTCCGCGAATGCGACGGAGTCGGTCAGGATGCCCGGAAGCATGCGTGTCGTCTCGCACACCACGCCGCAATGTTCCGACGCCGCCGCGATGGCGTCGAGCAGCGTGGTGGGACGCGCAGCCGTGAACATCACCGCGATGTGGCCGCGATCGTCGACACCGTCGCAGTTGAGCACGTACGTGTTCGCCTCGCGTCGCTGGGCAGCCCACGCGCGTGCTCCAGCGAGCCCCAGCTCCTCGGCGTCCGTGATGATGACACCTGCGTCCACCGCGCCGACGCCCGGGTGACCGAGGACGCGTGCTGCCTCCAGCACCGTCGCCACACCGGATGCGTTGTCCAATGCGCCGGGAGATCGAAACGTGACCACACTGAGCATTACGGGAACGGCGCCCACCAGTGTCACCAGTGCGGCAAAGGTCCAGGCGAGATGCGGCGCCCTGATGCCGACGGCGCCCGCCGTCGCCAGCAGCGCCGCGATGGTATAGCCGAGCATCTCGAGCACCAACCCCAGCGATCGCAGCAGCGTCGGCACAGGTTGCGATTTGGAGTCCAGATGCGCGCAGAGCCAGACGTGGGGCGCCGGCGTGCGCGTCGCGACGACATTCGTGCCGCGCGCGCGGAGCAGCGGGACGGCCAGCACCCCGCGCCTGGCAATCCAGCGTCCCGCCATCGCGAGCGCCGCGGCCGCGGCGATGAGCAGCAGCGCCGCCGCACGCGCATCGGGGAGCACGCCCGCCACTCCGACGAGCACGGCCACGGCCGCGCCGAACAGCGGCGTGGCGTAGCGGCCGGGAAACTGCGAGTACTCGAACGCCTCGACGCGGACGGTGAAGCCAAGCGATTCCAGCTCGCGCGCACACCGCTCGCGCGCGGCGCGGAACCCGGCGGAGCCGGTGCCTCGCGTCGCGCCGGCAATCTCCTGAAGCAGCTGCAGATCAGGCGGCGACGGCGAGCTCCGCGTCTCTGAGCAACTGGCGCACACGCTCGCGTTCCGCGCTCGTCAATGGCAGGAGCGGTGGACGCGGCGCGCCTCCGCGCAATCCGACGAGGTCGAGCGCCGCCTTCACGCCCGCGATCCCCATGTCACCCACGATCACTTTCGCGACGGGAGTGAGGCGCGCCTGCAGGGCATCCGCTGTCGCGTTGTCCTTTCGCAGGACCGCGTTGTACACCGCGAGCGACAGCGACGCGGCGAACAGCGACACGGCGAGAATGCCGGCGCGCGCGCCCATCTGCAGGGCCGTTCCCCACAGCTGGCCACTGCCGGTCATCACGGTGAACTCGGCGCTCTGGGAACTGAGGTACTCGGTGAGTGAATCGCGGTCGCCCGAGCTGTCCTTGATGCCGATCACGTTCTCGTGTTTCGCGAGCTCCTGCACGAGGCCGCGCGACAGACGGAAGTGCATGTACTTCGGAATGTTGTACAGAATGACCGGGATCGGGCTGGAGTCCGCGATGCGGTGATAGTGCGTGCGCAGCGCTGCCTCCGTCATGGCGCTGCCGAAATAGTGCGGCGCGACCACCAGCACCGCGTCCGCCCCGGCCTCGGCGGCGCGTTCGGCATTTTTCAGCGTGGCCCGGGTGGACTCGGCGCCCACCCCGACGATGACCTGACGATCGCCCGTGACGAGCGGACGCACCCATTGCACGAGCTGCTCCCGCTCGCGCTCGCCCAGCAGCGGCGCTTCGCCCGTGGATCCGGCGACGACGATGCCGCTCAGTCCCTGCTCGATGTGCGCGCGCACGTTCGTCTCGAGCGCGGCGCGATCCAGCTCGCCACCGTCAGCGAACGGCGTCGTGATCGGTCCGAAAATCCCCCGCAGATCCATGCGTCAGTATCCCGCGTGCTTGTCGACGACGTTGCGCAACGGCCGACCACGGACGTAGCGCGTCCAGTTGTCACAGAATAACTCCAGCGCCCGCGGCCAGAACCTGCCCGGCGAAACGGGCGAGATGTGCGGCGACAGCAGCGCCGAACGAAGCTGCCACAGCGGGCTATCCGACGCCAGAGGTTCCTCGCGGAACACATCCAGCACGGCGGCACGCAGCTGCCCGGCGCGCAACGCCGCGGCAATCGCATCTTCGTCCACGAGTGCTCCGCGCGCCACGTTCACGAGGATGCAGCCGCGGCGCATGCGCCCGATCCGCGCCGCGTCGATGAATCCACGACTCTCGGCGGTCAGCGGCGCCGCCAGGACGACGATGTCCGCCTGCGGGAGCTCGGCATCGATGGCATCCGGGCCGGCCACGCGATCGAAACCCTGCGGGACGCCGCGGTCGGGATGCCGGCGGATGCCGACGCACGTCGCGCCGAGGGCGTGCAGCCGCGTCGCCACCTCGGTGCCGATGCCCCCCGCGCCGATGATGAGCGCGCGCGATCCGCCGACTTCACGCAGTGGCGTGTCGTCCGCGGTAAAGAACGACTTGTCCCAACGCCGCTCGCGCTGCTGCGCCACCACCACGTCGAGGCCGCGAAGGAAGTGCAGGATGCCCGCGATCACGTACTCGGCGATGGGAATTGCGTGGACGCCTGCCGAGTTCGTGAGGATGACGTCGCTCGCGAGCATCTCGGCGTAGAGCGCGTTGCCGACCCCCGCGGCGGCGGAATGCACCCATCGCAGTCGCCGGGCCTGCAGAAACAACGGTCGCGGAATTCCAAAGCCGAAATAGACCTCGGCGCCCGCGATCGCCTCCATGCTTTCGGCGCTCGGTTCGCGCGGGCCGTCGCCGTCGGAGCTCGTGAGAGCGCGGACGACGTGCACGCGCCAGCCATCGGGCGTCGTGTCGAGAATCTGCCGTTCGCCTTCGCGAGTGAGTCCCCAGTTTTTTGCGCGTGCGGCGAGATCGATGACCGCGAGACGGCTGTCGGGCACAGTGACCTAACCTATATGCACTCCGTAGATGTCCTCGTGACCCAGCAGTTTCTCGGTGACGACGTCGAACTGCCGCGCCGGACCCGAGAGCTTGAGCTCGAAGACGCGATCCTCGCCCTGGTGGTCGTAGATGCGCTCGCCGACGATCCGGATGCCGCTCGATCCCAGGAGCGACTCGATCTCTTCACGCGTGACCGTGGGTCGTGTACGGAGCGTGGCGCTCAGCACGCGCCGCGCGCGCCGCAACTTGTGCTCCAGCGTGCCCAGGCCGGCCAGCACGATCGTGACGAGCGCACCGGCCCCTGTCGCCTCGATATAGCGTCCCGCGCCGATCGCGATGCCGATCGCGGCGACGACCCAGATCGTGGCCGCCGACGTGAGGCCCGTCACCGTGCCGCGCGTCTGCATGATGGTGCCCGCGCCGATGAAGCCGATGCCGGACACGATCTGCGCCGCGAGACGCGCAGGATCGCCATACCGCACGCCATTCGGCCCCAGGCCGATGGTCACGGACACATCGGTGATCAGCACGGCGCCGATGCAGATCAGAATGTTCGTCCGCAGTCCCGCGGGCTTTCCGGCGATCTCGCGCTCGAGCCCGATTGCGCCGCCGAGGAGGATGGCGAGCGCGAGCTTGAGGAGGAGGTCCAACCGCAACGCGGTCACGACCTCGGCGATCCGGCTCAGCGCTTGCGGCGCTGCCAGTTCGGCTATCGGAAGCGGGAGAACTTCGGATGGGGCGAGAATCTCTGACAACTCCCGCCCGCTGAGGTCAACGTGCTACCGAGCGTCGAGGTCGCGCACGTCGTCGCGTGTCGTCTGCGGCGAATCGTCGTCCAGCGCGATGCTGCGAGCCTGCTCCTCGAGCTGCGCGATAGATGCCTCGTCGGGCTCGGTGGGTGTGGCGAACTGGCGGAACACCGTGCCGCCGCATTTCTCGCAACGAGAGGATGACGGCGCGGCTTGATCGTAGTGATGCTCGTTACCGCACGTCAGACAGACAAGGGTGATGAGACCGACGGGACCGCTGTGTTGCATTGTGACGTCCTCGAGCGCGATGGGTCGAGTCCGTCGCAGTGCAAATCGTATGCGGGAGACGAGAAAAGGGCCAGAGCGGTGGAGCTCAGAATGCCGACGTATGCGGTCCCTGCGCGCATTCCTCGCACAGCGTGGCGCTGCATTCCAGGCGCGCGCCGCACCCGCCGCACAAGCTGTAAACGCGAACACCGCTCGTCGTGACATCGCGGTAGATCGCGGGGCCGAACGACAGCGTCAGCGTAGGCGCGATCGTCTTCCCCAATTGCCGTTTGAGTCGCCAGGCGCGCAGGCGCGCCACGATGGAGCGTAGGTAACGCATTCGTCCGGCACCTCCTGATGGGCGGAAGTGCAGGAGGTATGCCCGTTGGAGCCTACGTAATCCCCATCTTGTCGCGCACCACGCGCATCGTCTCCTTCGCCATCGTCGAGCAGTGCGCGGTGCCGCTCGCAAGCGCGTCGTCGAGCAGCTTGGGCTTCTCGCGCAGTTCGCGGGCGCGCGCCTGGATCGGCACGAGCTCCTGCAGCATCGATTCATGCAGCACTTTCTTGCAGTCGATGCATCCCCAGCCGGCGGTGCTGCACTGCACGGCGACGTGTTCGACGGTGGCCGGCGCGCTGAACGCCTTGTGCAGGTGATAGATGTTACAAACCTCCGGTGTTCCCGGATCGGTTCTCTTCACGCGCTTCGGGTCGGTGACCGCCGGACGCAGCTTTGCCCAGATCTGTTCCGGTGATTCCAGGAGTCCGATCGTGTTGCCCATCGACTTCGACATTTTGGCCTGCCCGTCGAGCCCCATGATGCGACGCGTCGGCGACAGGAGCGGCTGTGGCTCCGGGAAGAACTCGTTGCCCTCGCCGGGGCTGAACTGCGCGTTCCACCGCCGAGCGATCACGCGAGAGAGCTCCAGGTGCTGCACCTGATCTTCGCCGACGGGGACGAGATCCGCGCGATACAGCAGAATGTCCGCCGCTTGCAGCACTGGATAGGTGAGCAGTCCCGTGAGCACGCTCTCCTGCCGCGCCGACTTCTCCTTGAACTGTGTCTGTCGCTCGAGCTCTCCAAGGGGTGCGACCGCGTTGAAGATCCACGTGAGCTCGGTATGTTCCGGCACCGTCGACTGCACGAACAGCACGGCGACGTTGGGGTCGATGCCCGCGGCCATGAGAGACAACGCCATGTCGCGCCGCCGTGCGCGCAGTTGCGCCGGCTCGTACGCGATGGTGATGGCGTGATAATCGACGACGCAGATGATGGTCGGGTGCTCGTGCTGCAGGCGCACCCAGTTCTTCACCGCTCCCAGGTAGTTGCCGATGTGCAATTCGCCTGAGGGCTGAATCCCGCTGAAAATCTGTGACATTGCGTGAAGGAAGGAATGCCCGACACGGCACAAGCTAGCACTCGCGACGCGCGCGCGTTGCTGGCGACATGTGTCGCCGCGTGCGTGCGCGCATCCGAGATCGTGCGCCAGGGCGCCGCACGCCTGGGAGAGCTCCGTTGGGAGAAGAAGGGTCCGTCCGATTTCGTGAGTGTCGTCGATCGCGACGCGGAGCATGCGCTCACCGACGTCATCCGCGCACGTCATCCCGATGCGGTCGTCATCGCGGAAGAGGGCTCGCCGAAGGCGACGCCGGCGGCGCTCACCTTCGTCGCCGATCCATTGGACGGCACCACGAACTTCCTCCACGGTTTTCCGTGGTATGCGGTGTCGATCGCGGCGCTCGTCGACGGCGCGCACGTGGCGGCGGCCGTGATCAACGCCGCGAGTGGCGAGCTGTTCACCGCGACGCTCGGCGGTGGCACGCGGCGCAACGGACAACCGGTGCGCGTGTCGTCGATCACCGATCCCGCACTCTCGCTCATCGGGACGGGCTTTCCGTTCAAGCACCGTGAAGGCATCCAGCCGTACATGGACGCGCTGCCGCGACTCATGGAGGGTGCGGCGGGGCTGCGTCGCGCCGGATCCGCCGCACTCGACCTCTGCGACGTGGCCTGCGGCCGCTACGAGGCGTTCTGGGAGCTGCGCCTCGCGCCCTGGGACGTCGCCGCCGGCATCCTGCTCGTGCGCGAAGCGGGCGGCCGCGTGACCGATCTGCTCGGGAAGCCCGCGCCGGTGGACCACGGCCCGATCGTCGCCGGCAATCCCGCCATTCACGCCTGGCTCCTCTCGCAATTGGCACCGCAGTCCAACGAGATTACACGTCGATGAAACTCGTCGAGTGCGTTCCGAACTTCTCCGAGGGCCGACGCCCGGAGATCGTCGCCAGGATCCGCGACGCCATCGCCGCCGTGCCGGGCACGCACATCTTCGACGTCTCCTCCGACCAGAGCCACAATCGCACCGTCGTCACGTTCGTGGTGCCGGTGGAGAGTGCGGTGGACGCGGCGTTCGCCGGTATCCGTGCCGCGCGCGAGCACATCGACCTGAATCACCACAAGGGCGAGCACCCGCGCATGGGCGCCGCGGATGTCGTGCCCTTCGTGCCGCTCGAGGGCAGCACGATGGAGGACTGCATCGTGCTCGCGCGCTCGCTCGGCGAACGAGTCGGTCGCGAGCTCGACATTCCCGTGTTCCTGTACGAGCGCGCCGCGACGCGCCCAGACCGCGAGAATCTCGCCGACGTACGCCGCGGCGAATTCGAGGGTCTCCGTGAGGAGATCGGTCGCAATCCGGGCCGCAAGCCGGACTTCGGACCCGAGCACATCCATCCCACGTTCGGCGCCGTCGCGATCGGGGCGCGGCCCTTTCTCGTCGCCTACAACGTCTACCTCGGCGCGGCAACGAACCTGCCCGTCGCCAAGGAGGTCGCGAAGGCCGTGCGCGGATCCTCGGGTGGCCTGCGCTACGTGAAAGGCCTGGGGCTCGAGGTAGACGGCCAGGCGCAGGTCTCGATGAATCTCGTGGACACCGAACGCACCCCGCTCCACCGCGCGTTCGACATGGTGAAGATGGAAGCCGAGTCGCGCGGCGTCTCACCCACATGGAGCGAGATCGTCGGACTGGTCCCCGAGAAGGCGCTGTTCGACGCTGCTGCGCGTCACGTGCAGTTGCGCGACTTCAAGACGGAGATGGTGCTGGAGCACCGCGTCCGCGCGGCGTTGCAGGGCGGTGAGTCCCTCGGCGGCTTCGTCGCGTCCGTTGCGGCACCGACGCCGGCGCCCGGCGGCGGCAGCGTCGCCGCGCACGCCGGCGCCCTCGGTGCCGCCCTCGCGCAGATGGTCGCGGGCCTCACCATCGGTCGCAAGAAATACGCGGGCGCCGAGGCGGAGATGAAGGAGATCGCGCTGCAGGCGGCGTCGCTCGTCAACCAGCTGAGCGCGCTCATGAAGCGCGACGCCGATGCGTATGGTGCGGTCATGGCGGCGTACAAGCTGCCGAACGAACGGGAAGACGAAGCGACCGCAAAGAAACAGGCAGTCGACAACGCGCTGCTCGGCGCGGCCGAGGTACCGCTCGAGACGGCGCGGGCGTGCGTGCGCGTGCTGGAGCTCGCGGCTGCGGTCGCGGCCCGGGGCAACACGAACGCGGTGTCGGATGCCGGCGTGGCCGCGCTGCTCGCGGAAGCCGCGACGCGCGGGGCCGTCTACAACGTGCGCATCAACGTCGCCTCGCTCTCCGAGAAATCACGGGGCGCGAAACTGCTCGACGAATGCGGCAAGCTGCTCGACCTCGCGCGGGAACGTACGAACTCCGTGACCACGCTCGTCGAACGCGCGATCGCAACGTGACAGCCCGTCTCCTATCAGTTCAGGAGTGAATTGAAGAAGAACTTGAACGTGCCGTGCGGCTGTCCGCGGAACAGGATCTCCGGGCCGAAGAGATACAGCGTGCCCTGTCCCACCTTCGCCTGCGCGATCGTGACGCCGCCGTCGAGATAGCTCTGCCCCCACGCCCAGCCGCTGCGCAGCGGAGTCTCCGAGTCGAACCAGGCGATGGGTCGCACGCCGCGCAGCTGCGCGTCGGGATCGAGACGGAAGACAGGGCTGTTGTCGTAGAACACGTCCACGTGTCCGCGCGCACCCGCGGCGACGAGCGCCGTCGAGTCCACGGCCACCGACAGGATCGATCCCGGCACGTAGAACTTGTCGGGGGGCAGCATGTGCTCCTCGCCCGTCGGCGAGCGCTCGACGAGCGCGTTGTGCACCGGCAGATCCAGCATGTACGCGAGCTGCGTCGAGCTACCGATCGTCACCACGCTTCCACCGCTCTCGAGGAACTGCTTGAGCGACGGCAGCGCCCTCTCCGCGGTGATGCGCCCGGTCATGGACGCGAATTCGGCGGGTGGTGCCGCGCGTTGCGCCCCGCCGCCGAACGTACGCCCCGGAGCCGGAATCGCGCCGTCCGTGAGCACGATGACGTCATACTTCGCACGCAGATTTCCCGCGTCCAGTTGCTGCGGGTAGACGACGGAATACGGAAACTCGAACTGCTCGAGCAGCCAGCGCGTATGGCCTGACGTCATCGATCCGCCGTACTGGTCCGCGAGCGCGATGCGTGGCATTCGGACTCGCGTGCCGGCGGGCGTGCGTGCGTCCACGCCGTTCGCGGAGATGCCGAGCTCGCGCGCCGCGGCGTCCAGCGTCGACAACGCGGCGCCGCCGGACGCGACGTAGAAGCTTCCCGCGGGATACGTCCGGCCGCCGGCGAGGATCGGCGCGGAAAGCCGGAGCACCGTCGCGCCGCTTTTGAGCAATCGCGCAACGGTTCGGAATGCGTCGTTCTGCGCGGGTGACAGCACGAAGCCCGGCGCTCCGCGATTCGACACCACACCTGCCAACGGCTGCGCCAGGCCACTGACCGTGTCACACGTGCAGTTGACCGCCGTGAACAGGCGGTCGAACGCAACACCCATCTGGTACGCAAGCGTGTAACCCGCGTTGTCGTACGGTCGCTTGGGCGGACCTCCCGGATACGCGAAGTCGTTGGGGTGGTCCTGCGGCTCGAACATGTCGAGCACGTGAGGACGAAACGCCTGGGCGGCGGAGATCACGAACGATCCCGCGGGATACGTGCGTCCAGCGACCGTGAACGGCTGGCTGGCACGCAGCACCTCGATGCCGACGTGGCGCAACGTGTTCACGAACTTCGTCGCCGTCGGAAAATCCGTCTGATCGGCCGGTATCACGTACGTGCGCGCATCGCGCGTCGCCGGATCGTGCAGCACGTGCTCGTACAGCTGCGCGCCCGCGTCGCCATCGCCATCGGCGTGCGCGTCTGCCTGCTGTTGGGCGACGGCCTGCAGCCGCTCGACGTCCTTGCCGGTGATCGTCCAGCTGTCGTGCGACCCGCGTTCGATGGAGTTCATCCCCATGCGCCAGAGGTTGAACAGCAAGGTCTCGCGGTAGCGCGACGCCAGGTCCAGCACCGCGTAGTTGGCCGTGATCGAGTAGTCGATCGATTGGCGGAAGTGCCACTCCTGGGGCGCGATCGGAAACGGAAGGTCCGCGCGCGGCAGCTGGTTCGCCGGCACCAGCGGGATCCGCATGGGCGTCGGGTTGCCGATGGTCTCCGTCAGCAGCCCGATCATGTTGTGGAAGTAGACCGTCGTGCGCAGCCCGCCGTTCCACCACGTGGAGTACGAGCTGCCCGAGCGCATGGTGACGCCCGGCTTCCCCTCGGCCTCGAATCGGCTGTGCATCGCCGCGCCGACGAGGTCGAGCTCCATGGGCACGAGCGGATCGAAGTTGTAGTTGAACGGATCCCGGAACGGCGGCGCGAACATCACCGTCCCCGCGGGACCGGTCTGATGGTGGTTGTAGACGATCTGCGGAAACCATTCCCAGTACAGCACGTGATTGATGTTCTGCGTCTCAGGCTGATTCGACATGTAGAAGTCGCGATTGTTGTCGTGCCCGACGTACTTCTGGTAGAGGCGCGGGATGTTCAGGTTGCGCTTCGCTGGGTCGGCCTCGCGCATGTACCAGCTCGACACCAGCTGCATGCCGTCCGGGTTCGCGTGCACGAGCAGGATGATGTCGTCGCGGAGGATGCGTCGCGTCTCGTCGTCGTCGCGGCTCGCGAGCTCATAGCTCGTCTCGATCAGCTGGTGCGCGCCGAGCACCTCCGTCGCGTGCAGACCGCCATCGATCCAGACCACCGCTCTGCCTTCCGTCGCCAGCGCGCGCGCCTGCGCTTCCGTCACGCCGCGCGCGTGCGCCAGCCGCTGCGCGATCTCCTTGTGCCGCTCGAGATTCCTGAAATTTTCGGGCGCCGTCACGATCGCCATGAGCTGGGGACGGCCTTCGGCGGTCTTGCCGATCTCCACTACCTGTATGCGATCGGACTCGGCGTCGATCTTGTGCCAGTAGGCCACGAACTGGTCGTACGTGGCCAGCCAGTAGTCGTCGCCGATGTTGTGGCCGAAGAATTCCTTCGGACTGGTGACCTGCGCGCCCGCCGCCTGGACGGCGCCGGCAAGCAGCGCGATGAGAGAGACGAGACGGATGTGTCGCATCCGTCAAAACTACGCGTCCGCTACGCGCGGGTGAGCACGCGCGGCCCCTCTTCCGTGATGGCGACCGTGTGCTCGAAATGCGCGGAGCGCGAGCCGTCAGCGGTGACGATGGTCCATCGGTCGGGCATGGTGCGCGTCGCCGGACCGCCTGCGTTGACCATCGGTTCGATCGCCAAGGTGAGCCCCGGCACCAGCTTCTCGCGCCGTTTCGGCTTGCCGTAGTTCGGCACCTGCGGCTCCTCGTGAAACTCGACTCCGATGCCATGCCCCACGAGGTCGCGCACGACGCTGAACCCGGCCTTCTCCACCACGTCCTGCACCGCCGCGCCGATGTCGCCAATGTGATTTCCGACGCGCGCCGCCTCGATGCCGGCTTCCAGCGCCTGCGACGTCACCGACAGCAGCTTCTGCGTTTTCGCGTCCACACCGCCGACCGCCACCGTCACCGCGGAATCCGTGAAGAAGCCCTTGTATCCCACGCCCACGTCGATGGAGATCACGTCGCCTTCGCGCAGCACACGCTTCTTCGACGGGATGCCGTGCACGATCTCGTCGTTGATCGACGTGCAGATGCTGCCCGGAAAACCATACAATCCCTTGAACGCCGGCGTGGCACCGTCGTGCGACCGGATGAAGTCCTCGGCCATGCGGTCCAGGTCGGCGGTCGTCATCCCCGGACGCACCTTCTCGCGCAGCAAAGCGATCGTCTCGCCCAGGATGCGGCCACCCTGAGCCATGAGGTCGATCTCGCGGGACGACTTGAGCTGGATCACGACTTGAGACTACCGTCCCAGGCCCTTCAGCGCACGTTTCGTGACGTCGGCGACGGCGCCGACGGCGTCCACGGTGACCATGCGCGTCGAGTTGCGCGTGTACCAGTCGAACACGGGCGCCGTTTGCGCCTCGTAGACCGAGAGGCGATTGCGGATGGCTGCCGGTTCGTCGTCGCGGCGGCGCATCAACGTCCCGCCGCACTTCTCGCACGTGTCGCCCGGCTCGCGCCCCATGTACGGCGTCTGGCAGTTGGCGCACACCGTCCGACCGCTCAGACGGCGCACGATCTCGTCGTTGTCGATGTCGAAGCTCACCACCGCGTCGAGCTTCCGTCCCATCTGCTTGAGCACGCGCTCCAGCCCTTCGGCCTGCGGCACGGTCCGCACGACACCGTCCAGGATCGCGCCATTCGTGTACTGCGGCTGCGCCAGCGCCTCTCCGACGATGCCGAGGATCACGTCGTCGGGCACCAGATCGCCGCGGTCCATGTATTCCTTGGCCTTTCGGCCCAGCGGCGTTCCTTCGCGCGTCGCGTTGCGCAGCACGTCCCCCGTGGCGAGCGTCGGGACCCCGAGCGTCTCCGCCAGCATCGGGGCCTGCGTTCCCTTGCCGGCGCCGGGTTTACCGAAGAGAAGGATGTTCATGAAAAGCAGTTGGGAGTCGGGAGATGGGAGTTGAGAGTCGCCTCGGCCCTTCGCTCCCAGCTCCTGACTCCGAACTTCGGACTATCTCAGAATCCCGAAGCGGTCTGGCGTCCGCGGAACTTGATCCGGCCCTTCTTCATGAAGCCGTCGTACTTCCGCAGGAGCAGGTGCTGCTGCATCTGCTGCAGCGTGTCCAGCGCCACGCCCACGACGATGAGCAGCGACGTACCGCCGAATCCCGACGTGAAGGGCGTGTTCACGGCCTCGCTGATCCAGATCGGCAGCAATGCGATGAACGTCAGGAAGATCGCGCCCGGCAGCGTCACCTTCGTGACGATGTCATCGATGTACTCCGCGGTCTTGGCGCCGGGCTTCACGCCGGGGATGAACCCGCCCTGCTTCTTCAGGTTCTCCGCGATGTCGACCGGGTTGAAGATGATCGACGTGTAGAAGTACGTGAAAAACAGGATGAGGATCGCGGACAGGATGTAGTACAGCGTCGTGCCCGGATTGAAGTAGTCGGCGATCTCACGCAGGCGCGGGTTGCCCCAGAACTGCGCGATGGCGCCCGGCACGACGATCACGGACTGCGCGAACACGATCGGCATCACGCCCGCGGAGTTGATGCGCAGCGGGATGAAGCTGCGCGACGACTCGCGCATGCGTCCCCGCGCCATCGTGCGCTGCGGGATCTGGATGGGCACCTTGCGCGCCGCCATCGTCACCGCGACGACGCTCATGACGACGCCGATCATGATCGCGATGAGCACCACCAGGGAGAACGCGCCCAGGGCGCCCGTGCTCACGAACTTGAACGTCTGGATGATCGCGGGCCAGATCCGCTCCACGATCGAGAAGAAGATCATGAGGCTGGCGCCGTTCCCCAGACCGCTGTCGGTGATCTGCTCACCCAGCCACATCACGAAGACGGCCCCGGCGGTGAGAAAGAACGACATCTGCACCTGGAAGCCGAACCCGGGCGTCGCCACCACACCCTGCAGGGATTGCGTGAAGAGCGCGAAGCCCCACGCCTGCACCCACGCGAGCGCCACGGTGCCGTAGCGCGTCCACTGGTTCAGCTTTTTCCGGCCCTCTTCGTCCTTCTGCATCTTCTCGACCTGCGGCACGACCGCGCCGGCGATCTGGATGAAGATGCTGGACGAGATGTACGGCATGATGCCGAGCGCGAACACGGTCGCGCGCGACAGCTGACCGCCCGTGAACAGGTCGTAGAGACCGAGCAGGCCGCCGCTCTGTCCCTGATTCCGGAAGAAGTCGGTGAGGGCCTGCGGATCGACGCCCGGCGCCGTGACGTGCGCGCCGATGCGGTAGATCACCAGACACAGGAGCGTAAAAAGGATCTTGTCCTTCAGCTCCGGCGTGCGGAAGATGTTCTGGACTGCCTGTGCGGCGTTGCTCTGGGCCATTTCTACCTTCTATGTGGAACGGCGACTACGCTTCGACCTTCCCCCCGGCGGCTTCGATCTTCGAGCGGGCACCCGCGCTTACCTTCACACCGCGCACGGTGACCGCCGTCGAAATCTCGCCGTTGTTCAGCACCTTCGCCGGACCCTTGTTGTCGTCGATCAGACCGGCGGCCACGAGCGACTCCTGCGTGACTTCACCGCCCGCGACGAGCGCGAGATCCTCGAGCGCCACTTCCTGATTCTCGACGCGGAACGGCGGCGTGAAGCCGCGCTTCGGCACGCGGCGCGTCAACGGCATCTGACCGCCCTCGAAATGCGGCTTGCCGCCGCCCGGTCCGCCATGTCCCGTGCGCGCCTTGCTGCCCTTGTGTCCCTTGCCGGACGTCTTGCCCGTGCCCGAGCCCGGCCCGCGGCCGAGGCGCTTGCGATCGCGATGCGAGCCGGGTGGCTGCATCAGATTGTCGAGACCGATGCGTGGCGCCGCAGAATCCTTCGGCGCGTCGGTCTTCTTCTTGGTCGTTGCCATGTTACTTGGTCTCTCCCGTCAGCGGCGTCACCTCGACGAGGTGCCGTACCTGGGTGAGTTGTCCGCGCAGGCCCGGCGTGACCTCCTGGACCACGACGTCCTGGTGATGCTTGAGACCGAGCGCGCGCAGCGTGGCGCGATGCCGCGCTGGATGCCCGATCCCGCTCCGAATCTGCTTGATGCGCACCTTGCCCTGCTTCGGCAGCTGGAAGGTGGGCGCCTTCTTGGGACCCCGCGTGGGGTGCCAGACGAATGTACGCGGCATTTACGCGGTCTCCCGGGACTTCGCGCGCGACTTGTACTGGATCGACGACGGATCGACACCGCGCTCGCGCGCGATCTGCTCCACCGTCGTGAGCTGCTGCAGCCCGTCCATCGCCGCGAGCACCATGTTGTGCGGGTTCGTCGAACCAAGGCTCTTCGTGAGAATGTCGGAGATGCCGCAGCACTCCATGATCGCGCGCACCGCGCCGCCCGCGATCACACCGGCGCCCGGCGCCGCGGGCTTCATGAGCACGCGACCCGCGCCGTGCTTGCCGATCACTTCGTGCGGGATGGTGTTGCCGGTGAGCGGCACCTGGATCATGCGACGACGGGCGCCGTCCACGGCCTTGCGGACCGCTTCGGACACTTCGTTCGCCTTGCCGGTCGCGAAACCGACGCGGCCCTTGCCGTCGCCGACGGTGACGAGCGCGTTGAACGAGAAGCGGCGACCGCCCTTCACCACTTTGGCCACGCGGTTGATCGCAACCACGTTCTCGATCAGCTCACTCCCTTCACGGTCGCCGCCGCGATCCCCGCCCCGGCCGCCATCGCGGCCGCCACGGTTGTCGCCGCCGCCCGGACCACCGCGGCCACGTCCACCCCCGCC
>DATFHG010000233.1:0-6095 GCA_035248725.1 Gemmatimonadaceae bacterium | reverse complement strand
ATCATCGACGCCATCGGTCAAGTGCGCGGCGCCTATTCCTTCGTGCTGATGACGAAGGACCGCATCATCGGCGCGCGCGATCCGCACGGCTTCCGCCCGCTGGCGCTCGGCAAGCTTGGCGACGCGTGGGTGGTCTGCTCGGAAACCTGCGCGATGGATCTGATCGGCGCCACCTACGTGCGCGACGTCGAGCCGGGAGAACTGGTGATTGCGAGCGGCTCGGAGTTGCGTTCGGTGAAGCCGTTCGCGCCCGCGAAGCACTCGCAGTGCATCTTCGAGCACGTGTATTTTTCGCGTCCCGACAGCTACGTGTTCGGTGAAAGCGTGAACGAGGTGCGCACCGAGTTCGGCCGCCGCCTGGCGCGGGAGTCCGGAGTGCCTGCCGACGTCATCGTGCCGATTCCCGACTCGGGAGTGTGCGCGGCCGTGGGGTTTGCGGAGCAGTCGGGCATTCCGATGCGGATGGGGCTGATCCGCAATCACTACGTGGGCCGCACGTTCATCCAGCCCACGCAGAAGGATCGCGACGCGAAGGTGAAGGTGAAATACAACGCGGTGCGTGAGGTGTTGCAGGGAAAACGTGTGGTGATGGTGGACGACTCCATCGTCCGCGGAACGACGACACGCGGCCTGGTCTCTCTCGTGCGCGCGGCCGGCGCGACCGAGGTACATATGCGCGTGAGCTCACACCCCATCACTGGGCCATGCTACTACGGAATCGATACGCCGACGCGCGAGGAGCTGATCGCCGCGAACATGGACCTCGAGGGCATTCGCAAGCACCTCGGCGTGGATTCACTCGGCTATCTCAGTCTCGACGGGATGCTCGAATCGGTGCCGGATGGCCCGCACGGCTTTTGCCACGCATGCTTCTCCGGTGACTACCCCACCCCGCCCCCGACCGACCCAGACAAGCTCCGCTTCGGCTGCGGCTGCTGAGCCGTCGCTGACGAACGCGGCCGTGCGTCAGTCCGGGAAGGCGGTCTACTTCTTCGGCGACGGCGCTGCCGAAGGCACGCGCGAGATGAAACGCGTGCTCGGCGGCAAAGGCGCGAACCTCGCCGAGATGACCAACCTCGGCGTGCCCGTGCCGCCGGGTTTCACCATCGCGTGCGATGCGTGCATCGCCTATCTGCGCGACAGGACGGTGCCCGACGCGTTGCGCACGGAGGTGGACGCAAGCCTGGCGAAGCTCGAGCAGGTGACGGGCAAACGCTTCGGCGACTCCGCGAATCCGCTGCTCGTGTCCGTCCGGTCGGGCGCGCCCGTGTCGATGCCGGGGATGATGGAGACGATCCTCAACCTCGGGCTCAACGACACCAGCGTGCTGGGACTCGCACGGCAGAGCGGCAACGCGCGCTTCGCGTACGACTCGTTCCGCCGTTTCATCCAGATGTACGGCGACGTGGTGCTCGGCGTGCCGTTCGCGAAGTTCGAGCACCTGCTCGGCGCCAAGCGCATGATGCAGGGTGTGCAGTCCGACGCCGACCTCGGCGAAGATGCGCTCCGCAATCTCGTCGAGGAGTACAAGACGCTCATCCGCGCTACCATCGGCCGCGACTTTCCCATGCAGCCGCGGGAGCAGCTCTGGGGCGCGATCGAGGCGGTGTGGAACTCATGGACGCTCAAGAAGGCCGTGGACTACCGCAAGGTGAACCACATCGCCGACGACCTCGGCACGGGCGTGAACATCGTCGCGATGGTCTTCGGCAACATGGGAGACGATTCCGGTACCGGCGTGGCGTTCACGCGCAATCCGTCCACCGGCGAGCGCAAGTTCTACGGCGAGTTCCTGGTGAATGCCCAGGGCGAGGACGTCGTCGCCGGCATCCGGACGCCGCTCGCCATCGACGAGATGGCGAAGAAATTCCCGGCGGCGTACGAGGAGCTGCGGCGCACGGAAGAGCGGCTCGAGAATCATTTCCACGAAATGCAGGACCTCGAGTTCACCATCGAGCGCGGAAAGCTGTATCTGCTGCAGACGCGCACGGGCAAGCGGACGGCGGCCGCGGCGGTGCGTATCGCGACCGACATGGTCGCGGAGGGTTTGATCGACGCGCGTACCGCCGTCACACGTGTGCTGCCCGACCAGCTGAATCAGCTGCTGCATCCGATCATCGATCCGGGCGCCCGCGCCACGCCCCTGTGCACGGGATTGCCGGCGAGCCCGGGAGCGGCCAGCGGGGTCGCTGTCTTCGATCCCGACGTCGCCGAACATCGCGCCGCGAAGGGTGAGCACGTGATTCTCGTTCGCGACGAAACGACGCCGGAGGACTTTCACGGGATCGTCGCGGCGCGGGCGGTGCTGACGGCGCGCGGCGGGATGACGAGCCACGCCGCGGTCGTGGCGCGCGGGATGGGCAAATGCGCCGTCGTCGGCTGCACCGCCATCCATGTGGATCTCCACGCGCGAAACTTCCGCGTGAAAGATCGCGTGGTGAAGGAAGGTGAATGGATCACGGTGGACGGCGCGACCGGCCGCATCTTTCCCGGCGACCTGCCGACGATTCCGTCGGAAGTCGTGCAGGTCATTCGCGGTATGACGCGCGCCCAGGACGCGCCGGCCTACCAGTCATTCGCGCGCTTGCTCGGGTGGGCGGACGAAGCGCGCGCGCTGAATGTGCGCGCCAACGCCGACACGCCAGCCGATGCGCGAATCGCGCGCGGTTTCGGGGCGGAGGGGATCGGGCTCTGCCGCACCGAGCACATGTTCTTCGAGGGCGATCGCATCCACGCGATGCGACGCATGATCGTGGCGCGCGATGAAACGGGACGCCGGCGCGCGCTGCAGGATCTGCTGCCGCTGCAACGCGGCGATTTCGAGGGCCTGTTCGAGGCCATGGCGGGATTTCCCGTCACGATTCGCCTGCTCGATCCTCCGCTGCACGAATTCCTCCCGCACGGCGGCGAGGAGAGCAAGCTGCTGGCGCGTCAGCTCGGCCTCGGGCGCGCGGAGCTCGCGAACATCGTGGAGTCCCTGCGCGAGGCGAATCCGATGTTGGGCCATCGGGGGTGCCGCCTCGGCATCACGTACCCCGAGATCACGGAGATGCAGGCGCGCGCGATCTTCGAGGCCGCGGTGCGCGCGAAGCGGCGCGGCGTCGACGTGATTCCCGAGATCATGATTCCGCTCGTGGCGTCGCAGGCGGAGTTCGACAATCAGCGCGCGATCGTCGAGGACGTCGCACGCCAGGTGCTCGGCGTGATGGGCGAGGACATTCCGTACACGGTGGGGACGATGATCGAATTGCCGCGCGCGGCATTAACGGCCGATAAAATCGCGGCGTCGGCGGAGTTCTTTTCGTTTGGTACAAACGATCTCACGCAGACTACATTTGGCCTCAGCCGCGACGACGCGGGCCGATTTCTTCCGAACTATGTGGACCGCGGCATTTTCCCCGATGATCCGTTTCAGGTGCTCGACCAGGAAGGCGTCGGAAAACTCATCGAGTTCGCGATCACGGCGGGCCGCCGCGTGCGCGAGACGCTCAAGGTCGGCATCTGTGGCGAGCATGGTGGTGAACCGCGTTCCATCTCCTTCTGTCACACCATCGGGATGAACTACGTGTCCTGCTCACCGTACCGCGTCCCGATCGCGCGGCTTGCCGCCGCCCATGCCGCCCTCGCCGCTTCCACTTGAGACGAACGGAGCGTCTCCGCTCCGCATCGCGCTCGTTACGGAGTACTACTATCCGCATCTGGGCGGCGTGTGTGAGCACGTCCACTTCTTCGCGCGAGTGGCGCGGCAGCTCGGCCACCACGTCGACATCATCACCTCGTGGATCCCGGGCACGGCGCCGCGGCCGAACGTGGTGCAGCTCGGCCGCAGCGTCCCGTGGTACATCAATGGGTCGCAGAGTCGCCTGACCGTGGGTCGTACGCTGCGACGCGACATGCGCCATGCGCTGCGCGACGGCAACTACGACATCGTGCACGTGCACTCGCCTCTCACGCCGGTGCTGCCGCTGCTGGCGATCGCCGAAGCCGAGGTGCCCGTCGTCGGCACGTTCCACACGTACTTCGACTATTCGGTGGGCTATCGCACCTTTCAGCGCGCGTTCCAGAAGCGGCTGAACAAGCTCAGCGCCGCGATCGCCGTCTCCCAATCCACGATCGTGGCGCTGGAGCGATACTTCGACGCCGACTGGAAGATCATTCCGAACGGCATTGACACCGACCTGTTTCGCCCGGACGCAGCCAGACCTCCGGAGATCCGAGGCGACGTACCTGCCATTCTCTTCCTCGGCCGCTTCGATCCGCGCAACGGCCTGTCGACGCTCATCGACGCGTTCAAGCGCGTGAAGGGGCGCGGTCGGCGAGCGCAGCTCGTCGTCGTCGGCGACGGGCCGCTGCGCCGGCATTATTACCGGCAGGCCGCCAACGATCCGGACATCACCTTCGTCGGCGCGGTGCTCAAGGGCCGGCCGGGCTATTACGCGAACAGCGCGATGTATGCGTGTCCGACGACGAAGGCGTCGTTCGGGATCACCCTGCTGGAGTCCATGGCGTGCGCCGCGCCGATCGTGTGTTCCGACATCCTCGGCTTCCGCGACGTCGTCGTTCACGGACGCGAAGCGCTGATGGTCCCCCGCGACGATCACGACGCCCTCGCGAACGGTCTCGTGCACCTGCTGGACAACGAGTCGCTGCGTGCGCGCCTCGGCGAGACCGGTCGTCGCCGGGCGGCGGAATACGATTGGCGCCGCGTCAGCGCACAGGTGCTCGAGGTGTACGACGACGTCCTCGGACGCACGCGCGTCCCCGCACTCTCCTGAGTGATCGCCGTCGCGGTCGGCGCGATTGCGGCAGCGGGCGTGTGGGCGTACGGCACCTTCGAACGCAACAGCCCCGTTTTCGGCCGCGCGCTCGGCAAGCTGCCTGGTGACCGCAAGCGCGTGGCGCTGACGTTCGACGACGGTCCGAACGCCGAGGCGACGCCGCGCATCCTCGATGTACTCGCGGCCGAGGGTGTGCCCGCCACATTCTTTCTGCTCGGGAAACACGTCGAGCGCTGGCCCGCGCTCGCGCGGCGCGTGGCCAGCGAAGGACACAGCGTCGGCAACCACGGCTATCATCATCGGAAGCTGCATTTACGCGGACCAGCATACGTGCGCCTCGACCTCGAGCTCGGCACCGACGCCATTGTGGCGGCGACCGCCGCGCGGCCGAAGTATTTCCGCGCCCCGCACGGATTCCGGAGCCCGTGGGTGAGCGGCGTCGCGCGCGACCTGGGTCAGCGAACCATTGGTTGGACGCTGGGCGTGTGGGACTCCGACAAACCCGGCGCTGACGTCATCGCGCGGCGCGCCCAGGAAGGGGCGCGGCCGGGGACGATCCTCCTGCTGCACGACGGCGACGGCTACGACGCCGGTGGTGACCGCACGCAGACTGCGACGGCGCTTCCGGCGATCATCGCGGGCCTGCGCGGCAACGGCTACGAGTTCGCCACACTGCCGGCGTGAAGAAGAAGCTCGGCGGCGTGCTGCGCGTGCTCGTGCTGGTGATCATCATCGGCGCGCTCGTGCTGTTCGCGCGCACCGTGAACTGGAGTGAGACGTGGGCCGCGATTCGTCAGACCTCGCCGGGCGTGCTCGCGCTCGCGGCGGCGGTGAACATTCTGTCGCTCGTGCTCAAGGGCGTGCGGTGGTGGATCTTCCTCCGCGCGATCGGGGTCAGCTCGCTGTGGCTCGCCATGCGCGCAACGTTCGCAGGCGCCGGGCTGAACAACATCCTCGTGGCACAGGGAGGCGAGGCGGCGCGCGTCATCTTCGTTGCGCGCGCCGCGCATGTTCCGAGCGAGCGTGTCCTGGCGACGCTCGCGCTCGAGCGTTTGTTCGAGGCCGTCGGCTACGTCATCCTGCTCGCGGCGGCGGCGACATTTCTCAGTCTGCCCGCGTCGCTGCAGCGCGCGCGGCCATTCGCGCTCGGTGCGCTCGTGCTGGTGATCGTGCTGCTGGTGTATCTCGTGCGCCATCCCGAAAAGGCGGAATTACCTAGCGTCACGGGCGAAGGGCTGTTGCACCGCGCCAAGACGTACGGAAAGAGCTTTCTACGCACGTTGACGAGCATCTCGAGTGCGTCGAGCTTCGCATGGT
>DATFHG010000232.1:0-2879 GCA_035248725.1 Gemmatimonadaceae bacterium | reverse complement strand
GCCGAACTGGAAGAAGATCTTGCCGATCATGCCTCCCATGAACGCGACGGGCACAAACACCGCGACCACGGCCAGCGTCGTCGACAAGACCGCAAGGCCGATCTCGTCGGTGCCGTCCCGGGCGGCCGAATGGTGGTCTTTTCCCATCTCCACGTGGCGCACGATGTTCTCGCGCACCACGATCGCGTCGTCGATGAGAAGGCCGATGGCGAGCGACAGCGCCATCAACGTCATCGTGTTGATGGTGAACCCGCTCACCCACATGATGAAGAACGCCGAGATGATCGACACGGGCAGCGTGAGGCCCGTAATCACCGTCGATCGCCACGAGTTCAGGAACAGGTAGATGATGGCGATCGTGAGCAGCGCGCCCAGGACGAGCGACAGCTCCACGTCGGCCAGCGAGTCCTTGATGCGCTGCGAGTCGTCGCGGATGAGCGTCAGCTTGACGTCGGTCGGCAACTGCCGCTCGATCGAGCCCATGGCCGCGCGGACGGAGTCCGCGACCTCCACGGTGTTGGAGCCGGAGATCTTCAGCACCTCGAGCGAGACGGTGGGGACGTCGTCGATCTCCGCGCCAGTGCGTTTGTCTTCTTCGCCGTCCACCACCGTCGCCACATCGCCGAGCTTCACGGGCACGCCGTTTCGGACGGCGACCGCGATGTCCGCAAACGCCTTGGGGTCGACGATGCGCCCCGTCACGCGGACGAGCTGCTCGGTCGCGCCGCGCTGGACGCGGCCGGCGGGCACTTCCTGATTCTCCCGATCGAGCGCGGCGCTCACCTGTTCGGGCGAGATGCCGTAGGAGCGCATGGCATTGGGATCCACCTGGATCCGGATCTGCCGACGCGCCCCGCCGACGAGATTCACGCCGCCCACGCCGGGAATGGCCTCGATGCGCGTCGAGATTACTTCTTCCGCGAGATCCGTGATTTCACGCAGCGGTCGCTCGGAGCTTTGCACCGCAATCGCCATGATCGGCGAATCATTGGGGTCGAAGTGCTGAATGACCGGCTCTTCGATGTTCGGCGGCAACTGCCGGCGGATGCGCGCGACCTTGGCCTGCACGTCCTGCTGTGCGACCGAGACGTCGACGCCAAGATTGAACATCAGCCGCACGAGCGACGCGCCCTGCAGCGACGTCGAGGAAATTTCCTTGATGCCCTGCACGGTGTTCAGTGCTTCTTCGATCGGCTTGGACACGTCGCGCATCATCGACTCGGGCGACGCGCCTGGATACGTCGTACTGACGATGACCACCGGGTACGTCACGTCTGGATACTCGTCGACCGCGAGACGCCGAAAGCTCACCACGCCGAGCACCACGAGCAGCACCATCAGCATCGTGGCGAACACCGGCCGTTTGATGGAAACGTCGGACAGGAACATGGGCTGACCTCTCGCTGACTATCTCGTGCTGCCCGTGCCGCTCGGCGTGCGCCGGTCGCTGCGCTCTTCGCCGACGATGATGACCTGCATGCCGCGCCCCAACACGCCGACGTTACCGACGACGAGTCGATCACCTTCGTTCAGGCCGCTGAGAATTTCCGCGGTGCCCGCGCGCTCGTCCACGACGCCGACGTCCACGCTCGCTATGTCGATGATCTTGCCGGCGATCCGATACACGAACGGCTTGTTCGCGTCCTGAGACTGCCGGACGGCGGACGACGGAATCACGAGCGTGCTCGGCACGACGCGACTGACGACGCGTCCACTCGTGAAGGTGCCTCCCTTCAAGGCCCCGTTGGCGTTCGGAACCTGGACGTACACGGTGACCGCGCGTGTCTGCGGGTCGATGGTGGGGCTGACCCGCGCCACCTTGCCGTCGAACGCGCGGCCATCGGCGTTGAAGTGAACGGTCTGACCGACCCGCACCATGTTGGCCTGTCGCGCCGGGACCGCCGCGGCGAGCTCCAGCATGTTGCTGCGCACGAGCGTGAACAACGGTGCCCCACGCGCCATGTGCATCCCGTTTTCGACGAGTCGCGCCTCGATGACGCCCGACGTGGGCGCCACGACGCGGGTGTCGTTGACGGTGGACGTCGTGGCGCGGACGCGCGCCTGCGCGGCGGCAAGACGAGCCTTTGCCGCGATGACGTTCTGCTGGGCCGTCTTGTTGTCCAGCTCGGAGACGGCGCCTGCCTTGAAGAGCTCCGCCGTCTGCTCGGCGTTCCACTGTGCGGTCGACAGGTCGGACTGCGCCGCCACGCGATCGGCTTCGGCGCTCGTGTGCGCGCTTTCCTGCTCGGACGCCTCGAACCGCGCCAGCACCTGTCCAGCCTTCACCTGCTCGCCCTCGCGCACGTACACACCGACAAGATCACCCTCGAGTCGCGCGCGTACCTCGACGGTCTCGATGGGACGCAGATCGCCGGTGATGGCGACGCCCTCCTCGATGGCCGCGCGGCGCACGGTCGCCACGTCTCCGGAGGCCAGCGTGATGACCGGGGCCACGCGCCCTCCCGTCGCCGGCGCCGAGGTGCCCGCGGGCGGCTGCGTGGGAGTCGCTGACGAACGCAGCGCCGCCGTGTCGCCAGCCCCGGATACGGTCTTCGCCTGCGCCGTCGCGACCGTCGAATCGTCGCGGCCGGAACAGGCGGATAGGAGCAGCCCCACCACCAAGGGCGAAAGCGTTCGTGTCGTGAGCACTAGTTCTCTGAGCGGCGGATTGCCGCGCTGGTCGTGACGGGCATGGGAATGGGACGTCCGAGCGCTCGGGCCAGGTCGGCCGTCGCCAGGTACAGATCGTAGCTTGCGCGCGCCTCACCGCTCTCCGCGGTGAGCAGCGCGAGCTGCGCATCAGACACTTCGAGTTGCGTACTCAGTCCGCGCGAAAAACGCAGCGAAGCCAGACGAAACGCTTCCTGTGCCTCCGTCGA
>DATFHG010000231.1:0-12950 GCA_035248725.1 Gemmatimonadaceae bacterium | reverse complement strand
TGACAAAGGTCGCAATCCCTCGCTGCGCGGGACACAAAAAAAGGCCGCGATCACTCGCGGCCTTCTTCAGCGCAATACAGGGCGCCTAGGGCTTCGACTTCTCGACGACCGGCTTGGCGGTGGTCGTCGTCATCGGACGAGGCGCCTCCGTGCGTTCGATGGGGTGAGCCCGCTCGACCGGAGCCACGCGCGTCGTCGATGCGTTCGATGAGCGGCCCGCGCGGTCGGGCGACGCGTGGGACCGACCGGCGTCGAAACTTCCGCCGAACGGGCTCGGATGCGTGCGCAGTCCCAGCCAGTCGCGGGGAGCCGCCGCCGGATTCTGCGGCGAATTGCGGCGCGTGGGGCGGTCGGGATTCGAGAACGTGAACGCGGAACCCGCGGTGCCCAGCGGCCGATGCGGCGGCCGGAAGAACCGGCTGCCCGTCGGCGTCGGAATCGGCGCCGACGCCGTCGTGTAGGTCACGTACGTCGGGAAGGGCGCGTACGCATAGCGCGACGAACCACAGCCGCCGAAGCCGCCGTAATCATTGAAGCCGCCGTAGCTGTTGTAGCCCATCATCGTGAACGGGCTGAAGAGGCCGAACCAGTAGCTGTATGGCGTCACGAACGATGCGTACCCAAGCTCCTGCAACAGCGCGCAGTCGTACTGATAGTCCGCGTAGGTAGCGTTGCTGTACGTGCTGACGCTGCGCGCGAACTTGAGCGTGTAGGGCTGTCCGTGCGCCAACGCCTCTGCCAGGTGCCTGATCTGGGGACGCGGATCGATGGACTGGCCATAGTTCTCGAGGTCGAGATCGTTCCACAGGCCAACGGTGCTGATGCGATCGAAGTCGAGCGGTCGCGCGCTCGCGATCATGAAGATGAAGCCGTAGCCGCGTCCATCGTACGAATCGAGTTGCGCGCCGGCGGTCCGAAAGCGCGATGTGGCGAACGAGTAGAGGAACGGCGCCGCGTCGTAATACGCCGGCGATTCGGAGGTGCGGAACCACTTGCCGCCGTTCACGCGCCCGGATTCGCGAGCATCCTCGGGATAGAGAACGTCGAAGCGGCCGTCGCCGCCGAGATGCCCCACCATGACGTAGGCGTTCTCCTCGACCTTGAAGACCGCCTCGATCTGCCGGTTCAGCATTCCGCCGTAGTACTGCGCGTGCAGGAGCGCCTTGGGGCCGGCGGGCACCGGCGAGGTTGCGGTGGACGGATGTGTGGCGCACGCCGACACGACACACGCGACAAGTCCGGCTGCCACCAGACGCGGATACGTCATTCCCGGTCTCCGACTTTGGTTGTATACAAATTGTCGCAGGATGTGGGCCGAGCGCAAGGGGAGGGGCGCGCGTTTACTTTTCCCTCGATGGCCACCGCCGTACGTCCGGATCTCCACGATCCGGCGTCGCTCGCTGCGCTGGGTCACGTCGAGATCGTCGCTCGCTGGATCGTCGACGGGTTCATGGCCGGCCTGCACCGTTCACCACGCAAGGGATTCTCCGTCGAGTTCGCCGACTATCGGGCGTACCAGGCCGGAGACGATCTGCGTTTTGTGGATTGGAAGATCGCCGCGCGCTCGGACCGCTGGGTGGTGCGCCAGTACGAGGAAGAAACCAACCTCCGCGCGACGATCGTTCTCGACGTCAGCAAATCGATGGCGTGGAGCGGCGCGCAGCTGCGCACCCTGGGCGCGACCGTCTCGGGTCGCCTCACCAAGCTGGCGTACGCGGAGATCCTGACGGCATCGATCAGCCTCCTGTTGATCCGTCAGCGCGATGCGGTGGGTCTGGTGCGTTTCGACGAGCGTGTGCGCAGCGCCGTTCCGCCGCGCGCGCGCACAGGCCACTGGCGACGCATTCTCGCCGCGCTGGAGGAGCCGGGTGCCGGATTGACGACCAGCGCTCCGGAAGCGCTGACGCAGGCGGCGCGGCTGATTCAGCGGCGCGGCATGATCGTGCTCGTCTCCGACCTGCTGATGGACCAGCCCGAGGTCGAACGCGCGATGCGGGCGCTCCGCGCGCAGGGACACGACATCACCGTGCTGCACGTGATGGATCCCGCGGAGCGATCACTGCTCGGCGCCGGTGAAGCGTTGTTCAACGATCCCGAGACCGGGCTCAGCGTGCCGGCGAGCGTCGGAGACGTTCGCGCGGCGTACGAGTCCACCGTGGCCCAGGTGATCGAGGAATGGCGGTCGCTCTTCGCGTCGTTCGGTGTGAGCTACGAGATCGTGGCCACCGATCAGCCGTTCGGCGTACCGCTCCGTCGCGCGTTCGCCGCCCGGCAACGACTGCCGTGATGCACACCTGATGGGCTTTCTCGCGCCGTGGTATCTGTTGCTGGCGGGTGCGGCGGTCGTCCCGCTGCTCATTCATCTCCTGCGCCGGCGCATTGGGCTCGAAGTGGAATTTCCCGCCGCCCGCTATCTCGCGCGCGCGGAGCGCGAGCACAGCCGCACCCTGCGCATGCGGAATCTGCTGCTGATGGTGCTGCGCGTCCTCGTCGTGCTCCTCATCGCGCTCGCTGCGGCCAGACCGTCGGCGCGCGGCGCCGGCTCGGGGCACGCCCCGACCGCGCTCGCCATCGTCGTCGACAACTCGATGAGCTCCGGCGTGGTCGAGGGAGGGACGCCGTTGCTCGACCAGTTCAAGCGCATCGCGCGCGACGCCCTCGACCAGGCGTCCGCCGACGATCGCGTCTGGATCGTGACGGCGGACGGCGCCGTGCGCGGCGGATCCGCCGCGATGATGCGTGACGAAATCGATCGCGTCCGGCCATTGGCGGGTGCCGGCCATCCCATGGACGCTCTGGCGCGCGCGATCGGCCTCGTGGAAGGCAGCCAGCTGGAGGCGCGCCAGGTCGCGGTGCTCACCGACGGCCAGCGCACGGCGTGGACGCGCCCCGTGGACGTGCGCGGATCGGCGCAGGTACTGCTGTGGGCACCGAACCGCGCGCCGCCGGCGAATCGCGCGATCGTCATGGCGGAAGCGCGCCCGGTGCGCTGGACTCCGCGCGGCGCCATCGCCGTCCGCACACTCAGCTCCGATTCCACCAGCTATCGCATGGTGCTTGGACAGCGGACGCTCGCGCGCGGCACCGTCGCCGCGAGTGAAGAAGCAGTCGTCCGTGCGGCACCCGCGGAGCGCGGCTGGATCAGCGGAACCATCGAGATCGAGCCCGACGAGCTGGCCGCCGACAACACGCGCCATTTCGCGCTCTGGATTGGCCCAGCGCCCGCGGTGCGCGTGACATCCGGCGCGGGGCCATTCGCCAGGAACGCCGTGGACGTGCTGCGCGCGAGCGAGCGCGTTGTCGATGGCGCGGCGATCGCCATCGCCGCAGCCGATGAGTCGGTCGCGCTTCCGGCGCTGCTCTTCGCGCCATCGGACCCCGTACGCGTCGGCGCGGCAAACCGCTCGCTCGAGCGCCTGGGGATCCCATGGAGATTCGGCGCGGCAAGGAAGGAGGCGGCCGTCGCCCGCGGTGCGCAGCTCGCGCAGGTGAACGTGAAGCTCCGGTATCAACTCGCTGCGCAGGGCGCGACGCTGGCGGACACGCTCGCCGTTGTGGGCCGGGACCCGTGGATCGTCGCGGGCCCGCGCTATGTGCTCGTTGCTTCGCCGCTGACGCCGGACGCGTCGACGCTGCCGGTGACAGCGTCCTTCCTTCCATGGCTCGCCGACGTCGTGTCGGCTCGACTGAGCGGAGACCCGGGCGCGGTGCGCTTCGCGGCGCCCGGCGAGACCATCGTGCGCGCGCCCGGCATCGATGCGCTGGAATCGGAGGACGGACGTCGTATTCCCATGACAGGCAACAGCTTCGACGCCCCCAACGTCGTCGGCACCTACTTCCTTATAGATGGGAGTCGCCGGGCCGGCGCGGTCGTGGTCAATCCCGAGGTCGCGGAGTCGCAGCTGGACCGGCTCTCCGCGGGCGAGCTCCGTCACCTGACGTCGCCCGGCGCGCAGGTCGCCGACACGCCTGCCGACTGGAGCCATCTGGCTTTCACCGGAGCTTCACGTCGGTCGCTGGTCGTGCCGTTGCTGGTCGCGGCGCTCATTGCGCTGGTCATCGAGTCACTCGTCGCGCGCGGAGGCGGAGGCACTCGAGCCGCCGGCGCGTCCGCGGCCCCTGCGGCCCCCGCAATTTCGTAGCGCTCTCGCGTGCCGCTGCTGCATCTCATCGAAGCCGTCGAGCGGCTGCCGGTTTTCACTCGACTGCTCAACACGCTGCCGGTTCCCGGACAGATGCGGACGATCGCCGGCCTGCCCGGTTCGTCCGACGCCACCGCCGTCGCCGCGCTCGCCCGCAGACTGCCCGCGCGCTTTTTCGTCGTCGTCACCGACGCGCTGCCGGAGGCGGAGCGCTGGCTCGCCGATCTGCGCACCTTGCTGGAAGGCGATATCGTGGCGCTGTATCCACCGCGCGAAGGGTTCGGCGAAGCCGAACCGCACATGGAGGTCGCCGGCGAGCGCGTGGAGACGCTCGAGCGCACCACGCGCGGTGAGGTGCGCGTCCTCGTCACCACCGCGCGTGCATTGCTGGAGCGCACTCGCATGCCGCGCGCGCTGCGCGATCTGCGCATCGAGCTGCACAAGGGCGACCAGCGACGCCTGTCCGAGCTCATCGAGCACCTCGAGCGCATCGGACTCGAACGCGTGCCCATGGTGGAAGACGTCGCGGAATTCAGCGTGCGCGGCGGGATCCTGGACGTCTACGGTTTCGGCATGGCCGATCCGGTGCGCGCCGAGTTCTGGGGTGACGAGATCGTCGATCTGCGCCACTTCGACATGGCATCGCAGCGATCCACGCGCGCCGTCGATCAGGCGCTGATTCTGCCGGTGGACGGTAGCGTCGCGGCCGACGTGCTCGAGTCGGAGCGACGCTCGGTGATCTCGCTGTGGACCGACGACACGGTGCTGGTGCTTCCCGAAGGTGTGCACGTGGAAGCCGAGGCGCGGCGTACGTGGCAGGAGGCGGCCCACCATATCGACCTCGCCCGCCGCCGCGGTGAGGACGTCCCCGATCGCGAGGAGCTGTTCGAGTCGCCGGAGACGCTCATTCCGGCGGTCGAATCGTTCGGCCGCATCGTGGAAGAGGCGGTTCCGGAAGCCGCGGAGATCGTGTTTCCCATCAAGCCGCCGGAACCGATCGGTCGCGACATCAAGCAGCTGCGACGTATCGTCCGCGACCCGCTCCAGACGGTGATCCTCTGCGACAACGCCGGCCAGTGCGAGCGCCTCGACGAGTTGCTCGCGGACGGAGGCGTGCCGTCTCCGGCGGCGCTCACCGTCGGCGTGCTGCAGGGCGGATTCATTGTCCCGTCAGCCGACGGCACGGGACTGCGCGTCCTCACCGATCACGAGATCTTCCGCCGCGAGCGGCGCATCCGGCGCGCACGACGGTACACGAGCGGGATCACGCAGGACACGCTCTCACTGCGCGAAGGTGACTACGTCGTCCATCTCGAGCACGGCGTCGGCATCTACCGCGGCATCGAGACGATCGGCGTGGGCAGCGGCGAAAGCAGGATCGAGGTCGCGGTGATCGAGTATGAGGGCGGCGATCGTTTGAACGTCCCCCTGTACCGCATCGACCAGCTCGAGCGGTATCGATCGGCGACCGATGTCTCGGAAGACAGTCCTCCGCCGCGACTGCACAAGCTCGGCGGCAAGCGCTGGAGCCAGCAGCGCGACAAGACGCGCTCCGCGATCCAGGAAATGACCGTCGAGCTGCTCGATTTGTACGCGCGGCGCAAAGTGGCATCGCGACCACCGCACGTGCCCGACACACCGTGGCAGGCGCAGCTCGAGTCGTCGTTCCTGTTCGAGGACACTCCCGATCAGCGCAAGGCGACGGTGGACGTGAAGAAAGACCTCGAGAACGTGCGCCCCATGGACCGTCTCCTCGTGGGAGACGTCGGCTATGGCAAGACGGAGATCGCGGTGCGCGCTGCGTTCAAGGCGGTGCAGTCGGAACGGCAGGTGGCGGTGCTCGTTCCCACCACGATCCTCGCCGACCAGCATGCGCGAACGTTCTCGGAGCGTCTCGCGGATTTCCCGCTGCGCATCGCGATGTTGAGCCGGTTCCAGACGGCGAAGGAACAGCAGGCCGTGCTCGATCAGCTCGCGCAGGGCAACATCGACATCATCATCGGCACGCATCGCCTGCTGAGTCCCGACGTGCAGTTCAAGAAGCTGGGCCTGATCGTCGTCGATGAGGAGCATCGATTCGGCGTCAAGCACAAGGAACGGCTCAAGCACCTCAAGCTCGAGACCGACGTCCTGACGCTCACGGCGACGCCGATTCCGCGCACGCTCCACATGTCGCTTGCCGGCCTGCGCGACATGACGTTGATGCAGACGCCACCGCGCGACCGGTCGCCGGTGCTCACGTACGTCGAGCCGTGGGACGAAGGGCTCATCGAGGAAGGGATCACGCGCGAGCTGGATCGCGGCGGCCAGGTGTTCTTCGTTCACAATCGCATCGAGACCATCCAGGCGATCGCCGATCACGTGAAGCGCGTGGTCCCCCGCGCGCGCATCGACGTCGCGCATGGGCAGATGCGCGACAAGGACCTCGAGCTGATCATGCACAAGTTCGTCAACGGCGAGATCGACGTCCTGGTCTCGACGATGATCGTGGAATCGGGCCTCGACGTCGCCAACGCGAACACGATGTTCGTCAACCGGGCCGACAACTTCGGGCTCGCGCAACTCTACCAGCTTCGTGGCCGGGTGGGACGCTCACACCGCAGGGCGTACTGCTACCTGCTCGTGCCGGATCAGGTGGACGAGGACGCGGAACGCCGGCTGCGGGTCCTCGAGCATCACACCGAGCTCGGCGCCGGCTACCGTATCGCGCTCAAGGACATGGAAATGCGCGGGGCGGGGAATCTGCTCGGCCCGGAACAGTCCGGTTTCGTGCAGGCGGTGGGATTCGACCTGTATCTGCGTCTGCTGGACGAGACGGTGAAGTCCATCACGCGCGGCGACGGCGGACCGAAACTGGTGCCGTCGGAGGTGTCGGTCGATACGCCAAGCTATCTGCCGGATGACTACGTACCCGCGCACGAGGCCAAGCTGGACGTGTATCGCCGGCTGTCGCGGGTAAGCGAAGCGGGCGAGATCGTCGCGCTGCGGGACGAGCTCCGCGATCGCTTCGGGGTGCTGCCAGCCGAGGCCGAGGCAATGCTGTCCGTCGCCCAGCTCCGCATCGTCGGCGCACGGCTCGGCATCGAGAGCATTCTGGTGCGCGGGAATGAGGCGCGTGTTAATTTCCGCGACACCGCCGCACCCCGGATGAAGGGGTTGTCGGCGGCCTTTCACGAGGTGCAATTCCAGGCGGAAGTTCGCCGGGCCCACCCACTGTCGCTGAAGCTCACGCGGCTCGGCGGCGTTCCCATCATCGACGGTTTGGTGCGCGCTCTCACGACGCTCGTCGCAACCTGATATCGGCCGCTGTCATCCCGAGCGAAGCGAGGGATCCGCACGGCGCGAAGTACAGATTCCTCGCAATGATCGGAAAGACAAAAGGAGTTCCAGTGAAAATTCGATCCCTCGCCCTGCTGCTCGGCGCCGGTGCCTTCGTCGCCGGATGCGACGGGCTCAAGGAGGCGCTCACCGCTCACGTGGACGTGGCCGCGCGCGCCGCCGATCAGGAGCTCTCGGTCAATCGGCTGTCCGACCTGCTCGGCAACGCCACCATTCAGGTGCCGGTGAATCGCGAGACCGCGATGATCGTGACGGACCTGTGGTCCAGCTACCAGCTGCTGGGTGTCGCCGCGGCCCACAACGATTCGCTCGCCGATCCGAAGGCGGTGGATCAGGCGGCGGCGGGCCTCATCGGCAACATCCGCCTGCAGCGGCTGATGCAGTCCGTCTCGTCGAACTTCAAGCAGGACTCCGGATCGGAAGCCGCGTACAATCAGGCGAGCGGCGGGCTGCTCGTTGCGCGCCACATTCTGTTCACCGTGCCCGGCAATGCCACGGCGCAGCAGAAGGATTCGGTGCGCAAGAAAGCGGAAAGCGTTCGCGCGCAGCTCACGAGCGCCAACTTTGCCGACATGGCGAAGAAGTACAGCAACGATCCGGGCTCCGCGCAGCGCGGCGGGAGTCTGGGCGCATTCCATCGCGAGGAGATGGTCAAGCCGTTCAGCGACGCCGTGGCCGCCCTGCGTCCGGGACAGATCTCGGCGCCGGTGGAAACGCAGTTCGGGTATCACATCATCCAGCGACTCACCTACAACGACGCGAAATCGGATTTCGATCAGGCGTACGGAGCGGGCTCACGCCAGGTGGCCGAGAGCACCTACATCGCGAAGCTGGACGCGGAGTCGAACATCAACGTGAAGTCGAACGCGCCCGCGGTGGCGAAGTCCGCGGCGCGGGAATTGTCGGCGCATCGCGGCGACGACGACGTCCTTGCCACGTACAAAGGAGGTCAGCTCACGACCGGCGAGTTCGTGAAATGGGTGGAAGCGATGCCGCCCCAGATGCGCGTCGGGCAGCAGTTGCAGCAGGCGCCGGATACGGTGATTCGCGACTTCGTGAAGAGTGTCGCGCGCAACGAGGTGATGATCCAGAAGGCGGACAGCGCCAAGATCGACATCACCGCCGAGGAAAGACAGCGGCTGCACGATGAATTCCGTCAGCTCGTCCAGCAGCTCTGGATGCAGATCGGCATCGATCCCAAGACGCTGTCGGACAGCGCGAAGAGCGTTCCCGAGCGCGAGCGCTACGCGGCGACCAAGGTGGAGGCGTATCTCGATCGCGTGATGGCGGGTCAGGCGCAGCCCGTTCCGGTTCCCCAGCCGGTGCAGGTCGTGCTCGCGTCCAAGTACACGTCCAAGATCTATCCCGCGGGCGTCGATCGCGCCGTGGAGCGGGCGCAGAAGCTGCGCAATACGGCGGACTCGTCGCGCACGTCGTCGCAGCCGCGCTCGCAGGTGCCGCTGCCGGCGCCGCGACCGGACACGACCGCGAAGCGCGACAGCGGGACGAAGCGCTAACGGTTGGGCGGACCCTGAACTCAACGCCGTGGGTAGGATGCGTATGAAATCGCTGCTGCTTCTTTCCATCGCCGCTGCTGCGCTCGGCGCGCAGCAGCCCACGCAACCGATCCCCACGGCGCCCGCGGGCGACACCACGCGGGTCATGCTGGACCGCATCGTCGCCGTCGTCGGCGACCAGCCCATCACGCAGTACGACGTGCAGGAACGCATTCTGTCGATGGGCCAGCAGCCGGGCTTCACCCCGCCGCGCAGCCAGGACGAGTACGACAAGCTCGCCGCGGACGTCGTGAACCAGCTCGTCGACGAAGAGCTCCTCGTTCAGAAGGCGAAGCTGCTCAAGATCGAAGTGACCGACCAGGACGTCGCGTCCAGTGTCGATCGCCAGCTCCACGATGTGCGCGCGCGATTCACGAGCGACGCGGAGTTCCGCGCCGAGCTCGCCAAGGCGGGTCTCGGCTCCCAGGAAGAGTACCGTCGCTTCCTCACGGAGCAGATGCGCCGCAACGAGCTGCAGCGTCGCGTCATCGACAAGATGCGATCGGAAGGGAAGATCCCGCCGGTCAACGTGACCGAGCAGGACGTGCAGGAGGCCTTCAACCGTACGCGCACGACGCTGCCGCGGCGGCCGGCCACGGTCACGTTCCGACAGATCGTGATCGCGCCGAAACCCACCGAAGCGGCCAAGGCCAAGGCGCGCGCCAAGGCGGAGTCACTCCTCGTCGAGATCAAGGGCGGCGGCGATTTCGAGCGCATCGCCAAGCGCGAGTCCATGGATTCGGTGTCGGGCGCGCAGGGCGGGGACCTCGGATGGAACGGTCGCGGCACCATGGTGCCGGAGTTCGAGCGCTGGATGTTCGCGCTGCGTCCTGGCGACCTGAGTCCCGTCGTCGAGACGGTGCATGGCTTCCACATCATTCGCGTCGATCGCGTCAAGCCGGGCGAGGTGAAGGCCCGGCACATCCTGATTCGTCCGAAGCTCGACTCCGCCGACGACGCACGCGCGCGCGCGGAGGCGGACACGGTGGCGAAGCAGTGGGCGGCGGGTGTGTCGTTCGACTCGCTGGCGCGCGCGCACCACGACTACGCCAGCGGCGAGGAGACCAGCATCCTGACGCCGATCCCGCGCGACTCCATGCCGGCGACGTATCAGCAGGCGTTCGCCGGCAAGAAGGCCGGCGACATCGCGGTGTTCGAGATCCCGGGACCGGCTGGCCACCCGAAGGTCGTCGTCGCGCGGCTCGCGGCGGTGGAGGAGGGCGGCGAGTACAAGCTCAGCGATCTGCGCGAGCGCGTGCGGCAACAGCTCGTGGAGGAAGGCTCCATCCGTCGCTTCCTGGATTCACTGCGAAAGGAAGCGTACGTGTCCATTCGCCTTGGCCCCACCGCGCCGTCCAAAACCGGCTGACGTGAGCGACCTGCCGCGGCTTGCCGTCACGCTCGGCGATCCGCGCGGCATCGGCCCGGAGATCGTCGCCAAGATGCTGCGCGACGGGCGCGCGTCTCGCGCCGCGCAGCTGGTGGTCGTTGGCCCGACCGGCACCGAAGTGGACGTGAACGAATCCGTCGGCGAGTGGCATCGCGATGCCGGCGACGCAGCGGCCGGTCGCATCGCGGGCATGGCCATCGAGCGCGCCGTGCAGCTGGCGCGACGCGGCGACGTGCATGGCATCGTGACGGCCCCGATCGACAAGTCCGTGCTGCCGCTCGCTGGATACTCGTTTCCAGGCCACACCGAGATGCTGGCGGAGCTCACCGGGTCGAAGGTGGCAATGATGCTCACGAGCGCCGACGGCGCCGAGGGCGGAGCTCGTCGCAATGCGCTGCGCGTCGTCCTCGCCACGATGCATATCGCGCTGCGCGATGTGCCGCGCGCGCTCACCGAGCAGCGCATCGAGGACGCCGCGTCCACGACGCGCGCGGGTCTTCGCGCCTGGTTCGGCATCGCCGAGCCGCGTCTCGCGCTGTGTGCGCTGAACCCGCACGCTGGCGACCACGGACGCTTCGGCAACGAGGACGACGACCTGCTCGCGCCGGCCGCGCGGCGCGCTGGAGTCGCAGGCCCGTTTCCCGCGGACACCGTGTTCGTGCGCGCGATGCGCGGCGAGTTCGACGCCGTGATTGCCCCGTATCACGACGTCGGGATGACCGCCATCAAGGTCGCGGCGTTCGGCCACGCCGTGAACGTGACGCTGGGGCTGCCGTTCCCGCGGACGTCACCGGATCATGGCACCGCGCTCGACATCGCCCATCGCGGCGTGGCCGACGCGTCGAGCATGATCGAGGCTACACTTCTCTGCGCTTCCATCGCGCGGACCACGATCCCTCGCTGATCATGAATCGCACTCGAATTGCTTTTCTGGCGTTGCTCGGCACCGCCTGTGCGCCGCACGCCGCGCCGACCGCGTCCGCAGCGGTGCAGGTCGCACCGTCGGTGGCACAGATGTCGATCGCGGTGCCCGCGGATTCCGGAACGATCGCGTTTCTGATGGCGGAAGGCGCACAGCGCTCCCACGTCCGAGACGACCTGCGGTATCTCACCGATGTCATCGGTCCGCGTCTCACCGGTTCAGCGGGCGCGCGTCGCGCGAATGACTGGATCGCCCGGAAGTTGCGCGACTATGGCGCGGACTCGGTGCGGCTCGAGCCGTGGCCGTTCGGCATCGGCTGGACGCGCGGCCCCATCTCCATGCGTCTCGTGCAACCGCACGAGCGTTGGCTGCAGGCAGTGTCCTGGGCCTGGGCGCCCGGGACGAACGGCCCCGTCGCTGGTGACGTCGTCTTCATGGACGCGACGACACGTGCTGATTTCGATCGCCGGTTCGCCGGCAAGCTGAATGGCGCATGGGTCATGCTTGGCCCCCCGTATCCGCGTACGAATCCCGATGCGCCGGACCGCGTCGACTCGCTGCGCGTCGACTCGCTGCGGAAGCTGTTGCGGCGACAGCGCACACCGGAAGAACGTTCGTTCCTGTCCGAGCGCGCGGACCTGCTCGCCTCGAACGCCATCGCCGGTCAGATCATCGACGGCGGAAAGGAGTTCGCCCTGCTCACCATGAGCGGATCGCCGGCGGACGTCGCGGCGTTTCCCATGGTGGTCGTCGCGAACGAGACGTTCTCGGAATTTCAGCGCGATCTTGCCAACGGCGACCGCGTGCGTGTCGAAGTCAATGCGTCGAACCGATTCGGCACCGATACCCTGACGCAATGGAATACCGTCGGCGAGATCCGCGGGAGCGAACATCCGGACGAAGTCGTGCTGGTCGGTGCGCACCTCGATTCGTGGGACCTCGGCACCGGTGCCACCGATAACGGCACGGGCTCGATTGCGGTGCTCGAGGCCGCACGGATTCTCGGTGCACTGAAAGCGACGGGGGTGCGTCCCAGGCGTACGATCCGCTTCGCGTTCTTCACCGGCGAAGAGGAGGGGTTGTTCGGGTCGCAGTACTACGTCATGGCACATCGCGACGAGATGCCGCGCTTCCAGGGCGTGCTGGTTCTCGACAACGGCAGCGGCCGAATCACGGGTGTCGGACTGCAGGGATGGGACGAGCTCAACGCACTGTGGACGGACATGATGCGTCCGCTGGCCGCGCTCGGGCCGCTGGGGGTGCGATCGGAGCACAAGACCGGCACGGACCATCTGTCGTTTCTGCCGGCGGGCGTGCCTGCGTTCAACTACGATCAGCTGCCCCGGGGCTACGACCACACGCACCACTCGCAGGTGGATGTCTTCGATCACACCGTGCCGAACGACATCACGCAGGCGGCAACCGTCATGGCGGTGAATGCGTGGCAGCTCGCCAATCTCGACCGGCTGCTGCCGAGGCACCCGCCCGCCACCCGCTAGCGACTAGGACCCGGCCGCCTCGCGCTCCTTTCCGCGCCGATCTCCCGCGCTGTGCAGATCCACCGCCAGCGTTTCGATTCGTCGTCCCTCCATCTCGCGCAC
>DATFHG010000230.1:0-5967 GCA_035248725.1 Gemmatimonadaceae bacterium | reverse complement strand
TGGCGGCGGCGAGGATGGTGTACGCGAGGGCTACAAGAAGGGCGACCTCAAGGTCGTCTTCCACGGCAAGCGCATGAAGGGGAGCTGGGTCCTCGTACGCACGCGTGGCTGGGGTGGCAGCTCAGGCGGAGGCAAGCCGTCGTGGCTGCTGATCAAGCACCGCGACGAATACGCGGAGAGCGGCGACGCGCTCGTCGAACGCCACATGACGTCCGTCGTCACGAAGCGCACGATGGAGCAGATCGGCGGCTCCGTGAAGTCGCGCGTCTGGCGCTCGAACCGCGACTCGGGTGAGGACGACGCACCGGCGCGCCCGCGGCGCACGAAGAGCGTCGCGGAGGCGCGCGCGGAACGCGCGGCGAAGGCGAAGAAGAGCTAGTGCTGCTGTCCTGACGGCAGCGCCAGCAGGTCGGCGTCGGACAACCGACGCCATTCGCTGGGAAATTCCGCGAGCCGCGTCTGACTGCCGCCGGTCTCGAAGATCAGGCTGCTGCGCGGTTCCCCGGGCACTGGATCGGCCTCGTACACGAGAACCATTCCATGGGGCGGCGTGCGCACCACGCGCATGGCGACGCGGCGGTTGCCGAGCGACGCGCGCGTGGTACGAGGGGCGACTGGTGCGGCTTCCGGAGACGGGACCTCGAGGGGCGAGGATGCCGGATCCCGCTCGGTGGGACTCTCTTGGCCTTGCACGTGGACCTCGACGGCTTGCGAACGAAGGACTGCGCGAACCCGCTGCTTCGTTGCAGAGGTCTTCTTGTGCTCCGGCGCCGGAGCGGCGCGCTATACTCGCACATCGCGCCGCCGCGCGACGTGACGAGCGTCACGAAGCTGGCACGATCGCGGCACGCCTCCCAGAATTGGCCCATGTCGCAGACGAACCCGGCCGTGGATCGGCTGTTCCTCGGTTTCCAGCAGACACTGGCCGGCCGGTACTCCATCGATCGCGAGCTGGGTCGCGGGGGCATGGGCATCGTCTATATGGCGCGCGAGGTTCACCTGGACCGACCCGTCGCCATCAAGCTCCTCCCGCCCGAACGCGCGGCCACGCAACCGCAGCTGCGCGACCGTTTCCTCCGTGAAGCACGGCTGGCGGCGAAGCTGTCGCACCCGAACATCATCCCCATTCATGCCGTCGAGGAGCGCGACGGCTACGTGTACTACGTCATGGCGTTCGTCGACGGCGAGACACTGGCGCAGCGCGTCCGCACCCGCGGTCCCCTGCCGAGCACGGAAGCCGCTCGCCTGCTGCGCGAGGTGGCGTGGGCGTTGGCGTATGCGCATGGCCAGGGCGTGGTGCACCGCGACGTGAAGCCCGACAACATTCTGCTGGAAACGGCCAGCGGGCGTGCGCTCGTCGCGGACTTCGGCATCGCCGCCGCGGCTGGCGACGCCAGCGCCGATGGCGTGGCGGGCACCCCCGAGTTCATGAGCCCCGAGCAGGCACTGGGCACCATCGTGGATGCGCGTTCGGACATCTACGCGCTCGGCGCCACCGCGTTTTACACGTTCTCCGGACGCTTCCCTTTCGAGGGCAGCTCGGCCACCGAAGTGCTGGCGAAGCAGGTCACGGAGGCCGCGCCTCCGCTGACGTCGACGGGATTGTCGGTGCCGCGCAAGCTCGCGACGCTCGTCGATCATTGCCTGGCGAAAGATCCGGCGCAGCGTCCGCAGAGTGCGCAGGCGGTCGCGGAGCAACTCGGCGTGGCACTGGAGAAGCGGCGTGAGCTGCCCGCCGCACTGCGCGCATTCGCCAAGCGCGGTGGGCGGTTGAATGGGAGCGGGACGATGCTGTCCGGATTGCTCCTGTTGCCGACGTCGCTCGCGGTCGCGTACGTCCTCGGCCAGACCGCGGGATTCGCCGTCGCCCAGTTCGCCGGCTACTCGACGTTCTTTCTCGGGTTGTTCGGTGGACCGTTGGCGTATCTCACGTACGCCGCGCGCAAGCTGATGCTCCTCGGCTTCGGGCACCGGGACGTCGAGCCGGCATTCAACGCGGAGCTGGAGCAGGCACGCGAGGAGCTCACCATCGAACGTCGCAAGGGTGCGACGGCGGAGCGGCTGGAGCAAACGCTGCCGAAGATCGCGAAATGGACGGGACTGTCGTGGGTGGCGTTGGTGGCGGCCAGCTTTTCTCCGATGCCGCGCGACATGCTCGACACCATCGGGATGCTCAGCGGACTGTCGGCGGCGGCCATGTCGTTCAGCCTCCTCGGTCTGGTCGTCGTGAAGCAGCGCTACAGCGACGTCGACACCGAGTTCTGGGCCAAGGTGTGGCGCGGGCCGATCGGCAAGATCGCCTTTCGCATGGCGCGGAAGCTCGTGGGCAAACGGTCCGTGAGCGTGGCCATGACGCATCGTGCGACGGAGCTCTCGCTCGGCATGGCGGCGGAGCAGCTGTACGAGAGCCTGCCGCGGGAGCAGCGCCAGGGGCTGGGAGAGCTGCCGGCTGTCCTGCGTCGCCTGCAGGACGACGCGCAATCACTGCGAAAGCGATATGACGAGCTGCAGGAGGCACTGAACGACGCGGGCGCCGGGCCGGGCGCGGATGCGTACGCCGACGTGCGCGCGCTGCGCGACTCGATCCACGCAAAGCTCGGCGACGCCGTCGCCGCGATGGAGACCATCCGCCTGAATCTGCTGCGTCTGCACGCGGGCTCGGCGACGGTCGAGAGCTTGACGACGCATCTCGGCATCGCCGCCGAGGTGTCCGCCGAGGTCGAGCGCCTCATCAGGGCGCATCAGGAAGTGGAGCGTACGTTGCGATTCCCCCGCGACACCGCGCCGACGCCAGCGTAAGTCGCGTCCCAACCTCTCAACTCACGCCACCATGAATCCCGTCGTCGTGCGTACGACGCTGCTGCTGATCGCGTCCAATGTCTTCATGACCTTCGCATGGTACGCGCACCTGCGGAACCTGGCCGACCGGAAGTGGTATGTCGCCGCGCTGGTGAGCTGGGGCATCGCACTGTTCGAGTACCTGTTGCAGGTGCCCGCCAACCGCATCGGCTATCACGCGCTGACCCTGTCGCAGCTCAAGATTCTGCAGGAGGTGATCACGCTGTCCGTCTTCGTGCCGTTCGCGGTGCTCTACATGCGACAGCAGTTGCGGCTCGACTTCCTCTGGGCGGGATTGTGTCTCGTGGGAGCCGTGTTCTTCATGTTTCGCGGCCAGCCGCGCTGACGGATTACACTTCGCGGATGCGAGAGCCGGCGCCGTGAACTGGGAAATCGAGCGCAAATACCTGCTCCGCGCTTTGCCGGTCTTCCCGCGCCTGACCGGCATTCTCGAGATCGAGCAGGGCTATCTGCCGGGTGACAAGCTGGTGGAGCGGCTGCGACGTGAGCAGCACCAGGACGGCACCGTGAATTACTACCGGACGGTCAAGCTCGGCGGCGGTGTGGAGCGCATCGAGATCGAGGACCTGACCGACCGCGCGACCTTCGAGCACCTGTGGCAGCTCACGGGCGGGCGGCGCCTGACGAAACGGCGCTATCTCGTGCCGAACGATACCGACCTGTGGGAGGTGGACGAATTCACCGATCGCGATCTCGTGCTCGCCGAGCTGGAGATCGATCGCGCCGACGCGAAGATCGTGTTCCCCGAGTGGCTCCGCGAGGTCCTGGTTCGTGAAGTGACCGAGGAGAAGGCATACACCAACCGCAGTCTGGCGCGCTGAGTCGGCGCACCTCATCGTTGCGACGTGAGCGCAAAGAAAGAGAACTCGAAGAAGACGACGGCCAGGAAGGCCGCGGCCAGCAAGCCGACGAGCGGCGGTGCGTGGGACACCGTTTTCCGACCGAGGACGCCAGGCGAACGCCGCTACTGGCTGGTGAAGTCGGAGCCGGAGGTGTTCTCGTTCGACGACCTGTTGCGAGCGCCGAAGCAGACCACGCACTGGAACGGCGTGCGCAACTACGTCGCGCGGAATTTCATGCGTGACGGCATGCGCCAGGGCGACCGCGTCTTTTACTACCACTCGGGCGCGGCGCCCGCCATCGTGGGCGTCGCCGAGGTGGTGCGCGCGGGCTACCCGGACGACACCGCCTTCGATCCCGCGTCCGAGGGCTTCGACGAGAAGTCCGATCCCGCGAGCCCCACGTGGTTCATGGTCGATCTCAAAGCCGCGGAGCGGTTGCCGCGCGCCGTCACCCTGGCGGAGATGAAGAAGCAGCCGACGCTGAAGCAGATGGCTCTGCTCCGCATCGGCCGCCTCTCCGTCACGCCGGTGACCCCTGAGGAGTGGGAGGTCATCCTGCGTCTGTCGCGAAGCTAGCGCGACGCGTCGCTGACGATCACGTTGGGCACCTTGCGCTGCTGCAGCATGGAGTTGAACGCCGCGACGTCCTGCTGCATCACGCGGTCGTACTCCGCCTTGACCGCGTTGAGCTGATCCCGCAGCAGCTGCGAGACCTGCCGCTGACTCTCCGTCGGCGCGTAGTCGCTGCTGGAGACCTGGCCGCCCAGATACTCGAGTTGTTCGGCGATGCGCGACGGCCAGCGCAGCGCATCCTGCCCGCGGCCCGTCGTGCGGGTCTGGAACAGCTTGCGTTCGACGACGAGCAGCTTCTGGTCGAGCGAATCGGCCGAGGCGCCGAGATCCTTGCGCGTCGTGTCCGAGCCGACGGTCGCTTTCATCGCCGCCAGCTGACCGCGCACGTTCTCGAGTGCGTTGATCATGCTCACGGTGTTGTCGAGGTCCGACGCAATCTGCCGTTGCAGGGCCACGTTCTGCTGCAGGTCGGCCTCCGCGACGGGCTGATTCGGATCGGCGTGGACCACGAGGCGCTGCGACTCGCTCGTGCCGGCGATCTTCACCGTGTAGGTGCCCGGCGGCACGAGCACGCCGTAGCGGCCGACGCTGGGCGCGTCGCGCCCCTCGAGCGGCACGTTGAACCAGGGCGAGTATTCCGGGCTCGTACGAATGCGGGCCTGCTTCGTGAGATCGCCGCGCAGATTCCACCACACGCGGCCGATGCCCTGATTCTTCGGTGCCCGGATCGTGCGCACCACGGCGCCGGACGCGTCCGAGATCGTGATGCTCACGCTGTCCTTCGTCGCGGTGTCACCGCCGGTTCGGGAGTAGAAGTTGATCGGCGTGCCGTAGGGTGGGCTGAATCCCGCCGACGGATCGTACGAGACGGCGAACGGCTGCTCGGTGTCATGCAGCCGGTACGCGTCGCGCGTTGGGAACAGATGCGCGTCTTTCGCGACGACCGCCGACGACAGCGTGCGCAGCGGCGAGATGTCGTCGAGAATCCAGAATCCGCGGCCGTACGTGGCGACGACCAGATCGTTGTACCGTGGTTGCACCGCCAGACCGTACACGGGCGCGTGCGGCAGGTTGTTCTGCAGCGACTGCCAGCTGTCGCCATCGTTGAAGGACACGTACAGCGCGTTTTCGGTGCCCAGGTACAGCAGCCCGCGCCGAATCGGGTCTTCCTTGATGATGTGCGCGTATGACAGCGGCGAGAAGGGAATGCCCGCCGTGATCCTGCGCCAGCTCTTGCCGCCGTCGGTCGTCTTGTAGACCCACGGGTCGCGATTGTTCACCTGGTGTCCGTCGGCGGTGAGATAGGCGGTGTTCACGTCGTAGCGCGACGGCTCGATGCTGGAAATCGTGACCCATGAGGGCAGACCGGTGACGTTGGTCGTGACGTTGGTCCAGCTTGCACCGCCGTCGCGCGTCACCTGAACGAGGCCGTCGTTGCTGCCTGCCCACAGCGTCTTCGCGTCGATCGGCGACTCGCCGATGGCGAACACGACGCCCGCGTACTCGACGCCGATGTTGTCCGGCGTGAGACCGCCGCTGATCTTCTGCCGGCTCTTGTCGTTCCGCGTGAGATCCGGCGAGATGACCTTCCACGTCTTGCCACCGTCGTTCGTCATGTGGACGTACTGGCTGCCCACATAGAGCACGTTGTGATCGTGCGACGAGAGCGTGAGCGGCGCGTTCCACACGAAGC
>DATFHG010000229.1:0-10564 GCA_035248725.1 Gemmatimonadaceae bacterium | reverse complement strand
CTGCCTCGATTCCTTCCACGCGGTGGGCGTGATTCCCGTCGACGTACGCGCGATCGGCTGTGACTTCCTCACCGGTGGCGTCCTGAAATGGCTCTGCGGTGGGCCGGGCGGCTGCTTCCTATATGTGTCCGCCGACGTCCGGGGGCGTCTCGCCCCATCGCTGACGGGGTGGCAGGCGCACGCGCGACCCTTCGCCTTCGAGCAGGAGATGGCGTACGCGCCCGACGCGTTTCGCTGGCTCGGTGGCACGCCGGTCATTCCTGCGCTGTACGCCGCGATCGAAGGGCCGCGCATCATCCGGCGCGCCGGCGTGGACGCGATACGCGAGAAGAGTGTGCGTCAGACCGCGCGACTGATCGACTTGGCCGACGCGCGCGGCTATCAGGTACGCGCGCCGCGTGCGCCCGCGCAGCGCGGGGGCACTGTCGCCGTGGACGTCCCGCATGCGTTCGAGGTGTCCCAGTACCTGCTCGCGCACGACGTGATCGTGGACTTTCGCCCGGGCGCGGGCATACGCATCGCTCCGCACTTCTACACAACCGACGAGGAGATGGAGCGCGCGATGGAGATGATCGACGACGCGCTGCGCTCCGGCGCGTGGCGGCAATACGAGCAAGTACGTACGGTCGTCACCTGACCATGCGCTCTCCCTCCGCGAAGCCCATCCGGCGTCGCTACTCCAACGCGAAGTATCCACTCGTGCTCCTGCGCTTCGAGGATGGCCACGAGATCGCATTCAAGCGCGGCGAGGGCAAATCGTTCGACGCGTACGTCGGCGAAACCATAAAGGTCGTCGTTGTGTGGGACGCGGCCGCCGGCGACCGCGAAGTGATTTCCGTCATGAAGGCGGAGCAATTCGAGTCGGAGGACGAGACCCGTGCATGAGATCCACCGGAGGAACAGCTCGATGACCGCACGATTCCTGATCCTGCTCGCGTTCGCACCGGGTGCCCTGTCCGCGCAGCGCACGTTCACGCGTGCCGATACGGCGCGACTGCATCGCACCCTCGACTCCATCGCCGCCGCGCACCACGGCGTGGTGGGCTACGCGGTGCGCAACGTCGACACCGGCGAGAAGCTGTCGCTGCGCGGCGACTCGACGTTTCCGACCGCGAGCCTGATCAAGATGTCCGTGCTCGTCACGCTGTACGACCTGGCGGAGCGCGACAGCATCCGGCTGTCGGATCCGATCAGCGTGACGCGGATCGACATGGTGCCGGGCAGCGGCATGCTGCAGTACCTGCACGACGGCATCCAGATCTCCGTCGGCGACGCCGCGTGGCTGATGTCGACCATCAGCGACAACACCGCGACGAACCTGCTGCTGCGCAAGATCGGCATCCGGCGCACGTGGGCGAAGATGGAGTCGCTGGGCCTGATGCACACGAAGATTCACGCCGAAAGCTTCCGGCGCGCGTACACGAGCCTCGCGATGGACAGCTCGACGAAGTACGGGCTCGGCGTCACCACGCCCAACGAGATGGCGCACCTGTTCGAGCTGCTCGCGCTCGGGCGCGCCGTGAACGCGCACGCGGACTCCACGGTGCTGGGCATCCTCGCGAATAACACGAACGACGACATGCTGCATCGCTACGTCGCCGACGTTCCGCTCTCGCACAAGGATGGCGAGGACGACGACATCCGTACCGACTGCGGGCTGTTCCGTCTCCAGTCGCGCGTCGTCGTCTGCGCGCTCACGAAAGAGAACAAGGACCGGAGCTGGCGTCTCGACAATGAAGCCCAGCTAACGCTCGCCAACATCGGCACGGCTGTCGTCAACGCGTGGCCGAGGAAATAGGCATGCAATCTGCCCATGCTTTCCACGACGTCAGATGGAGAGCTGATCGATGTTTCGAGTGGTGCTCGCCGGTGTAACCCTGCTGTTCTGCGCTTCCAACCTGTCCGCGCAGATCACCACGTATGTGGCACCGCCAAGGCAGCTTCAGCCGAGCCCGCAAACGGTCGCCGTGGCCGACTCGATGCGCCGGGATTCGGTGAATCAGGTGGCGATGCGGAACATGAAGGAATGGGTGGATTCCGCCGCCGGAGTGTCCGTGCCGGCCCGCGATACCGCGACAGTGGCGGTCGTGCAGCCGAACCGGACCGTGACGACGACGTTCAGCAATGGCAGCGTAGCGCCTGAGACCGCCAGCGATCTGCCTGCACTCGCGCTCGTCGGGTTCATAGGACTCGTGGTCGGCGCCGGCCTGCTCGCGCAGAAACCGCGCGGCTGACGCATGCTGTTTCGCGGCGCGCTGGGCTACGCCCTGTTTTGCGTCGGTGGCGCGACCGTCGCCTTTGCGGGCGGACGGTATGCGCTCGGCACGGTGCGGCAGGAGGAAGCGCGGCAGGCGTGGGACGAGGCCGACGCGCGCGCCGTCGTCGCGCTCGCGCGACACATGGCCGTCGGCGGTCATCTGGAGAACATTCCGATCGTGTCGGGAGCGCCGGTCGCGCGCCTGCTCATTCCGCGCCTCGGACTCGACGAGATCGTGCTCGAAGGGGTGGATGCCGACGTCCTGAACGCCGGCCCGGGCCACCTGCCGGGCAGCGCGTTTCCAGGCGAAGCCGGCAACGCCATCATCTCGGCGCATCGCGACCGACATTTCGCGCGCCTTGGTGAGATCCGCGTCGGGGATACGTTGACCACCGAATCGGGCGCGCACCGCAACACGTGGGTGGTGATCTCCAAGCGCGTCATCGACGCCGACGCCCCCGCGCTCTTTCGCACGAAGACGGCGACGCTGACGCTGACCACCTGCTGGCCGATCCGGTATCTCGGCAGCGCGCCCGACCGATTGCTCGTCACGGCCAAGCCGATCGCGCAAACTGGCTCTTTCGCGAGCGTCGCGTCGGAGTAGTATAGGGATCGTGCCTCCCAGGGCATCGTCCCACCTGAGAGTTCTCCCGCACATTCGCCAGGCGCTCGACGCCGGCAGACCGGTCGTCGCCCTCGAAACGTCGGTCATCGCGCAGGGACTACCCGAACCGCACAACGCGGACGCGGCGCGCCGCATGGTCAACGCGATCGAGAGCGCGGGCGCGGTCGCCGCGTTTACCGCCGTCGTCTGTGGTCTGGTCACACTCGGGATGGAGGCGCAGGAGCTCGAGCGGTTCGCGCGACGCGAGCACGTGCGCAAAGTGTCGGCGCGCGATCTCGGCACCGCGGTCGCGGAGCGTGCGGACGGCGCGACGACGGTTGCCGCGACGCTGGCGATCGCGTCGGCCGCGGGCGTTCGCGTCATGGCCACGGGCGGCATCGGCGGCGTGCACCGCGCGTGGCCTGCAGGGACGGAGAGCGCGGTGCGCGACGAGTCGGCCGATCTCGAAGAGCTCGCGCGCGCGGCGATGGTCGTCGTGTGCGCCGGCGCGAAATCCATCCTCGATCTGCCCGCGACGTGGGAGCGCCTCGACACGCTGGGAATTCCCGTCGTCGGCGTGGGAACGAACGAGTTCCCCGCTTTTTTTTCGCGGTCGTCCGGAATACCGCTGGGAACGTCCGTGCCCGGTGCGGCGGAGGCCGCCGCGATTGCCGCCGCGCATTTCGGGCTGGGTCGCACGCAATCGGTGCTGGTCGTGCAGCCACCACCCGCGCATGTGGCGCTCGATGGTGACACGGTCGCCCGCGCGGTCGACGTGGCGCTCGAACGTGCCGGACGGGAAGGCGTGACGGGCGCGCAGGTGACGCCGTACCTGCTGGCCGCGGTTGCTCGTGAGACGGAAGGCAGGACGCTGGAAACGAACCTCGCTCTGCTGGAGGCTAACTCTCGGCTGGCAGCGGAGATCGCCGTAACCCTCGCCGCGCCGGTTTGAGCGCGGCTTGTGACGTCAAGCGTTGAACTATTGAGTAACCTCGTGGTAGTATTGGCATAACCTCAAGAGCCGGAGGCGCTAGCCACATGCCCACCCCCTTCCTGAGTTCTGAGGAGTACGACGAGCGCGCTCACCAGTTGTACAACGAAGGTCAGTACGACGAAGCGCTTACGGTACTTCGCGAAGGACTCACGCTCTATCCGAGTTCGGTAGAGCTCCACGTCGGGGTGGGGTACGCGCGGCTCGCTCGTGAAGAGTTCGCCTGGGCGCGCCGTGCATTCGAGGAAGCGCTCGTGCTCGAGCCGGAGCACGAAGACGGTCTCGCCGGCCTGGGCGAGACACTGCTGAAGTTCGGGCTCGAAGATGCCGCGCTGCGCTGCTTCCATCGGATCCTGGAGCTCGGCTACACCGACGACATCGACCTCGTGCTGCAAGTGGGCCGCTCGCTCTTTCGCGAGGCGTCGTTGCGCGACAGTCAGCCGCTCTTTTCCGAAGCGCTGCATTTCTTCGAGGCCGCGGTCGAGCAATCGCCGGAGTCGGCGGAAGCCGTGGCGTGCGTCGGGTACGCGAAGCACCGCCTCGGTGACGACGACGGGAGCATCGCCTCCCTGCGCAAGGCGCTCCAGCTCGACGCGGACCACAGCGAGGCGCGCATCTATCTGGCGAACCTTCTCTACGATCGCGGCGAGTTCGAGGGTGCGCTGTATCACTTCGAGCGCACGCAGCCGGAAGATCACTGGGACGAGCTCGGGATCTGGCGGCTCATCGAACTGAAGCGCGCGGTCTACAAGCTCGAGGAGAACGACGTCGAGCTGCGGCCCTGGGACGAACGGCTCGCGGAGCTGAGTGAGGGGCTCGACGACATCGACGAGCTCCTGATGGAGCTGGAGCCCGGCAAGGCGGGTCTGCAGAAGGGTGACGACCCCGAGGTGGCGCGCAATCAGCTGGAGCTCTTCGGATCGCTGCTCAACAACCTCGTCGAGCAGAAGGAAGAAGAGATGCACCACATCGTCTCGTCCAACGGCATGGCGTATCGCGGCTCGTGGGACGAGATCGTCACGAGCATGCGGGACGCGGATGCGGAAGTCGCCGGCTACACGATCGAGGAATACATGCAGCGCACCGCGCGACGCGTGCTGACCTCGACGGGCATCACGCTGCCCAGCCACGACGCGGAGAGCTTCGTGCGCGCGAGCGCCCGCGCAGGGTTGCTTCGCATAGTGCGGTAGAGCTGTAGAGCGGTGGCACGTGCTAACGGCGGAGAGAGCTCTCCGCCGTTTGTTTTTCCCACCGCTCCGCCGCTCCACCGCTCCACCGCGCACTTCCGTTCAAAGACTGGGTACTAGACCTTACAGGCCATGAACCGCCAAGCACTCGCCTCACTCGATGCAGCACGTCCCGCCATCGCGCGCCTGGACCGTTCGCGTCACTCCGAGGAGCTCGCGGCGGACATCATGGAAGCGTGGACCGCCGTTGAGACCGCGATGCGCGCCATGCTCGGCGGCACGCCGCTGTCCGGACAAGCGCTGATTCGCGAGGCCCGCAACCGCCACATGATCTCGCTCGATCAGGCGAACGCGCTCGCGGAATTCCACGCGGCGCGCGATCGCTCACAGAGCACCACATATCATCCGAGCGACGCCGACATCAACGCCGCGCGCGAAGGGTTTCTCAAGCTCGAGGCGTCGCTGATGACGCCCGAGCCGACCGATCCACCTGTGGTGCCGCCCGGCGAGGCGATGTCGACGAAAGGGCTGCGACTCTCGCCACTGGGAACACCGCAGCCGGTGCCGATGCCGCGGGAGGGCCGGCCGTGGTGGTTCTGGGTTGTGCCCGCGGTCGTGCTCATCGCGATCGGCGTCGGCGCGTGGGCGCTGTTCGGCCGAGGGGGCGACGCGACGATTCGCCGCGGCGTCGATTATTGGCAGCACGGTCAACGCGAGCTCGCGATCGGTGAATTCACGCGTGCGTCGCGCGACGATCCGAAGTCGGCGTTACCGCACGTTTATCTTTCGCGCATGGCGCGCGAGGTCGGCAACATGACACTCGCGACGCAGGAGGCGACCACCGCGCTGCAAGCCGAACCGACGAGTGGCACGGCGCTGCGCGAGATGGGTGCGGTCATGCTCGCCGCCGGCAATTACGAGGTGGCGCGCCGGTTCTACGTTCGGGCCCTGCAGGCGGATCCGCAGGACCGCACGTCGCAGGGGTTCCTCGGTTGCACGCTGGTGAAGCTCGGCCGGATCGACGAGGGCATGAAATGGATGAATCGCGCGGGACAGGGGAGCTGGAGCGGCTGCGCGCCGCCGATGATACCGCCCGGCGCGACGGCACCTTCGACGCTGCCCGCGATTCCGCGCTGATCGAGTTTCAGAGCGTCGGCCACACGTACCGGTCGCTGTTTGGCCGGACGGTGCGCGCGGTCGAAGATTTCTCGCTCGCCATCGGCGAGAGCGAGGTATTCGGGTTGGCGGGCCCGAACGGCGCTGGCAAGAGTACGCTCATCTCGCTTCTGCTCGGCTATCTCGAGCCGACGCTCGGCACCGTGCGCATCGCCGGTCTCCGGCCGCGCGCATTCGTGGAGCGGTTCGGGATGGGCTACCTGTCCGAGCTGATCGCGATTCCGCCGCGCTGGAGTCTGGATGAAGCGCTGCACCGCTACGCCATTCTCGCGGGCGTGCCGCACGCGGACACCGCGCGACGGCTGGACGAGGTGGTGGACCTGCTCGGCCTGGAGGAGCATCGCGGCAAGCGCGTGAAGCAGCTCTCCAAGGGCAACCTGCAGCGACTCGGGCTCGCGCAGGCGCTGCTGCGCGACGAGCGCGTGATCATTCTCGACGAGCCGACGCACGGTCTCGATCCCGTGTGGACCCAACGGTTCCGCGACGTGGTGTCCGCGCTGCGACGTCCCGGTCGCGTGATCTTCATCGCGTCGCACAATCTCGACGAGCTGCAACGGCTCGCGGACCGCGTCGCGATCATCGACCGGGGACGATTGCAGCGCGTGGTCGAGCCGCGTACGGACGCGGCAGCCGGCTCGACGCCGTTCATCCTCACCGTCGTCGCGAGCAATGGCGCGGTGCAGGACGTATTTCCCGGAGCCGTGGCTCGCGGACCGAGCGAGTTCGAGCTGCCGCTGCTGGACGTGCCGACGCTGAACGCCGGCCTCGCACGGTTGCTCGCGCATGGCGCGCTCATCACGAGTCTGCGGCCCGCGCATTCGATGCTGGAACAACATTTTCGCGAGGCGGTGCGCGAATGACGACGTCCGACCGCCGCGCACGGCTGAACGCGTATGCGCCGTGGATCTTCCGCGACTACTTCATGAACCAGGGGCCGTCCACGGCCATCGTGGTGCTGATGATCGGGTTTCTCACGCTGCTCCCGATCATTCAGGGGTTCGGTGGCGAGCGCGTGCAGCTGGGCGAGGTGCCGGAAGTAATCGCCATCCGCATGCTGCACGCGATGATCCCGCCGCTGGTCTTCATCGGCGCCTTCTTCGCGACGAACGGCATCATCTCCAACGATCGCAAGCTGGGCTACTACAAGTTTCTCTTCGCCAAGCCGCTCAGCCCACCGCTGTACTATGGAATGATCTTCGCGATCTACGGCGTGGGGTTGCTGGTCGTGAGCGCCGCGCTGATCGGCGTGTGGTGGTTCACCGTGCGGCCGATGTTCCCGACGGCGCTGTTCGCCGTCGTCTTCATCATGTACGTGGCATACGGTGGCATCGGCTTTCTGCTCTCGGCGGCGTGGCGATTCGACTGGCTGTCGCTGGTCACCGTGCTGCTCGTGGCGAACGTCGGCTGGTCGGTGTGGGGCGCCGCGACGGGGCCCAGGAAGTGGGTGCTGTACCTGCTGCCTCCGGTGCATCACGCGAACGAGATCTATGGCATCGTCGCGCGCGACGCCCTGCACGGCATTCCGTGGGCGAGCATCGCGTGGCTCGGCGGCTATGGCGCAGCGTGCTTCGCCGCGGGGCTCATCGTGATCCGCCTTCGCTCATTCGGAACCAACTGACAGGCCGAAGATGACCGTCCTGAATCCGCACAGCGTGCAGCGGACGACGCTGCCCAACGGCATGCGTCTGCTCGTACGCCGAGATACGACGGCGCCCGTCGCGGCGATCGTCACGTACGTGAACGCCGGCTACTTCGACGAGACCGACGACGTCGTGGGCATCGCGCACGTGCTCGAGCACATGTACTTCAAGGGCACGCCCACGCGGGGCGTCGGAGAGATCGCCCGACAGACCAAGGCGGCGGGCGGCTACCTCAATGCGGCGACGATCTACGATCACACCTTGTACTACGCGGTCGTCCCCTCGAGCGGATTCGTCCAGGCGCTGGAGATCCAGGCCGACGCGTACCGCCACTCCCTCATCGACGCCGACGAGCTCGCGCGCGAGCTCGAGGTGATCATTCAGGAAGCGAAGCGCAAGGCGGACAGTCCCGGCGCGGTCGCGCTCGAGACCACATACGAGCTGCTGCACGACCGCCACAGAATGCGGCGCTGGCGCATCGGTCGCGAGGAGGGGCTTCGCCGTCTGCGTCGCGACGACGTCCTGCGATTCTATCGCAACTTCTACCGGCCGTCGACGACGACGCTCGTCATCGTGGGCGACGTGGAGCCAGGCGACGCCGTGCGGCATGTCGAGCGGCTGTATGGCGACATCGCGCCGGCCGAGCCGGAGCGCACGCCAGGGGAGACGGAACGCGGTGATCCGGGATTCCGGTATCGCGAGCTGACGGGGGACATCGCGCAGACGCAGCTCGTGCTGGCGTGGCGAACGCCGGGCACGCTGCACCCCGACTCACCCGCGCTGGACATGCTCGCGACCGTGCTCGGCTCGGGCCGCGCGTCGCGTCTGTACCGCGCCACGCGCGAACGCAAGCTCGTGTCCAGCATCAGCGCCTTCAACTACACGCCGCGCGACATCGGCGTCTTCGCGATCCACGCCGAAGCGCCACCCGACCGAGCGGCGGCGGCGCTCGACGCGACCTGGGACCAGGTGCGTCGTGTTCGTGATGCCGGCATCGGATCGCTGGAGCTGGAGCGCGCGCGTCGCATCGTGGAATCGCGATGGGTCCGCCGCCTCGAGGACATGGAAGGGCAGGCGAACTACCTCGCCGAGTGGGAGTCGCTCGGCAACTGGGAGCTGGGAGAGCGGTATTTCGAGCGGATGGTCACCGCGTCCCCAGCCGACATTCGCGGCGTCGCCGAGCGCTATCTGCGCGAGGCCGACGTCGCCACGCTGGTGTATCGTCCGTCGTCAGCGGAAACTTTCGCGCCCAGCGGCGAGGTACTGCGCCAACGACTCGCCGCCGCGACGCCGGCTCCGCTCGACGACGCGCCCGCGGTCATGCATCCCGCCCCGGCAGCCGGACGCGGTGTCCCGCCCCGGGAACGCGTCGAGCCTGGCGTCCACATCTATCGGCTGCAGTCCGGCGTGCCGGTACTCGTGAAGACGCGCCCCGATTCGCCGCTCACGTACGCTGGCGTGTTCGCGCTCGGTGGCATGAGCGCCGAGCGACAGGAGATCGCGGGACGCACGCTGCTGATGTCGCGCACGGCGCTGAAAGGCACCGAGCGGCGGACCGCGGTCCAGATTGCGGAGGATGGCGAGATGCTGGGCGGCAGCGTCTCCGCGAGCGTCGGCAGCGACACGCTCGGATGGACGGTCTCCGTGCCGTCGCCCCACACCGCGGCCGCGGTCGAGCTGCTGGCGGACGTGGCGCAGCGTCCCACGTTTCTCGCCGACGCGCTGGAGACCGAGCGCGCGATCGCGCTGTCGGAGCTCGCCACGTTGCGTGACGACATGTATCGCTATCCGATGCGGCTCGCGATGCAGACGGCGTTCAACGGACATCCCTACGGCGTGCCGGCGCTCGGCTCCGAGGCGTCGTTGCGCGCCGCATCCCGCGAGGACCTCGTGCAATGGCACCGGCAGCAGTTTCTCGAGGGCAGCACGGTGCTGGCCATCGTAGGCCCAGGCGACCCCGATGAGCTGGCGGCCATCGTGGCTCGGCACTTCGATGCGCTGCACTTCTCGAACGCGGCGCCGCTGGCGGCTCCGTCATGGCCGACTGGCGTGATCGAGGCGGCGGAGCGGCGCGACAAGGCGCAGAGCGCCCTGGTGCTGGCGTGGCCGGGTCCGTCGCGCTCGGATCCGGCGCGGTTCGACCTCGCGATGCTGTCCGGTGTCGCGAGCGGACTTGGCGGGCGTCTGTTCGAGGAGCTGCGCGACAAACAGTCGCTGTGCTACACGGTCCACGCGTTCGCCAGCGAGCGCCGCGTCGCCGGCACGTTCAACGCGTACATCGCGACATCGCCCGAACGCGAGGGGGTCGCGCGCGACGGATTGCTGCGTGAGCTGCAGAAGTTCCGCGACGAACCCGTCAGCGACGACGAGCTGCAGCGCGCGAAGATGTACGCGCTGGGGACGCACGCCATCCGGCAGCAGAGCGGCGCGGCCGTGCTCGCCGAGATCGTCGACGCCTGGCTGCTCGGACGCCTCGATGATCTGGAGCGCTTCGAGGCGCGGGTGCACGCGGTCACCGGTGACGGCATGCGCGCTGTGGCCGACAGGTTTCTCGACCCGGACCGGCGCGTCGAGGGCATCGTGCGCGGCGTCGGGAAGACCGTCTAGCGCTTCAGGCGTTCGATGAGGCGGAGCGCGTCGAACGGTGCGTGCACCTTCGCATCGTTGTCGAAGTACGCGTACACGTCCGCGCGGCGCAGCCATGCCCTG
>DATFHG010000228.1:0-6330 GCA_035248725.1 Gemmatimonadaceae bacterium | reverse complement strand
GAACCAGTTCGACATGGATTACTCCGGGAGGTATTCTGGTCCGAGCACGCGTTGCATGGCTTCGGCAAGTCGGCGCCAGCGTGTGGCCTCGGCGCCGAGCTGCCTGCGCCCGAGCGCCGTGATCTCGTAGAAGCGCGCTTTGCGGTTGTTGTCGGACGTGCCCCACTTGGCGCGGATCCATTTCCGGCTCTCGAGGCGCTGCAGCGCGGGGTACAGCGAGCCGTGGTCGACGAGGAGGGTGTCGCCGGACTGCGTCTCGATCGCCCGCGCGATGCCATGGCCGTGATGCGGGCCGAGGATCAGCGTACGGAGGATGAGCATGTCCAGCGTGCCCTGCAGGAGCGATTCTCTGGGAGACATTCTACCGGAACAGGTGGTGTTCCTGGGTAGAACGGCTACTGGAGGCAGACAGTTTCAGAGTGGACTGCTGGACGGCGGACCGGCACTGCGGACCAGTACTGCGGACCGGCACTGCAGACCCGCACTGCGGTTCAGAACTGCGTCCGCTCTTCCGGTCCGCCCTTCAGGACCGCTCTTCCGGTCCGCCCTTCCGGTCCGCTCTCCCGGTCCGCTCTCCCGGTCCGCTCTTCCGGTCCGCTCTTCCGGTCCGCCCTTCCGGTCCGCCCTACCAAATGCGCACTACGTTCACCTTCGGCCGGTCACTTTGTCCCGGCTACCTCCACCAACGTCCGGTAGATCATTTCCGTCCCACGCGCCAGCGACGCGATCGCGACGCGCTCGTCGTTCCCGTGCATCCGCTTCAGATCCTCGGCGCTGATCGCGTACGGATAGATCCCGTACACCGGCACGCCGCGCATTCGCCACGCCGCCGCATCGGTGCCGGCCTGGAACAGATATGGCGTCACTTCGGCGCCGGGATAGGTGGCGTGCGCCGCGGACACCAGTGCGCGGAACAGCGCGGTCGTGTCGGACGACTCGGGGATCGCCTCGCCGAACGCGGGCGACGGAAGCGTCACCGTCACCGCAGGATCCGAGATGATCGCGCTCATACGCGCCACGATGCTCTGCGCGTTCGCGCCGGGCAGCGTCCGCACGTTCAGCGTCGCCTCGGCCGACCCCGGGATCACGTTCTGCCGGAAGCCGCCGTTGATCAGCACCGGCGCCCACGTGGTGCGCAGCAGCGCGTGCAGCAGCGGGTCTTCGCTGATCTGACGATCGCCCCGAGCAACCCGCGTGCTGTCGCCGCTCAGCAGGTCGCGGTACGCGGTCGCCTCGGCGCCGGTCGCGGAACGTCCCAGCGCCTCGAAGAAGCGCCGCGTCGACGGCGTGAAGGTCACCGACAGCTCCTGATCCGCCAGCCGCGACAGCGCTTTTCCCAGCGTGAAGATCGCGTTGTCCGGCCTGGGCATGGACGCGTGGGTCGACGTGCCGCGTGCGGTGACGACCGCGAGGAATGCGCCCTTGTCGGCCGTCGAGATCGAGACGTAGCGCACCGACCCGTCGGGGCGCTGGATGATCCAGCCGCCCTCGTTGAGCGCGAATTCCGCGTCGATCTTCTGCCAGCAACACTTCGCCAGCCAGTCCGCGCTGTACGGCAGCGCGCCCTCCTCATCCGCTTCGGCCACGAAGATCACGTCGCGATCCAGCGGCACTTTGCGCTCGGCCAGCTGCATCGCGGCGCGGGCGAAGACGGCCATGCCACCCTTGAAGTCGATCGCGCCGCGTCCGTACACGTAGCCGTCCTTTACGATGCCCGCGAACGGATCGACGCTCCACTTGTCGCGCTCGACACCCACGACGTCCGCATGCGCGGCGATCAGTACCGGCCGCTTCTTCCCGTTACCGCGCAGTCGCGCGACGAAATGCGTCTTGCCCGCGGCGGGCGTCGGGAACGTGTCCACCTCGAAGCCCAGCGCCTTGAAGCGCGGGGCGAGCAGCGCCGCGACGCCACCCTCGTTTCCCGGCGGATTGCTGGTGTTGACGCGAATCAGGTCGACGAGGAGTGCAGCAGTGGGATCGGTCGGCGCCTGGGCAACGGCGCGACTTCCCAGCACGCACGCACAGGCTATCGCAACACGCAGACGCATCGAGGCCTCTCAGTGGAAAACTGTCTTAGCGCGGAAATTCTGTCTCGTCGAACGAACAAACACCAGCACTCATCTGCGTGTTCTGCGTATTCCGCGTACTCTGCGTCAGAGTAGTCTTCCGTGCGCCAGACTCTACCTGAGGGCCGACGTGACCGCACCGAGGAGCGCGACGAGCGCGGCGACGAACAGCGCTGCGCGAGCGCCGGGCACGATGCCCGCCGCGGGAGACGCGGCGCGGGCGAGCACGGTCGTGAATACGGCACCAGCGACTCCGACGCCCAGGACCATGCCGACATTCCGCGCCGTCGCCAGCACCCCACTCGCGATGCCCTGCCGGTGCCTCGGCGCCGCACCCATCAGCGCGCTGTTGTTGGGCGACACGAAGATGCCCACGCCGAGCCCGATGATCGCGAGACACAGCGCGATGATCCCGAGCGACGCGCCCGTCACCGCGAACGCCAGGGCGACGAGCCCCGCGGTGAGAATCAGCATGCCGACGGTTGCCGGCACCTGCGCCCCGATCCTGTCGGAGAATGCGCCACTGAAGGGCGCCACGATGGCCATGACGATGGGCTGCGCGGTGAGCACCACGCCCGCCTGTGCCGCGCTCAGCCCGCGTCCCTGGATGAGCAGGAACGGGATGACGAACAGCACCGAGTAGACGCTCACGTAATTCAGGATTGCGCTCGCGGTCGTGCCGCTGAACACGCGCGATGTGAACAACGAGAGATCGAGCATCGGGTGCGGGCGGCGCTGTTCCACGCGCACGAAGATCGCGAGGAGCACGGCGGACGCGATGAGCACGCCGATCGTGCGCGGCGAGCCCCAGCCCCAGGCGTGTCCCTGGTTCAGCGCGACCATGAGAGATACGAGGCCCACCGTGAACAGCGCCGCGCCGACGAAGTCGAATCGTTCCTCGCGCTCCGTCACGCGGTCGTCCGCGACGGTCCGCGTCGCGAGCGCGATCGCCGTCGCACCTACAGGAACGTTGATGTAGAAGACCGCGGGCCAGCCGAACGCGCTCGCCAGCCATCCGCCCAGAGAGGGGCCGGCGGTGAGCCCGAGATACGTGAAAGTACCGAGCGCGCCGAACGCCCTGCCGCGCTGGTTCGGCGGAAAGCTGCGCGTGAGGATCGCCGGCGCGGTCGCGAACAGCACCGCCGCACCGAGCGCCTGCAGCGCCCGCAACGCGATGAGTGCGTGCGCGCTCCGCGCGAGCCCGCAGAGCGCCGACCCGATCACGAAGAGCACGAACCCGCTGATGTAGAGATGCTTGTGGCCGTACAGGTCCCCCGCCCGGCCGATGCTCAGCAGCAACCCGGACACCACGAGCAGGTAGACGGTCGTCACCCACTCGATCGCCGCCACGTTCGCATGCAGCTCGCGGCTCAGGATCGGCAGGATGGTGTTGACGACGCTGCCGTCGAGCGCGGACATGAACGTCCCGACGCCGATCGTGACGAGCACCCACCACTTCCGGCCGGATTCCTCTGTTTCCTCAGCGGGCATCGACGACAAAGGTACCATCCGGATGCTTCGGAAACGGCCGGATGCTTCGGATCAACGGCAAACGGCGGAAAGCGTTGTTGTCAACAACTCTTCCGTCTTTGCTCTTATCCGAAGCATTCAGTCGTTTCAGAGGAATCCGATGCGGTCTGGCGTTGTTGATGCCCGAATGCCAATCGAGTCTCGAACGCGTGAATCAGCGAAATGCGGGTGGCGCATCCGCGAGGACGACGACATCACCGGTGACACTGAACTTCGCGGACAGTGTGGCCGCCGAACTGCCGCCGGCCCAGACGGTGAAGGACCCGGGTTCGACCACCCGCCGCATCGATCGATCGAGCATCGAGAGATCGTCGGGCTTGAGCACGAATCTGAGTGCCTGCGTCTGCCCGGGCTGCAGGGTCACGCGACGGAAGCCGCGCAGCTCGCGCACCGGGCGCGTGACCGTTGCGGCGTCGTCGCGCAGATACAGCTGCGCCACCTCGGTGCCCACACGCGTACCGGTGTTCGTCAGATCGACGGTCACCACGACCGAATCGCGTCCACCGATCGTGGCACTCGACACGCGCAGATTCGCGTAGTTGAAGGTCGTGTACGACAGACCGTGCCCGAACGGGAACAGCGGCGTCCACGGCACGTCGAGATACTTGGACGTGTACTTGTTGCGCGCGTCTGCGGGCCGGCCGGTGTTCTTGTGGTTGTAGTACAGCGGTTCCTGCCCCGTCGCCCGGGGGAACGTCGCCGGCAGCTTGCCACTCGGGGCGTAGTCGCCGACGAGGATGTCCGCGAGGGCGTTACCGTGTTCGATGCCCAGGTGCCACGCCTCGACTACGGCGGACGCGCTGTCGGCCAGCCACTCGAGCGCGAGTGGTCGTCCGCTCATGACGACCGCGATCACGGGCTTGTCGAAGTTGCTCATGCGCGCCGCGCGAATCACGGCCTGCGCCAGCTGAAGCTGCGCACCGGGCAGCTCGATGCTCGCCCGGCTCGCGGCCTCGCCGCTCATGCCGGCATTCTCGCCAAGCACGAGCAGGACGATGTCCGCCGAGCGCGCCATGTCAGCGGCTTCGTCGATGCTCGCCGAGTGATACGCGCCCTGCACCACGGCGGTGTCCATTGGCACGCCTGGCGCATAGCCGATCTGTACGCCGGGCAGCGCCCTGCGCAGTCCGGCGAGCACCGTCACCGCGTCCTGCGCGCGTCCTGCCGCGGACCACGCGCCCAGCACAGCCGCGGAATCGTTGGCGAGCGTGCCGATGACCGCGATCGACCGGAGCGTCTTGCGAAGCGGGAGCGCGGGCTGCCCCCCCACCACCCTGTTGGTCAACAGCACGATCGCCTCGCGCGCGACTTCCCTGGCGGCGGCCCGATTTTCCATCGTGAGCACATCCCGCTGCTCGCGCTGCACGCTCGCGCCGTGATACGGATCGTCGAACAGCCCCATCGCCACCTTCACGCGCAGGATGTTCCTCACGGCGCTGTCCACGTACGCCTGCGGGAACCGGCCCGCCCGGATCGCCGCGCCGAGCGTGTTGCGGTAGTGTGCGTCCGACATCTCCATGTCGACGCCCGCGTGCAGCGCGCGCTCCGCGACCGTGGTATCGTTGCCCAGCCCGTGCGCCATGAGCTCACCGATACCCGTCCAGTCGCTGACGACGAAGCCGCGGAATCCCCAGTAATTGCGCAGGACGTCCGTGAGCAGCCAGTCGTTGGCGTGTGACGGCGTGCCGTTGATCTCGTTGAACGACGCCATCACCGTCCCCGCGCCGGCGCGCACCGCAGCATGGTACGGCGGGAAGTAGACGTCCCACAGGTCACGCTCGGAGATGCTCACCGGGTTATAGTCGCGCCCCGACTCGGCGCCCCCGTACGCGGCGAAGTGCTTCACCGTCGCAAGCAGCGACGTGGGTGACGCGAGGTTGTCACCCTGGAAGCCGCGCACGCTGGCGGCGGCGATGACGGAGCCGAGATAGGGATCCTCGCCGGAACCCTCGACGATGCGTCCCCAGCGCGCGTCGCGCGCGATGTCCACCATCGGCGCGAACGTCCAGTGCAGCCCCATCGCGGTGGCTTCGGTGGCGGCGATGCGCGCGCCGCGCGCAACCGCGGCCGAGTCCCACGTGGCCGCCAGGGCGAGCGGCACGGGGAAGATGGTGCGCATGCCGTGAATGACGTCGTGCCCGAAGATGAGGGGGATGTGCAGACGCGACTGCTCGACCGCCACGCGCTGCGCGTTGTGCGTCGCCTCGGCGCCGAACAGCCCGAGCATCGAGCCGAGCTGGCCGGCGCGGATCTGCGACTCCTGCGCGGCGTCCGCGATCGGTCCGGTCTGTCCGTAAGCCGAGGGCATCTGCGTCAACTGGCCGAGCTTCTCGTCCAGCGTCATGAGCGCGAGCAGCGAGTCGGCGATGCGGTTCGCGCGCCGGGACGTGATCGCGGTATCGGTCGGTGACCGCTGCGCGCCGAGCGCCATCGGCACGATGACCGCAGCGATGAGTATCCGTGTTCTGGGCATGTGGTTAAGCCTCCGTCCCGCGGCCTTTGGACGCAAGCATCCTCCCCGGCCGTGGGACGAGCGCGGCGGCCCTCCGTCGTGCTGGGTGCTCTTCCCAGCGCCACGCGACCGCACCGCAGCCCGACGCGTGCCAGCAGCTCGCGGCGTCCGCGCGAAAGCTCAGTGCGCGAGGTCGACGCGGATCGAGCGCCAGTGCCCCTGACGGAAGCGCGCGACGCTGAGCACGCACCGTGTGGTGTGGCCCGTCAGGATCGCGAGCCA
>DATFHG010000227.1:0-26554 GCA_035248725.1 Gemmatimonadaceae bacterium | reverse complement strand
CGCGACTCGTGGGGGATCGGCTGGTGGGAGCGCACCCTGCAGGACATCCGCTTTGCCTGGCGCGGGTTCCGGCATGCGCCCACCTTCGTCGTATCCGTGATCGCGACGATCGCGCTCGCACTCGGTCTCAACACGACGGCGTTCACGATCTTCAACGCGTACGTGCTGCGGCCGATCGCGGCGCGCGATCCGTATTCGCTGTACGAGATGCGCGTGGTGGATCGTCGGGGTCACGCCCATCACGCGACCTGGGCGAACCTCCAGGAGTTGCGCGCCTTGCGCGCGCCGGCGCAGGTGTTCGGCTTGCGGCACGCGTTCGCACGCATCGACGGGCTGCCCGTCTTCGGCGAGCTCGCAACCGGTGACGCGCTCCAGGGACTCGGTGCGGGTGTCGCGCTGGGCCGCTCGCTGCTGCCGGCGGACGCAGCGCTCCCCGCCGGAGAGAGCGTCATGGTGCTCTCGTACGATACGTGGCGCAGCCGTTTCGGCGCGGATTCCTCCATCGTGGGGCGACGCTTGCTGGTGCGCGGCCAACCACTCATGGTGGTGGGCGTCCTGGACAAACACTTTCAGGGTCTGGGCGGCGTTCCGCCCGACTTCTGGGCGCCCATCACCCTGGTGAAGCAGTTCGACGGCACCGATCTCTCGGCGCCCCATCAGGCCGAGGCATTGCGCATCATCTTCCGGTTGCGGCCGGATGAATCCCCGGACGAAGCGCGCGCCATGCTGGCGACGTGGGCGCGCCGGGCGACGGCGCAGAGCCCGGACACGCTGCAGGCGACCGGTGTGGAGCTGATGTCGGTCGCGAACGCCATGCCCAGCGACAGCTCCGAGACGTACATCATGTTCGCGCCGGTGCTCGTCGCGTTCGGCCTCGTGCTGCTGATCGCCTGCGCCAACGTCGCCAACGTGATGCTGGCGCGCGGCCTCGCCCGGCAACGCGAGATCGGCATTCGGCTGTCGCTCGGTGCAGAACGTCGCAGGCTCATCGTTCAGCTGCTCACCGAGAGCGTTTTGCTGGCACTGCCGGCGGCGGTTCTCGGGTTTTTTCTGTCGCGCTGGACCATCGATGCCGGCGTGCGCGCGATGTTCGCGAGCATGCCTCCGGATTTCGCGCCGTACATTCGCGTCGTGCCATTGGTGCCCGACATGCGCGTGTTCGCGTTCATTCTCGTCGCGGCCGTGGTCGCGGCGATCCTCTTCGGGCTGGCGCCGGCGCTGCAGGCCACGCGTCCCAACATCGTCCAGGCGTCACGCGGCAACTTCGACACGACCTACCGTCCCGGACGGCTCCGCACCGTGCTGTTGCTCTCCCAGGTGACGGTCTGTTCGCTCTTGCTCATCACGACGGCCGTGTTGCTGCGCGGCGCGACGGCGGCCGGACGCGCGGAGACCGGCCTCGCGACGGACAACCGCATCCTCCTGAGTCTCGATGCGCGGACGAAAGCGGCGGCGCGTCAGAAGCTCGAGACACATCCGGTGGTCGAGGCCGTCGCAGGCGGCGTGTATTCCCCGGTGGATGCCATGTTCCCGAGTCTGAGCGCCACGACGGGAGGCCGCGCGGCGGATTCACACGTCGCGGTGCAGCTGGCATACAACATCGTTACGGCCAACTACTTTGACGTGCTTGGTATTCCGATCGTTCATGGACGCACGTTCACGCCGGGCGAGGAAGACGCGTCCGCGCAGTCGGTGGTGATCAGCGAGGCGACGGCACAGAGTCTGTGGCCGGGACGCGACGCGATCGGCCGAGAGCTGGAGATCGCGACGCCGTTCCCGGAGGGCCATCGCCTGCACGATGTCCGCACCGTGACCGTGGTCGGAGTCGCGCGCAACGCCGTGAGCGGCTGGATCGGGACCGGGCTGGATCGTAATGTCGCCTACTTTCCCGAGGCGATCGGCGCACCCGACATGCGCATGGTAGCGAAGGTGCGAGGCAACGAACACGACGCCAAGAGCCGGTTGGACCGTGACATCGAGACGGCATTGGCGAATTCGCCGATCGAGGAGCTGCACACGGTCAACGAGTATCTGGCGGTGCAGCGCTATCCGTTTCGGGCCTTTTCGTGGATCGCCATGATCGTCGGGGGCATCGCGCTGCTGCTGACATGCGGTGGCATCTACGGTGTGCTGTCGTATCTCGTCACACAACGCACGCGCGAGATCGGGATCCGCATGGCGCTCGGCGCCAGCATGCGCGGGGTCGTACGGCTGGTGCTGCGCGAGTCGTTGACATACGCGCTCATCGGCGCCGCCATCGGTAGCACACTCGCGCTGGGCGTCGCGCGCGTGCTCGCCAGCCAGCTCGTGCTGGTCCCGTCGTTCGACCTCGTGGCATTCGCCGGCGGCCTGCTGATCGTCGTAGGCGCGGCGCTGGCGGCGTCGTTCCCGCCGGCGCGGCGGGCCGCTGGCGTGGACCCTATGGTCGCGTTGCGCGAGGAGTGAACGCGGTGCTTGCGTTCTACTGTTGGACGCCACATGTTGGAGGCCAACAGGAGCGTACGTGGCCGACAGCACCGACGTCATCCAGGGAACACTGGATCTTCTGATCCTCAAGTCGCTGAGCCTCGAGCCGATGCACGGCTTCGGGATCGCGCGGCGCATCGAACAGATCAGCCGCGGCGTCTTCCGCGTCAATCCAGGGTCGTTGATGCTCGCGTTCAAGCGGCTCGAGCGCGACGGACAGGTGAAAGCCGAATGGCGCGACAGCGACAACAACCGGCGCGCCAAGTACTACCGGCTCACCGATCGCGGGCGGAAGCAGCTCGAGGCGGAAACCGCGGACTGGAAGCGGCGCAGCGCGGCGATCGCGCGGCTCCTGGCGGCGGGCACGTAGATGTCGTTCGTCACCAGAGTCACCGCAGGCGTTCGGCGTCTCGCCGATCGCGACCGTGCCGAGCGCGAGCTGCAGGACGAGATGCAGCAGTACCTGCGCGAGGCCATCGCCGCCAACGAGGCGGCCGGCATGACCAGAGACGCGGCCGAGCGCGCCGCGCGGCGCGAGATCGGCAGCATCACCGCGGCCACGGACCCGGCGCGCGACTGGGGCTGGGACGCGCGGGTCGAAGCCTTGCTCCGGGACGTGAAGTACGCGGTGCGCTATCTGCGAAAATCGCCGGGGTTCGCCCTGGCGGCCGCGGGATCGCTGGCGCTCGGCATCGGCGCCAATACCGCGATCTTCAGCATGGTGAACGCGACGCTGCTGCAGCGACTCCCCGTCGCGCGCTCGGAGCAGCTCGTGAGCATCGCCAGTCCCAGCGGCTCGGGCGTGTTCTCGTATCCTGCCTTCGATGATATTCGCCGCGCCCAACGCTGCTGCACCGACATGCTGGCATTTGGCGGGATCACGGTCAGCCTGAGTCAGGGTGAGGCGACGGATCTCGTGACCGGTGCGATCGTCACCGGAAATTATTTCGATCTCCTCGGCGTTCGTGCGCAGCGTGGTCGCCTGCTCGGGAACGCCGACGACGTCACCCCTGGCGCGCACCCCGTCGCGGTGATCAGCGACGCGCTGTGGAAGCGGCGCTTCGCGGGCCGCGCCGACATCGTCGGGCTCGACGTGCGTCTGAATGGCCAGCCGTTCACCGTCGTTGGTGTCGCGCCCGCGGGGTTCGACGGCATCCAGCCGGGCGTCTCGCGCGACATCTACGTCCCGATGATGATGCAGGCGTGGATGCGTCCGCCGCGCGCCGGATACTCGGGCGAGATGAACCCCGACTTGCTCAAGGTCCGCACGAACTCGTGGCTATTCGCGGTAGGACGTCTCAAGCCGGGGATGTCGCTCGAGCAGGCCGCTGGGCAGCTGAATGGTGTCGTACGCGGCATGGGCGACTGGTCAGACGCGTCGCGGCAGGAACCGCCGAGTCTGACCCTCACGCGCCTCGACGACGGTCCACCCGGCCAGCGCGCGCAACTGCTGTCCGTCGCGCGCCTGCTGGGCGCAGTGGTGCTGACGGTGCTGATCATCGCATGCGCGAACGTCGCGAACCTGCTGCTTGCCAGGGCTTCGGCGCGACGGAAGGAAATCGCGGTACGCCTGTCCATCGGCGCGACGCGCGCACGGCTCATCCGGCAACTGCTCACCGAAAGCGTGTTGCTGGCGTCGCTGGGTGGAGCGCTCGGTCTGGCGCTCGCATGGCTCGCCATTCGCGGCGTCCGCGCGGCGCCGCCGCCCCAGGGCGCACTGCCCGTTCTCCTGAATTTCAGCGTTGACGCGCGCGTGCTCGCGTTCACGCTGCTCGTCAGCGTGCTCACCGGCATCGTCTTCGGGCTCATGCCGGCGTTGCGCGCATCGCGTCCCGAGCTGGTACCTAGCCTCAAGGATGGGACCGGGGCGCAGCCGTCGTTCCGAATCTCTGCCCTGAGCGCGCGAAACGCGCTGATCGTGGCGCAAGTCGCGCTGTCGCTCGTGCTGCTGATTTCGGCGAGCCTCTTCATTCGCAGCCTCGGCCGCGCGCGCGCGGTGTCGCCCGGATTCGACGCCGACCGTGTGCTCACCGTGCCCCTCAACATCCAGTTGCTGCGCTACACGCGCGAGCAGGGCAGGGCCTTCTACGGCGAGGTCACGCGCCGAGTCGCGGCGCTGCCCGGTGTGCAGGCGGTTTCCCTGGTCCGTTGGGTCCCGTTGAGTGGAGGCGGCGCCATCGGCAGTCTCAATATCGAAGGTCAGGTCGGGTCGACGAACACGTTTGGCAGCGAAGGCGGCGGGATGGACTCCAGCGATCCCGCGACGGTGTCGAACGACATCGTCGGAGTCGACTACTTCCGCACGATGGGCATCGCAATGAAGCGAGGTCGTGACTTCACGAGCGGTGACGACGAGAATGGCCCGCCGGTCGCGATCGTGAACGAGAGCTTCGCGCGCCGGCACTTCGACGGCGTGAGCGCGATAGGTCGCCGTATCAGTTTGCGGGGACCCAACGGCCCGTGGATCGAGATCGTCGGTATCGTCGCGGACTCGAAATACGCCACGCTCGACGAGCGGCCGATGCGAATCGTCTACCTGCCCAGCGCGCAGAACTACGTGAACGGGATGACGCTCGTGGTGCGCACCGCCGGCGATCCGTCACTCCTCACGAACATCGTGGCGCGGGAAGTACACGCCCTCGATCCAGCGTTGCCGGCGAGCGGCGCGCGGACGCTCGATGAGTGGATCGGCATCTCGCTGTACGCGGCGCGCGCTGGCGCCGCGCTGCTCACCGGGTTCGGTGCGCTGGCGCTCCTGCTGGCGGCGGTCGGCCTCTACGGCGTGCTGTCGTACGCGGTGTCGCGTCGAACGCGGGAGTTCGGCGTGCGTATCGCGCTGGGCGCCCGCGCCGCGGACGTCCTGCGGCAGGTGTTGCGGGAGGGAATGGGGCTCGTGCTCTTCGGCGTCGTCGTCGGTCTCGCGGTCGCGCTGTCGGCGACACGTCTGCTCACGCGCTTTCTCTACGACGTGAGCGCACGCGATTCGGCGGCCTTCGCGGCCACATCGGTCGTGTTGTTGACCGTCGCCGCAGCGGCCTGTCTCATCCCGGCGTGGCGCGCGACCCGCGTGGACCCGGTCCGCGCGCTGAAGCAGGAATAGATCGTCGTCAGGTGGTCGCGCTCTGCTCGTCGTCCCAGCGGCGGCGGGGCGCATCGGACGGTACGGGCGTGTTGCGCCGTCGTGGCGCCGCGCGGCGCAGAATCCAGACGAGCTCGTCGTCGGGCTGGTCCGGCCAGTCTTTCGACCACTTGCGCACGTCGATGATGCGCAAGCCGGACTGAAAGCGGAGGACGGGTGGCCCTCCGTGCTCCGGATACGCCACGACGCAGACGGTCCAGACGCGTCCGCCCGGATATTTGAACGTGCGAATGACGTCGAGGTCCGTGACGTCCGGAACGCGGCCGGCGATATCCAGCTCGCCGTGGGTCGGTACAGGCTGCTCGCGCGAAACGCGATCGTCGCGCACGCGGAAGGGAGAGATACGCTCTGCCCGACGCAGCAATTCCCTCAGGTCGTCGTCGCTGCGCTCAGCCCAGTTCGTGGGCCAGGGGCAGAGACGCCGTTTCTCGTCGCCGGACCGGGTTTCGAAGACGATCCAGCCCGTGATGAAACAGTCCGCGAGATAGTCCTCGGCGCGCGTGACGGGATGGATTTCTTCCGGCTTGATGTCCCACGCCCGCCACTCGCGCCCGTCTTCATCGACGAATTCCCGAACCGCCATGCCGCACTTCCAACGCAACCTGTGTGCGCGCGGTCACCATCTGGCACGAGTCCGCCTCATTTTCTCGGCAGATAGATCCACCACGCGTGATCGTTGCTCGTCGCGGACGTCGTGGCCACCGTCCATCCGCCGATCCAGACGGCGTCGTTCGGCGATTGCGGCGCGATAGCGACGACGTACGTGCCGGCGGGCAGTGTCGGCAGCTGGAACAGTCCCGCGCTATTCGTCGTCGTCGACGCTGCCTCCGGTCCGGCCTTCGGCCTGCCCTCGGCGTCGACCTCGTTGAGGTACGGGTAGGCTGTGACCTTCACGCCGGACAGGGCGGTTGCACTGGAAAGCGTGTCTCCGTTCTGACCGGCGTTCTGCGCGAGACCGAAGATGTAGCCGTGAAACGCACCTGGCTGCGACGGCGCTGGCTGCGGCCCTGGAGACGTGCTGCTGTCGTTGGCTTCCACCTGTGACATGCCGGTGAACGGCGATGCAGCGGGCGCGGACGGGGTATCCTTGCACGCGACGATGAGGATCGATGCAGCGGCCGCGATGACCGCCATGTATTGCCTGCGACGCATGAGAGCTCCGATGAAGTCCGACCATGCATACCTGCGGCGCCGCGAATAGGTCACATGTGACGGCGGTGACGCAGGCAGGGTATAACCAGCGGGGGAAGCCGTGCACTCATCCCGATGAGCCACATGCGAAGCTTTCACGTGCAGCTCTGTATTGCAATGGTCGTCGCGGCGCATGCGGGTGCGCAGGCGCCGGCGATGAGCGGCGGCCTCACGTTCATCGGAGGCAGCGACCGCGTGCGCGCCGAGGCGAACGTGTCCACACCCGACTGGCACGGGATCCGCTTCGACTTCTCGCCGCTGCATGGCTTCGATCGATCCGCTATTGGCGCGCTGGCGACCGAGTCATCCATCGCCGCCAGGTTGTCGGCGCGCTTCCGCGGCATTGGCGTGTGGCTCGGGACGCATACGTTCGGTGCCGGTTCCGCGGGTGCGTGGGCCGAGGCTGGCCGCTTCACATTCTCGATGTCGACGCAGGACCGCGCGCTTCGCGTGGTCGGTCGCGGACTCACGTATCACGAAGAGACGGTGTTCGACAGTGTCTTCACCGATACCGCCGGCTGGCATCATTATGAGATGCACAGGATGGTTGGGGATTCGACGTCGTCGTCGCAGATGCGTCGATGGACGGAAGCGCAGGCGCGGCTGGACTGGGTGCCGTGGCTCGATCGCGCGATTCGGATTTCGGCGATGGTGTCGACGTCGCGGCCGCAGTGGGGTCCGCGCGACACCGGGGTCGTTGCGCCCGCGCGCGTGTGGGGACGCGTGTCGGCGTCGATTCCGGCGCGCGCGGGGTTCGCGGTCCTGGCGTCCACCGGCACCGAAGCGTCGCTGCGCGATGCGGCACGCCCATCGAAGTACGTGATGCTCGGCGTGCGCTGGAATCCATTCGCACGACGGCCGAAGAGGGTGGAGGGCGCCGTCGCGGCGCCCGCATTCGCCGTGCGGCGGGCAGGGCCGGGCAGCTACATCGTCACGGTGCGCGCGACGCGCGCGCGACTCGTCGAGATCACCGGCGATTTCGCGCGCTGGCGGCCGATGCCGTTGCGAGAAGTGGCCACCGATGTGTGGGAGACGACGTTGCTGGTGCCGGCGGGCACATATCGCGTGAATGCGCGCATCGACGGCGGCGTGTGGGGAGTGCCGCCGGGCCTGACGTCGCTCGACGACGAGTTCAACGGGCGCGTCGGACTGCTCGTGCTGCGCTGACTCAGGACATGACGAATCCCGCCCGTCACGTTGTGACGCCGTCGCTGTTCGACGGGTATCACCGCACGACGATGACGGACGCGGATCTGGTGCGCGCGGTCCTCGGCGGTGACGACGGTGCGTTCACCACGCTCGTGGATCGGCACTCGCGCATGTGTCTGCGCTACGCAACGCGTATGCTCGGAAATGAACAGGACGCGGAAGACGTGACGCAGGATGCATTCGTTCGGGCCTATCGCGCGCTCGGTCGCTTCGACGCGTCCGCGGAGTTTCGCACCTGGCTCATGACGATTCTGATCAATCGCTGCCGCTCGGCAGCCGGTTCGCGCGCTCGACGGGACGGAATGCTCGTTCGCGACGACGATGTCACGGCGTCCGTGGCGGCGAACGGTGACGACGGTGCGACGCGGGATGCCATCGAACGAGCACTGGCCCGGCTGGAGCCGAAGCAGCGTGAGGCGTTCCTGTTGAAACACATCGAGGAGCTGAGCTACGAAGAGATGCGCGACGCGACGGGCGTCGGCGTTTCCGCCCTGAAGATGCGTGTGCAACGTGCATGTGAACGATTGCAGCAGCTGCTGGAGGATGATCGCAATGCGTGATCTCGATACAGGCCGGATGTCGCCGGAGCTCGCCCGCACGGTGCGGCGGCTGCGGCGCGCACCGGGAGTGAGCGACGACTGGCGGCGTCGGACGCTGGCCGCGATTGCCGCGGCCGGTCGTCCGCACCGCGGCGTGGAGTGGCGTGTGCGTCCGTGGATGGCGATCGCTGCCGGACTGTCGTGCGTCGCGCTCGGCGCCTCGCTGTTCGCCGTCGCCACACCGCGGCATGCGCGTGTGGGCGAGGCGGTGCGCGCGACGACTGCGCCACTCGTGCACTTTACGTTCGATGCGCCGCAGGCGCGATCAGTATCGCTGGTCGGCGACTTCAATGCCTGGCGTGCGGGGGTCCTGCCGCTGCGACGCTCGGCGGACGGACGCACCTGGACGGTGGAGGTGCCGCTGCTGCCTGGGAGGTATGCGTATTCGTTCGTCGTCGACGGCAGCATCGCACCGGATCCGGCGGCGCCGCGCGCCACCGGCGATGATTTCGGGACGCCCAGCTCGGTCGTCCTCGTGAGGGGTTCGTGAGGCCTCGCGTGTTCGCGGCCATTGCGGCCGTGGCGGCCGTCGCGATACCCGCGTCGACATACGGGCAGGGCAGAGTCGTTTCCGCCGCGGCCCGTGACAGCGTGACGGCGATCGCGGATTCACTGCGCGCCGCGGGACTGCCGGCGGATCCCGTGCTCGCCAAGATGGCCGAAGGTGAGCTCAAGGGAGCCGACGATCAGCGGATTCTGCGGGCGGTGCGCTCACTCGCGCACGAGCTGCGCGCCGCGCGAGAAGCGCTCACGGAGTCGGCGAGTCCTGGCACGATCGTCGCCGCCGCGAGCGCGGTCCACGTCGGCGTGCGCATCGACGACGTCCGCGCGTTGGCTCGCCGCCATCTCGTGCGTGATGCCGATCTCGCCGGCGCGTTGATTACGCTGGCGGATCTGGTGGCCAACGGTGTGCCTGCCGCGGACGCGGTCCAGGCCATCGGTAGTCTGGTTGCGCAGGGCGTGAGCGAGCGTGACCTGGACGGGCTCCGCGCTGGCGTCGCGCAGGACGTCCGCGGCGGCCAGCCACCCGGCCTGGCCTTACGCACGCGCGCACGGGCTCTCTCACCGCGCGCCGTCGCGCCGCTCGACGACCGTTAGGTCAGCTCAGGCGCTGCGGAGCGCGAAACAGCAGTGGGGGCGATCGCTCCGGTCGCAGCGCTCTTCCGCGCTGGCGCCGGCGATCTCACCGACGAGCGTCTCGACCGCATGACAGACGCGCGCATTGCGGGCGACGGCCATGGCGAGCGGGCACGCCGCGCCATGAATCGTGGCCCGGCCCCGGCTCTGCTCGATCCGCACTGAGCCGCCGAGGGCCGTGAGGACCCGCGCCGCGGCCTCGACGCGGGCGCTGAAATCACCCGTCGCGCGTCCGCCCGCGGCCACGGCGAGTCGCCGTCCGGTTTCCCGCAGGATGCGCCGCGCCTGGGGTGTCGGCACTTCGTCGCCGATCACCTCGAGCAGCGTGGCGAGCACGGGCGCGTAGGCGCGGGAGAGCAGGGGCTCGGCTTCCGCGTGCAGCTCGTAGAGCGTGGCCGGTTTGCCCGCCGTTCCCGTCCGTCGCGTGCCGGCCGCCCGAACCAGCCCATCGCGCTCCAGGCCGGCCAGGTGCTGCCGGATGGCGTTGTCCGTGAGGCCGAGCTCGGACGCCAGTTCGTCCACACTACGCGGACCAATCCGGAGGAGCGCCAGCAGCCGCCCGCGGCTGCTCTGCTGGAATCGTTCGTTGGAAGGGGCGTTCAGCATGCCGCAAGTATAGCACGCGCACAGGTCGTGCACAATAAACACATAAAATACTTGACATATTGTTAGCCGGCACTTATCTCCCCTACGTACGGAGCGCGACCGCTCCGCATCCCTTCACCCATCGGAGATCGACATGCGCAAGACGTCTCTCGTTCTTTCGGCGGCGATCGTGGCCTCGACGGCCGTCGCCTTTGCGTTCCATACGGCCACCGCGCACCCGGCTGCGCTCGACGACGCCACGATCGTGGCAATCTTCGACGGCGCGAACACGGCCGACATCGAGACCGGTGCGCTCGCGGCACAGAAGAGTCAGAACGCCCAGGTGCGCGACTTCGGCCGGATGCTGTCGGACGTCCATACGGCGGTGCGCCAGCAGGGACGCGATCTCGCGACCAAACTCCATGTAACGCCGACGCCGCTCGCGGGCGACAAGAGTGCGGCCGACCATCAGGCCGTCATGCAGCGGTTGCGCGGTCTGGACGGGGCGGCCTTCGATCGCGCCTTCCTCGAGCACGAGCGCGACTTCCATGCGGCGGTGCTGGACGCGCTCAACAAGACCCTGGTCCCCGCGATCAGCAATCAGGAGCTCAAGGGATTCGTGACCAGCCTTGTGCCGGCGTTCGAGGCGCACCGCCTCGGCGCGGAGAATCTGCTGAAGAAGGTGGCGGCGAACTAGCGTCGATGCCGCGGAGCCGGCGCGCCGTGTGCGCGCTGGTCTCCGCCGCCGCATGCGCTAGTCCTCCCGCAGGGCCTCCACCGGCGTCACGCGCGCACCGCGCATCGCCGGAATCAGTGCGGCGAGCGCGCCGCTCGCGAGCAGGACGCTTACCGCCGCGGCGATGGACGCGGGATCCAGTGCGCCGACGCCGTACAGCTGGCCGCGCAGCAGTCGCATCGCAAAGAGCGAGATCAGGAATCCGATGCCGAGGCCCACGAGCACGAGACGCGTCGCGTCCCACACCACCATGCGCACCACGTCGGCGGGCCGCGCGCCCAACGCCATGCGCAACCCGATCTCGCCCGTCCGGCGGGAAATCGCGTAGCTCATGACGCCGTACAGGCCGATGGCCGCGAGCAGCAGCGCGAGCACGCCGAAGCCGACCGCGATCTTCGCGACGAGTCGCTCGGCGCGGATGTTCGACTTGAGGAGCGCAGGCAGCGGATCGACGCCATAGATCGGGATCGCGCGATCGCGATCCACGACCACCTGACGCACCGTGTTCGCCATAGCCGCCGGATTCCCGACCGTGCGCACGATCATGCGCAGTGGCCCGACCTCGATGGGATTGAGGATGGAGAAATACGCGCGCCGCGACGGCGTCGCACGCAGATCGTGATCCTGCGCATCGGTGATCACTCCGACGATCTGATACGCGGCCGAGTCCGGATTGAGCTGGATATGGCGTCCAACGGCCGGTCCGCCCTGGAAGTAGAACTTCGCCATCGTCTCGTTGATCAGCGCGACGCGCGCGCCGGGGCCGCGATCCTGCACCGTGAGGTCGCGCCCCTCGAGCAGGTGGCTGCCGATCGTCCTCGCGTAGCCCGGCCCCACTTCATCCCAATTGATCAGGGAATCCTTGTCCGACCGCGCCGTAAACCCTTCGATGCCCACCGTGCTCGAGGATTCCGTGCCGTTGAACAATCCGTTCTCGGAGAACGACACGGCCGCGACGCCGGGGATCCGCTGCATCCGCTCCGCCAGATCCAGCGCGATCGCCGGATAGCGCTCCCCCAGATAGCCGGCAGCCCGCGGGTCGAGGTCGACCAGCAGCAAATGGTCGCGATCCATCCCGATGTCCGCGTGCTGCAGCGACCACATGCTTCGCACCAGCACACCTGCACCCACCAGCAGCAGGAGCGACAGCGCCACCTGTGCGGCGATGACCATGCGGGCCGGCGACGGACGACGGCCGCGTCCTCCACCGCCCATGCCGCCGCCGCTCAACGACCGCGCCTGCGCGCGCATCGCGTCCGCGAGGTTCACCCGTGAGGCGGTGAGCGCCGGCGCCAACCCGAAGATCACGACCGCGAGCAGTGCGGCGGCGATCGTGAACAGCGCGACCGTGCCGCTGATCGCCACGTTGACCGGAATCGGGCCGCCGCCGTCGGCGGCGATCGTCAGCAGAACGCGGCTGCCCCACCATCCGGCCAGCACACCGCCGCCGGCGCCCAGCAGCGACAGCACGAGGCTCTCCGTCATGAGCTGGCGGACGAGGCGCGGCCGCGCAGCGCCCAGCGCGACGCGGAGCGTCATCTCGCGGGAGCGGGCCGTCGCGCGCGCGAGCAGCAGGTTCGCGACGTTGGCGCACACGATCAGCAGCAACAGGGCGACGCCGGCCATGAGCGTCACCAGCGGCGCGAAGTACGTGCGTCGCATGCCGGACAACCCGCGCGACCCGTCCGCCACGCGGATGTCGCTCGTCGTCATGTTGCGGACAAAATCCGTGAATTCACGATCCGGCGAGATGTCCATGAGCGCGCGAGGGATGAGCGTTTCCATCTCGCCCTTCGCCTGTGCCAGCGTCAACCCGGGCTTCAGCCGGCCGATGAGAAGGAACCAGCTGTCCGTCGGGTCCGTGAGCAGATCGTGGTTCGCCATCAGCACGGGCTGCATCGTGATCGGCAGCCACATCTCCGTCCGGCCGCCGACGATCTCGCCGTCGTAGCCCGGGCGTGCCACGCCGATCACCGTGAGCGCCGCGCTATTGACGCGCACCGTGCGTCCGATGACTCCGCGATCTCCCTCGAAGCGCTGCATCCAGTAGTCGTAGCTGATGACCGCGACGGGCGACGCGCCGATGTTGGCGTCTTCCTCGTCGCCGAACGTGCGTCCGATGAAGGCGGGCACGCCCAGCACGTGGAAGTAGTTGCCCGAGACGAAACGTCCGCGTGGATGCTCCGGTTCACCGGCGGTGTCACCCACGGTCATGAAGAGTCGCGGCGTCCGACCGCTGGCGAGCAAGCCGGTGAACGATTGCTGGCGGCGCCGCAGCTCCGTGTAGGCCTTGTAGGAGAACAGGTCGGTTCTCGGCGACCCGCTCGACAGCGAGCCGACCCGCGACGGTTCGCCGATGACGACCAGCTCGCGTGGGCGCACGACGTCGAGGCGACGCAGCAACAGCGCGTCGATGAGCGCGAAGATGGACGTGTTGGCGCCGATACCCAGCGCCAGCGTCGCGACCGCGACGGTGGTGAAGACGGCGTTGCGGCGCAGCATGCGACCGGCGTACGCAAGGTCCTGTTTCAGCTCGTCGAGCACGTTGGCGCGTTTCATGGAGCGTTCCCGTTCCTGATCCAGGGTGAGCAGGGAAGAGCGCACGGTGGCGAAGTCGCCGAACTGCTTGTGCGCCGCGAGGTGGGCGTCGCCGGCCGTCAACCCGCGTTGCATCAAGGACTGCTCGCGCATCGCGAGGTGGAAGCGCAGCTCCTCGTCGATCTCGTCCTCGAGATGGCGACGGGCGAAGCGAAGGCGAAAGACGCGGCGCACGATGCAGCCGGCTAGGCCACCGACGGTACCTGAGCGGCGAGCGCCCGTCCGACAGCGCGCGCGTAGCGTTCCCAGAGCGAGACCTCGGTGCGCAGTTGCCGTCGTCCGGAGGTACTCAGGCGATAGTACCGCGCGCGACGATTCGCCTCCGAGTATCCCCACTCCGACACGAGCCAGCCTTTCTTCTCCAGGCGGTGCAGGGCGGTGTACAGCGGCCCTTCTTCCACCAGCAGCTCGCTCTCGGTGATCGTGTGAATCCACTCCGCGACCGCATACCCGTGTCGAGGGCCCCAGCTCAACGCCTTGAGCACGAGCAAATCGAGCGTGCCCCGCACGAGCCCACCTTCCTGATCGAGCATCGACGCCAACCCTTCCCTTTTGTTTGTAGGGAAGATGTTGACCGGTCCACATCAGCGCAAGACGCGTCGCTGCCGATCGTCAATCGGCGCGCAATGCGACCATCGGATCCACGCGCGCGGCGCGCAGCGCGGGCCGCAGCGTCGCTGCCACCGCGACGACGAGCAACACGCCCGCCACCGCGATGAACACGCTGGGGTCGCGAGGGGATTGCTTGAACAGCACGGCTTCCAGTGCTTTCCCCGCGGCCAGCGCGATCGCGCTGCCAATCAGGATTCCTCCGAGAGCGAAGCGGACACCCTGCTTGACCACGAGGCCGACGACGTCGTCCGTTCCGGCGCCGAGCGCGATGCGCACGCCCAGCTCGTGTGACCGCTGCGCGACCGCGTAGGTGACGACGCTGTACAGGCCGATCGCGGCGAGCGCCAGCGCCAGCGCACCGAAGGCGACGAACATCGTCGCGCCGAACTCCCACGACCGTTGCTGCGGCGCCACGAGCGCGGCGAGCGGCATCGCCTTCATATAGGATGCGCCCGGCATCTCGCGCTGCAGTCGGCGTCGGATCGCCTCTACTCGGTCGGCGGCGTCTCCCTGTACGCGAATGAACAGCGCTGGCCGTGCGTCGCCGAATCGCCGTATGTATTGGGCGATCGGCATGTAGTACGTGAACTCCGGCGCGCCCTGCAGCCGGTGCGAGCGAATGTCTTCCGCCACACCAATCACCGTCATGTAGGGATTGGTGTCGCTGCCAATGCGCATGATCCGTCCGATCGCTTCCTGGTCCGGCCACACCGCGCGGGCCATCGATTCACTTACCACGACGACTGGCGCCGCGGTCTCGTTGTCCGCCGCAGTGAATCCATGGCCTCGAACAATGCGCGTTCCCACGGTCGCGAAATATTCGGGCGATCCCGCCTGGAGCATGAAACGCCCCAGCTTCTGCAGTGAATCGCGGCCCGGCACATGCGGCGCGCCGCGCCCTTCGCTGCTCCAGAAGGGAACGGAGATCGTCGGTGACGCAGACACCACTCCTGGTTCCGACAGCGCCGCGCTCAACAATCGCTGTTGCAGCGCGCGCGCCTCGGCATCCGAGAGCTGTACGCCGCGATCCATGCCCTCCGCGTAAATCACCGGACGTACGTCGTAGCCCAGCCGTTCGGCGCGCACGTGCGCGAGGCTGCGCACGAACAAGCCGGCGCCGACCAGCAGCACCAGCGAAAACGCGCCCTGAAACAGCAACAGCATCGAACGCAGTGTCGAGCGATGATGCGTTCCTTCGCGCGTTCCGGCCTTGAGCGCGTCCGCGACGTTCGGCCGTACGGCCTGGAGTGCGGGCGCGAGTCCCGTCAACACCGCTACCCCCAGGGCGACGGCGCCCACGAACACGAGGGTGCGCGGATCGACGACGGTCCCGTCACGCGCCGCCTCTCCGAGAATGAGCGCGCGAAGCGCGGTGCCCGCTGCCTGCGCCACGACCAGACCGGCCACGGCGCCGAACACGGCGAGCAGCAGCGTCTCTGTCAGCAGCTGCTGGGTCAGGCGCCAGCGCGTGACACCGAGCGCGAGGCGCAAGGCAATTTCGCGCCGCCGGCTGACGGCGCGGGCGAGCAGCAGGTTCGCGACGTTGGCGCACGCCACGAGCAGCACGATGCACGCGACGCCCATGACCCAGGCCGCCACCTTCGCTTCCGGTCCGGCGGTGGGCCCGCGCGACTCATGCACGGGCGCGACGAACGCCCGCGCGCGCGCGTCGTTCGCGGAGCGGTTCACGTTGCCGGTCGCCCGCTCCGCTTCCCAGGACCGGCGATACGCCGCCGTGAGATCGGCGTTCGCGCTCTCGACGCTGACGCCGGGTTTGCGTCGCACGAACATGTCGAGCCAGCTCCAGCCGTACTCCGTGGCAAAGTGCGGGCGCCTCGTCGCAGCGAACGCGGTGGCGGGGATGAACATCGCCGGCGCGCGCTCGTCGGTGATGCCGACGAATTCCGGCGGTGCGACGCCGATGATGGTGTACACGGCACGGTCCACCTGCACCGAGCGTCCGATGGCGTCCGCGGCGCCGCCGTACCCCAGCTGCCAGTACTCGTAGCTCAGGACCGCGACAGGCGCTCCCGCAGGCGGACGGTCCTCCGCTTTGGAGAAAAATCGACCGAGCACCGGCGTCGCATCGAAGAAATCGAACAGGGTCGCACTCACGACGGCGATGCGCATCTCGCGCGCGGCGTCGCCCGTTCCGATCGCCACATCGCGGTATGCCGCGACGCCGGCGAGGTCGAAGGAAGACGTCCACTCGGCCAGATTGGTGAACCGCGCGTACTCCAAAGCGCCGTCCGTCTGCTCGCGCGAGTCCCAGACATAGTTCACGAACACGCGCTGCACGCGGGCAGCGTTCTCGAGATAGGGTGGTGGGCGGAACAACAGGCGATCCACGATGCCGAACATCGCGGCGTTGGCGCCGATGCCCAGGCCGAGCGTCAGGACGATGGCCGCGGAAAATCCCGGACGGTTCCGGATCGCGCGCCATGCATACCGGAGGTCCTGTGCCACACGGTCCAGCGATGCCAGACCGTGTGCGTCGCGCGTGTCGTCCTTGATGCGTTCCACGCCGCCGAAAGCCACGCGCGCGAGCCGCTCTGCCTCCTCGCGAGACTTGCCCTGACGCATGTACTTCTCGGCCTCCTGCTCGAGGTGGAAACGCAGCTCGTCGTCGAGCTCGCGCTCCAGCGAGGCGCGGCTGAACAGTGTGCGCAGCCGATACCGCAGGTCCGTGAGCATCACGTCATCCTCAGCACGAGGGACACCGCCGCCGTGAGTCGCTCCCACGCGTCCGTCTCCGCGTCCAGTTGCTTTCGTCCGGTGCGGGTGAGCTCGTAGTACTTCGCCCGGCGGTTGTTGTCCGAGGCCCCCCATTCGGCGCGGATCCATCCCTGACGCTCGAGCCGGTGCAGGGCAGGATAGAGCGAGCCCTGCGGGATCTGCAGGGTCGCGCGCGACACCTCGTGGATGCGCTCGGAGATGGCCCACCCGTGGCGCGGGCCGAGGGAGAGTGCCTTCAGGATGAGCAGGTCGAGCGTCCCCTGCGGCAGATCGAGCTTGTCGGTCATGGTTCCCCTTGTGCTTCTACAAGAGTGCGCGGTCTTCTGTAGAAGCGCAAGAGGACGACGAGGGCGCCCCCGACGCGCTATCTTCTCACACGCATCTACACGGAGCGCAGCATGGCCAGGCGCGAAGAATCCGCCGCCAGTTCCGACGACGACCTCACGCGCGTGGCGCGTGATGTGGCTGGACGCCTCACATCGCTGGGGATCGCCCTGAGGGGGCAGGAGACCCCCGACGAGCTGGAACGCATCGCGGAAGCCGTCGAGGATTTCGAGAACGCGGTGGAGCGGCGAGGAGGAGACCTCATGGTCGACGAGCCTCCGCGCGGCAGCGCCGCTCAGCCGGATCGCCCGGGCTTCGCCCTCCCCACGCGCTCCGCCCACGAGTCCGTGAACAATTACATCGATCGCCTGCAGCGAGCGGCGGAAGAGATTCGCCGCGGCCCCATCAAGCCACGTTGAGGCGCAAGACCATGAGATCATCCATACGTGTCCGCGTGCTCGTCGGCGCGATGACCAGCCTCACGCTGGCGTGTCATTCGGCCAATGCCCGACCGAAGGCCGTACCCGAGCCCGAGGTGACGTCGCGGGACATCGAGGAAAGCGGCGGTGACGCGATCGCACAGGCGATCCAGTCGAAAGCGTCCGGCGTGACCGTGACGACCACGCCGGACGGTCGCATCGCCGTGCAGATCCGCGGGCCGTCGTCCTTTTACGGGAGCAGCGAACCGCTGTACGTCATCGATGACGTGCCGATGGGAGCGCTGCCGGGTGGCGTGCTGACCGGCATCAATCCGCACGACATCGAGTCCATCCGCGTCCTCAAGAATCCGGAGGACACCGCCGTGTACGGCGTTCGCGGCGCCAACGGCGTGATCGTGGTCAGGACACGCAAGCCAGGGAGATCGTCCAACCCGTAGACTGTGCGTGCGCGGACTGCGCGTCCCACAAGCGAACACCGTTCTTGCGCCGGGCCAGCGTTGGTCCGGCGTAAGTGTTTATAGGACAACGACGTTCGTGGTTGGCTGGAAGGCACGCTCCTTCCTTATCGTGGCCGCGGCTCCCACCCCAGCCTCTCGCCACGTGGAAACGTTTCTCCAGGACATTCGATACGCCGCGCGGAAGCTCGTTCGCGCACCCGGATTCACGGTCATCGCCGTAGCGACGCTCGGCCTGGCCATCGGCGCAACGACTTCGATCTTCAGCGTCATCAACGCAGTGGTGCTCAAGCCGCTGCCGTTTCGCAATCCGGACGAGGTCGTGTTCATCGCGTCGACCAACCGCGACGACCGCGTGAATCCGATGTCCGTGCTCGACTTCGTCGACTACCGCGACCAGAGCAAGAGCTTCGTCGGCATGTCGCCCATGGATCAGAGCACGATGAACCTCACGCACGCGACGTCCGAGCCGGTCCGCGTCCGCGCGGCGTACGTCGGCGCCAATTTCTTCGATTTGCTGGGCGTGAACGCCCAGATCGGCCGCACGTTCGCGACGGGCGAGGACAAGAAGGATGCGCAGCGTGTCGTCGTGCTCACGGACAAGGTGTGGCGCAGCCGCTACGGAGCCGATCGCAACATCGTCGGCCAGACCATTCGACTCGACGGCAACGCCTACACGGTCGTCGGCGTCGCGCCGGCGTCGCTCACGTATCCCGGGAACACGGACTTGTTCGTTCCGTTCGTGTTCCAGAACTGGCAGGTCGATCCGTCGAACCGCGGCGCACACAGCATCTATGCGGTCGGGCGCATGAAGTCCGGTATTCCGACGGAGCAGGGGAAGCGCGACCTGCAGGCAGTCGCGAAGCGTCTCGAGCAGCAATATCCGCAGAGCAACACGCATTTCAGCGGCACCGTGATGCCGCTGCAGGAGCGGATCACGGGCAACGTGCGAAAGCCGCTGTACGTGATGTTCGGCGCGGTTGCGTTCGTCCTGCTGATCGCGTGCGCGAACGTCGCGAACCTGCTTCTGGTGCGGGCGTCACAACGCGAGTCCGAGATCGCGGTGCGGACAGCGCTCGGCGCCGCGCGCATGCGTATCGTGCGGCAGCTCATCACCGAGAGCCTGCTGCTGTCCGTTGCCGGCGCGGCCGTCGGCGTCGCGCTCGCCTCGTGGGTGATCGCCGCCGTGGTCTCCTTCGGGCCGGAGGGCTTGCCGCGACTGTCCGAGGTCGTCGTGAACGCTCCGGTACTGCTCTTTGCGCTCGGCGTCAGCGCGCTCACGGGATTGTTCTTCGGTCTGGTGCCGGCGCTTCACGCCGCGCGCCCGGACATCGCGCAGATGCTGCGGGAGAGCGTGCGCGGCACGACCCGCGGCGGCGCGCAACGGACACGCAGCCTGCTCGTTGTCGCCGAGATGACGATGGCCGTCGTCCTGCTCATCGGCGCCGGTCTTCTGATCCGAAGCTTCGTTCGTCTCATCGACGTGAATCCGGGCTTCAATCCGGAGCGCGTCGTCTCCTTCAATCTGTCGCTCCCCGATACCAAGTACCGTCTGGAGCGGCAGGTCATGCAGCTGACGAACGATTTGACGGAACGACTGGCCGCGCTTCCCAGCGCGCGGGCCGTCGGCATCACCTTTGGCAGACCGCTCGACAACTCCGGTCTGATTCGTACGACGTTCGAGGTTGCCGGATGGCCGCCGTCGACACCCGGTGACCGTCATGTGAGCCAGGTGCACTCGACGTCGGCGGGCTACTTCGCGGCGATGGGGATTCCACTGATTCGCGGCCGCCTGTTCAACGCCGCCGACGAGGTTCACAACGCGGCGCCCGTGGTGCTCGTCAGCCAGGAATTCGTGCGGAAGTACTTTCCGAACGAGGATCCCATCGGCAAGACGGTCACGTATGGCATCACACACGATACCGCGGAGGCAGGGAAGGGCTCCGTCGAGGTGAAAGGACAGATCGTGGGTGTGGTGGGCGACGTGAAGGAGCAGGATCTCGCCGCTGCCGATTATCCCACGTCGTACGTGCCGTTCAGCAGTTTCCCGATCGGGTTCTTCTCTGTGCTGATTCGCACCGACGGCGACCCGCGCGCGATGCAGGCCGCGATCAAGAAGACCGTGCGTGATCTGGACGGCGAGCTCCCGATCTTCGGTCTGAAGACCATGGAGCAGGCCGTATCGGATTCGGTGGCGCAGCCGCGCTTCTATATGGTATTGCTCGCCGCGTTCGCCGGGATCGCCCTGCTGCTCGCCGCGCTCGGCATCTACGGCGTGATCTCGTACTCCGTGAGCCAGCGGACGCGCGAGCTCGGCATCCGAGTCGCGCTCGGCGCAACGCAGCGGAAGATCATGGCACTGGTCGTGGGGCAGGGCCTGTGGATTGCCGCGCTTGGCGTCGGCATCGGGATCGCGGCGTCCCTCGCGCTCACGAAGGCCATGGCGAGCCTGCTGTTCGGCGTCGACAAGCTCGATCCACTGACGTTCGCCGCGGCGCCGCTGGTCCTGCTGATCGCAGCCGCACTCGGCTGCTATGTGCCGGCGAGACGCGCCGCGTCTGCCGACCCAGTCGTGGCGATGCGCACCGAGTAGGGCTGGCCGCACACTGAACCGCAGAGAGCACAGAGTACACGGAGGCGTGGCCTTAGGGGGACCACAGCGCAGTTCCTCTGTGTAACTCTGTGTTCTCTGTGGTTCTTTTTCCGGTTCAGCTTTTCGAGCGGGGCGCTATCTTCAACGGCTGTAAACGGACTCGCCCCTGTAGCTCAGATGGATAGAGCAGCGGTTTCCTAAACCGTTGGCCGGGTGTTCGAGTCACCCCAGGGGCATTCGTCGCCAGGTGGCGCGGGGCCTTCAAGTAACACTTAAAGGAGCGATCCGGCGACGCCGGATCTCCGGTTCAATGCCAGCACAAACGATCGAGACAGGAGACTCCAGGACGCAATCGTTCGCGGACTGGCTGCAGACAAACTCGCGCGCGGTGACCATCGGCGCGGTCGTGATCCTGCTGGTGGGCATCAGCTACTGGTTCTACATCAGAAGCGGTGAGATCAAGGCCGCCAACGCCGAGCGCGGCTTGAGCCAGGCCAAGCAGTCACTCGCCGCCGGCAACGCGGCGCTCGCACAGAGCGACCTGCAAAAGGTCGCCGACCGGTATTCGGGTACGCTTCCGGGAGCGCAGGCTGCGATGCTCCTGGCGCAGCTGGATTACGATCAGGGTAAGCCCGCCGACGGTCTCAAAGCGCTGGAGAAGTATCACACGAACCGAGCAGCCGGTCCGCTCCTCGGCTCCATCTGGGCGCTGACGGGCGACGGCCAGATGGCGTCGGGCAAGCCGGTGGACGCTGCCGAGTCGTATAAGAAGGCGGCTGACGCCACCGAGCTTCCCGGCGAGCGCGCCATGTTCATGGCACACGCCGGCCGTGCGTATATGGCTGCAGGCCGGAATAACGACGCCAGGGACATCTGGCAGAAGCTCGTGGATGATCCGAATGCGGTCGCCGTTCAGACCGAGGCGCGTGTCCGGTTGGGCGAGCTCGAGGCAAAGCCGGCAGGCAAGTCCTGAAATCCGCTCACAGCCAAGTCATCGTATTAAACGTTGTTCGTACGTTAGTGCGTATAAGATGTGTTATGTAAACTATGGAAGTGGGAATCATGTGGAGAACAGCAAGTCTCCACGTATCCCCGCCTTCCCGGGACGCCTAGGGTCTGACCTGCAGCTCCCGTAAATCCGTCGGCAGATCGAGCTCGCCAAACGAGCCCCGGTACACGATCCGCGCTTCGCCGGACAATGACGGCGTCAGGCGGTCCGCAGGACCTGAGAGTCGGACCCTGAGCTCCTTCCCTGACCGGGTCCGAATCCGGACTGTGTCGCCGGCGAGCTTCCAGGCCTTGAGCAGCACTGCAATCGCGACCGCGCCCGTTCCGCAGGCCAGCGTTTCGGCTTCGACACCGCGCTCGTACGTCCGGTACGCGAAGATGCCGTCGCCCATCTGCTTGACGAAATTGACGTTGGCCCCGTGTTGCAGCGACTTGTGGCGCCTGAGCGGTCGTCCGCGGCCCACCACGTCCACGGCCTCGAGGTCGTCCACCAGGATGACCAGGTGCGGCACGCCGGCCAGGGCAAAACCCATCCGGCGCTCACCTTTTTCCAGTTCGATGCCGGCTTCCGGCTTCACGTCCCGCACCACCGGAAGGTCGATCTCCGGCTGATCGCCGAGGAATCGGGCTCCCAGCACGCCCGAATCGGTGTCGATCGTGAATTCACCGCCGTCGACGATTCCCAGCTCGCGCGAGAGCCGAGCCGTGCAGAGTGTGGCGTTGCCGCAGAGATCAGCCCGGGAGCCGTCCGCGTTCAGGTACAACAGGCCCACGGTTGCCTTGCTGGACCGCTGCACGAAAACGACTCCGTCAGCGCCTATGCCAGTGCCGCGCTTGCAGATATGACCTACGACATCAGGTGATGTGAAAGATTTTGGCACGCCTTCCCGGGCATCCAGGAACACAAAGTCGTTCCCGGATCCGCTCATTTTCCAGAATTCGCGTCCAAATGGAATCACCGGCAGCTCCTCGCTCGAGCCGGATGAACGGCTAGAGCCGGTTCGTCATGGACCAGAATCGCAGGCGCCAGACCATCCAGATCGCCTCGCGGACGATGGCCTTGGACATCTTGCTGGTACCCTCGGTGCGGTCGACGAAGACGATCGGGATCTCGACGATGCGGAACGCCTTCTTCCACGCCCGGAAGCTCATCTCGATCTGGAACGCGTAGCCATTCGAGCGTACGCGCGAGAGGTCGATCGAATCGAGGACGGCCTTGCGATAGACCTTGAACCCGCCCGTTGCGTCCCAGACGGGCAGTCCGGTCACGATACGGGCGTAGACGTTGGCGAAGTAGCTGAGCAGCAGGCGTTTGATGGGCCAGTTCACGACGGTGACCTTCCCATCGCTGTAGCGCGAGCCGAGGACGAGATCGGCGGTTTCGATGGCGCGCAGAAATTGCGGCAGGTGGGCCGGATCGTGCGAGAAATCCGCGTCCATCTCGAACGTATAGTCGTAACCGCGCTCGAGCGACCAGCGAAATCCCGCGATGTACGCGGTGCCGAGCCCCATCTTCCTTTCGCGGCGCAACAGGTGCACGCGCGGATTCTGGGCGCCGATCTCTGCGACGATGTCGCCGGTGCCGTCAGGCGACCCATCATCCACAACCAGCATCTCGAGACGCCGGTCCTTCTCGAGCACGGCGGCGATCAGACGGGCGATGTTCTCCCGCTCGTTGTACGTCGGGACGATGACCAGCGCACGTTCGGCGGGAGCCACGACGTCAGACAGGTTGAACGCGGCGGCGATCCGCGACGATGCCAGCGGCGACGGCCGCGATCGCGACGAGCAGGGCGAGCGGCGTGACCGTCTTCCCCGTCTGGTACGCGCGGTCGACGAAGCGGAGCGTCACGTTCCTGGCGCCGGGCGACAATGGAACTCCTATCAGATTGTAGTTGGCCCGCACCGAGGAGACGCTTTTCCCATCGACCGCCGCGCGCCAACCCGGGAAGAAATTCTCGGACACGATGAGGGCGGATCCCGCTGCTACCGATCCCTCGAGCTGCACGTCGATCTCGCCGGGTTGCATGCGCGTCACTCTGGCTTGGACATTCGAAGGGGGCGGGACGGTTGTCGGCTGGACGGTCTGCAATGCGGCGGCGGTGTCGATGATGGCGGCTCGCGTGGGATCGAACGCCGGGTTGAGGACGGTGGCGAGGGCCTGGTCGTCGGGACCCTTCACCATCACCGATGCAACCCAGGCGGCCGGATTCGATCCGGGGAACGTGTACGCGTACACCGTGCTTCCCGCGGCATTCCTGACTGGGCCGGCGATCTTCACGAAGCGGCCGCCGAGCCGCAGCTGCGCCGTCAGCTGCGGCATGAGCGAGTCCGGCAGCGTCGTGTAGAGAAAGCGCACGTTCTCGTGTCGCCAGAACGGCGGGCTCATATACGCACCGCTTTCGAACGCACCTTCTAGCAGGTTGTCGTAGCGGCCGAGCTGATTCCCGTGATAGCCCGTCACGGAGCGCACGCGATGCACCATCATGCCGTCGTAGTTCTGGTCCGGCGACGTGCCGAAATACGGATCCCGCTCTTCGGAGCTGCGCAACGGATCCCAAACAAAAACGCGACCGGGGTCTGTTGCGTCTGACGCGCGGATGGCGTCGATCGCTGGATCGGACGCGTACAATTGCTTCGCCGGCGCTGAGAAGATCCAGTAATGCCGCTCCACGGTCCACAGGTCGATCGCTACGAGTGCGACCAGTGCCCAGGCTACCACTTGTCGAGACTCCAGGCGCGTTCTCGCCGCCCAGATCACGCCGAGCGCGAGCAGCGCGAAGAGGACGGTGCGGATCGCTCCGAGGGCGACGTGCGGCTCATTCGCACGCGCGCGCTCGAGCATACCGGCGAGCATGTCCGATCGGTAACCGGCCGATGCCAGCGAATTCGTGATGCTTTCCGCCACCGAGGACATGGTCGCCGCGAGCAGCACACACACCGCCACGACGCCAATCGCCCAGCCCCACGTGAACTTCCTCGCCAGCGACTCCGGCGCGCGCACAATGCGGTCCACGCCAAGTGCGGCGAAAACCGATACCGAGAACATCGTTATGTACATGATCGTGCTCGGCGCCCGGAAATACTTCGTGCCGGGCACCAGGTAGTACACGAGATAGAAGAAAGGCGTGTAGCCGCCGAGCGCCCACAACAACGAAACGATGAACGTGCCGCCCCAGAACCAGCGGAAGCTCTTGCGCACGTTGGCGGCGAACAGGCCGGCGCCGGCGAGGATCAGTACGACGACGCCCGCGTACTCGCTGTGCCAGTGAATGAGGTTGCGTCCCCAATAGTTCTCGAGGACGCCGCTGAACTGCGGGAGGATGGCGTTGAACAGCTCCTCCGGTGGCATCGAGTACGACACCGCGTCCCGCCACCCCTTCCCTCCCGCGCGCGGCGACCACGCCACGTACTCACGAACCGGCAGGTACTGCACCGCCCCGATGATGCCGCCGAGGATCACCGCGCCGAAGGCCAGGCCGAGTCGCTTGAGCACCACGTCGCGCTGCATCCGCTTCCCGGCCACGTTCGGCGCCAGCGCGATGTACAGCGCGAACGCTCCGCTCGTCAGCAGCAGGTACTGGAGCAGCTGCGGGTGTGGGCTGAGCACCGCGAGCGCGACGGTGATGGCCAGCACGCCCCACGACCATGCGCGGCCGTCGCGCACGCCTCGCACGAGCATCCAGAGGGCCAGCGGCAATAGCGCGCTGACGAACAGCTTGCCGTCGTGGCCCGGTGACGCGTACCCCGCGATGGGGCCGCTCATCATGTACGCGAGCCCGCCAACGAGCGACCCCCAGAAGCCCACGCCGTACGCACGCAGAAATCCGAACGTGAACAGGCCGGCCAGGAAGAGATGGATCGCAAAGCCCCACGTCATCGCCGCGTCCGTGGGCAGCACCATGCGCAGCAGAAACGTCGGATAGAAAATGTCGCCGTGCATCGCGGCGATATATGGAAGGCCGCCCTGCAGGTACGGATTCCACTGCGGAAAGCCGTGTCCGGCCTTCAGCGACGATGCGGCGTACTCCCGGAAGGCATAGCCTGCGAAGTACTGATCGCTATGAAGGCTGACCAGGAAGCGGCCCGCGAGCGCTGGATACGCCAGCGAGAGCGTGGCGGCGGCGTACACCAGCGCCGCCCACGCCGTCGCAAAGCGCGGCGCCAAGAGCACGGGCGCCGCTGTGACATCACTGGTTCGGTGGGAAGGCTGAGCCATCCGATGTGGTCGTGGGAGCTCGGGGTGCCTGGGATGCCGGGGGTGCGCGCCGCGCTCGACTGATGGCCAGAAAGACGATGCCGGGCACGAGCTCGAGGATGGTGAGCCAGACACGCGACGCTCCGGCCACGAGCAGCGCCTGTTTCGGCGTCGCGAGCTGGAACGACGTGAGCATCGCCATCATGACCCCTTCTCGGGGCCCGATCCCGCCCGGCAGTATCAGTACGAGATAGCCGACGACGTACGACGCGGTGAAAACTGCGATGTACTGCCACGTGGCGCCAGCGGCCTCGCCGAGGACACCACCGACGAGCCACATGAACGCGACGCCGTAAAACAACCAGGCCAGCAGATTCCCCACGACGGCGGCGGCGATGCTACGCGGCGGTGGCGACTGCACATCTACCGGACGGCCTGTCATACGGGCGGCTAGCGAGCTCACGCGCGGAAGGACCCATGGGAGCGCAAGCAATCCCGCAGCGGCGAGGATGACCAGCGCCACGCCCG
>DATFHG010000226.1:0-3070 GCA_035248725.1 Gemmatimonadaceae bacterium | reverse complement strand
CACCCCGCGCCTCCGCTCGCTTGCCCGGCTCCAGCCGCGCGGGACGTTTCGCAACCACCGCCTTGCTCTGCGCGACGATCTCGTCGACCTCGTCGCGGTGACGCGAGCGCGACGACCGCTGCGCCGAGCGCGGCGTGATGTCGTCGCCCACATCCGGAGCCGGCGATACGCGCTGGCGCAGCTGATCGATGCCCACGTGCTGCGGCTTCTTGAGATACAGGAACGCGAACACGAAGCCGCCCACGTGCGCGACGTACGCCACGCCGCCCGGGCTCGCCGTCACGCCGAAGAACACGTTCACGATCGCGAGGAGCGCGACCAGCGTCGCCACACGCATCGGGATCACGCCGAACAGATAGATCTCGTCGCGCGGCCACTGCAGCGCGTACGCGAGCATCACGCCGAATACCGCCGCCGATGCGCCGACCATGGTCGTGAGGCCGCCGAACAGTGCGTGGAACACCGCGCCGCCGATGCCGCACCAGATGTAGAAGAGCGCGAAGCCGCGCGATCCCCACGTGTGCTCCAGTCGCGGACCGAACAACCAGAGCGTGTACATGTTCATTGCCAGGTGCCACAGCCCCGCGTGCAGGAACATGTAGGTGAACGCCGTCCACCACGTCTCCGCGAGCGGGCCCGCGCGAAAGCCGAAGAGGGATTCGAGCTCCGTGGGCTGGACGACGGTGGCTGCCAGGAATGCGACCGCGACGTTCAGCGCGATCAGCGTCTGAACCACCCGCGTCATGCGCGGAGCTTCCTGTTCCACCTGCTCAGCCGCGTTCCAGCTCATCTCGTCCCTGTCGGTGGCGGCAGCCGCAACCACAGCCGCACATCCGGATGCAGTCCTGCAGAGCGCTCCATCAGCATCACCCAGCGCCGATCGCGATCGATCGGCGTGTTGTACGGCGGGTGAATGACGATCACGGTTTTCGCGCTCGCCGCGTGTGCCTGTTCGACGACCCGCAGCAATTGCCCGTCACTCGATTGCTCACCGGGCGCGAGCACGAGCGCGTGCTCCACGCCTTTGTCCGTGGCGACCCGGAGCGATTCCATCGCGCGCTCGGCGTGCGCGTCGATCGCGGCGCCCTCGAGCGTGACCTGCAGCACCGAAATGTATTTCGCGACGACGGGAATCTCCTCGGGACGCTGGCCGTCGATGTCGAGCAGCACCGGGAGTGGCGGCGCCGCCGTCTCGAACGCCGCCTGCAGAAACTCCGCGTTCGCCAGCGGATCGCGACCGCCGACGGAGATCGAGTGGAACGCGGAGCGTTTCGCGCTCTTCTGGAGCTCCTGCGCGATGGCCTGCGCAGTGTACATCGTCGCGGTCTCGGCCTCGGCGGCAAAGCGCACGAACAGCTGCCGCCGTCCGAGCCAGACTCCCTGTGCCTGCAGACCCGTCGGCACGCCCGCGAGCGCCGCCGTGGGTCCCGCGGTCTTCGCCATTACTGCCTGACCCCGCTTTCCGGTGTCCGCCGTGGAAATTCCGTCGGCTTGCGCGCGTCGTCGCCGAGCGCGAGCAGCGCGATGCGCTCGCACAGATCGGGAAACGCGATGCCTGCGGCCGCGGCGCCCTGCGGGATCAAGCTCGTCTGCGTCATACCGGGGAGTGTGTTGGCCTCGAGACAGAACAGACTGCCGTCTTCGGTCATGCGGAAGTCGATGCGAGCGTAGCCGCGCAGCTTGAGAGCCTGAAAGGCTCGCTTCGCCAGCTCCTGCGCTTCCCGCGCGCGATCGGAGGGAATCTGCGCCGGAAAGACCTCTTCGGCCATACCCACCGTGTACTTGCACTCGTAGTCGTAGATCTCGTGCTTCGGGATGATCTCCCCCACCGGCAGCGCGTCGTCGCCGAGAATGCCGACGGTGAGCTCGCGCCCAGGCACGAACTGCTCGATCATCACCTCGTCGTCGTACTGAAACGCCTCCGCGACCGCGGTGCCGAGCTCTTCGCGCTTGCGCACCACCGAGAGGCCGACGGTGGATCCCTGCTTGGACGGCTTCACCACGACCGGCAGCGTGAGGCGTCCCAGCTGCTCTTCGGCCGCCGCATCGCGTCGTGCCATGATCCAGTCCGCGGTCTGCACACCGGAGCGACGGAACAGGTGCTTCGAGAGATCCTTGTCCATGGCGAGCGCGCTGCCCAGATGGCCGCTGCCCGTGTACCGGATTCCGGCCATGTCCAGCAGCGCCTGGATGCTGCCGTCCTCGCCGTAGCCGCCATGCAATCCCATGAAGACGACGTCGGCGCTCTTCAGCGACGGCAGCGCGCGCGTCATCTGCTGCAGTGTTTCCGCCTCCATCTTCGCGAGCTCCTCGTGCGACGGCGGCGCCTTTTTCACGACGTTGCCCTTCGCGAGCAGCTGCTTCTCGTCCTTGGCCGTCAACGTGCCGCGCGCGGTGTCGAGCGTGACGACGTCGTGCCCCTTCGACCGCAGCGCTTCCGCGATGCGCAGGCCGCTCGCCAGCGACACGTCGCGCTCGGCGGACGTGCCGCCCATCAAAACCGTGATTTTCATGCTGAATCGTATTGAGAGCGGTCGCAGGTCGTAGGTCGCTGGTCTCTGGTCGTTGGTCGTTGGTGGCGACGTTCATTCGCGACCCGCGACCAGCGACCCGCGACCATTCAACGGGTCATGAGATACGAGAGCAGATCCGATCGAGTCACGATACCCGTGACATGCCCGTTCGCGCGGACCAGTACGGCGGGATTGGACTTGGAGAGCAGCTTCGCGACGCTGTCCGCCGTCTGCTGCTCGTCCACCGTCGGGAACGGCGGATCCATGATCTGCGAAACGGTGAGGTCCAGCAGCTTGGTGTCCTCGAGGCTGCGCGCCGAGAGCGACCAGTCGCTGACGGAGCCGACGCAGTTTCCAGCGTCCATCACGGGCAGCTGCGACACGTCGTGCAGCCGCATGAGCGCGAGCGCCTGCCGCACCGTCTGTCCCGGCGCGACGGACACGATGGCGCCCTGCGCGTCCGCCTTGCCGCGCAGCACGTGGCCGAGCGACGTGCGATCGGCGTCCAGCAGCTGGTTCTCTCGCATCCACTCATCGTTGTACATCTTGGACAGGTA
>DATFHG010000225.1:0-54453 GCA_035248725.1 Gemmatimonadaceae bacterium | reverse complement strand
CACGTTCTATGGTCTCGTGGCCGTGAGCTTCGGCGGCGTGCTGGACACTGTGCTCATGCGATTGCTCGACGCGCTGCTCGCCATCCCGCGCGTGCTCATGCTCATCGCGGTGCTCGCGCTCTGGAATCCCGTTCCGCTCTGGACACTGGTGCTGCTGCTGGGCCTCACCGGATGGTTCGAGGTCTCACGTCTCGTCCGCGCCGAAGCGCTCACGGTCCGCGAGCGCGAGTTCGTGCTCGCGGCGCGCGCACTCGGCGCCAGCCGGCGCCGGATCATGTTTCGTCACCTGCTGCCCAACGTGCTCGCGCCCGTGATCGTCACCACCACGCTCGGGATCGGGAATATCATCGTGATCGAGGCCGGTCTCTCGTTCATCGGCGTGGGCGTGCGCGAACCGAACGCAAGCTGGGGCACGATGTTCTACGAGGCTTCCGAGGCGCTGGCGGGCACATGGTGGGCGATTCTGTTCCCGGGCCTGGCGATCGTCATCACCGTGCTCTGCTTCAACGTGCTGGGCGACGCCTTGCGCGCCGCGCTGGACCCCCGGCAGCTTCCCATGCAGCCGCTGGGCACGCGGGCTGCAGCAGCGACGTCGTCTGCATCGTCAACCCAGGTTGCATGACCGATCAGCTGCTCTCGCTCGAGAACCTGCGCACGTACTTCTATACGGAAGCGGGCGTTGCCCGCGCCGTGGATGGCGTCTCGTTCCAGGTGAACGCGGGCGAGACGGTCGGGATCGTCGGCGAGTCAGGGTGCGGCAAATCGGTGACCGCCCTGTCGATCCTGCGCCTGATCGCGCCACCCGGCCGGATCGAGCCGGACAGCCACATGGTCTTCGAGGGTCGCGACTTGTTGCAGCTCTCCGAGCACGACATGCGCCGCGTCCGTGGGAATCGGATCTCGATGATCTTCCAGGAGCCGATGACCGCGCTCAACCCGGTGTTCACGGTCGGTGACCAGATCGCCGAGGTAGCGCGGATCCACGAACGTGCGTCCAAGCGAGCGGCGTGGACGCGCGCCATCGAGATGCTGGAGCTTGTCGGCATTCCCGCACCGGCGGAGCGCGCGAAGGAGTATCCGCACCAGATGTCCGGCGGCATGCGGCAGCGCGTCGTCATCGCGATGGCGCTCGTGATGAAACCCGCGCTCGTCATTGCCGACGAACCCACGACCGCCCTCGACGTCACCATCCAGGCGCAGATCCTCGATCTGCTCAAGGACCTGCAGCAGCGCTTCGGCACGTCCATTCTGATGATCACCCACGACATGGGCGTCGTCGCGGAGACGTGCTCGCGCGTGATCGTGATGTACGGCGGCGAGGTCGTGGAAGAAGCGCCGGTCGACCGCATCTTCGCGCGTCCGCACCATCCCTACACCGAAGGATTGCTCGGCGCGATGCCCAAAGTCGGGCAGGAACTCGCGCGCCTCCAGACCATTCCGGGCACCGTGCCGCCGCCCACGCGCTGGCCGGCGGGATGTCGCTTTCACGATCGCTGCCAGTACGCGTGGGAGCGGAACGCCCACGAGCACCCGCCGCTCTACGAGATCGGACCAGGGCATCGCTCACGCTGCCATCTGGCAGAGGAGCCGGAGCATCGCCAGCACCCGCACGAGCCGCTCGTAGCTCGCGAGGGCGCGGGAAGTGGGGCGTCGTGACCGCGGCCGCCGTCACTGCCGCGCCGCAACGGGACGCGACGAATCGCACGCCGCTGCTGTCCGTTCGCAATCTTGCCAAGCATTACGCGCGGAAGTCGGGCGTGTTCGGCGCCGACCGTGGCGTGGTACGCGCCGTCGATGGCGTCTCGTTCGACGTCTATCCCGGTGAGACGCTGGGGCTCGTGGGCGAATCCGGATGCGGCAAGACGACCACGGGGCGCGCGATCCTGCGCCTCATCGAGCCCACCTCGGGCGAGGTGACGTTCGACGGACAGAACGTGCTCGCGCTCGACGCGAAATCGCTGCGCGGTCTGCGACGCCGCATGCAGATCATCTTCCAGGATCCCTTTTCATCGCTGAATCCGCGCATGACCATCGGCGCGATCGTGCGCGAGGGACTCGTCATCCACGGCATCGCGGAGGGCGAGGAGGCCGATCGCCGCGTGCGCCGACTGTTGGAGGAGGTCGGGTTGCGTCCGGAATACGCGCAGCGCTACCCGCACGAGTTCTCCGGCGGCCAGCGACAACGCGTCGGCATCGCGCGCGCGCTGTCCGTCGAGCCGAAGTTCATCGTGTGCGACGAGCCCGTGTCCGCACTCGACGTGTCCGTGCAGGCGCAGGTGATCAACCTCCTGCAGGATCTGCAGCGCGATCGCGGCCTCGCCTATCTGTTCATCGCCCACGATCTCTCAGTCGTGGAACACATCGCCGACCGCGTTGCGGTGATGTACCTCGGCCACATCGTCGAACAGGCGGCGTCCCGCGATCTGTACCGCGCCCCGCTCATGCCGTACACGCAGGCACTGCTCTCCGCCGTCCCCGTTCCAGACCCGGCCGCCGCGCGCGATCGCATCATGCTGCAGGGCGATCCGCCCTCGCCGGCGAATCCGCCGAGCGGGTGCGTCTTTCATCCGCGCTGTCACCACCCTGCGCGGGACGCGGCGTGCGCGAAGCTCGTGCCGCCACTCGAGGAAAAAGAGCCGGGACATTTCGTGTACTGCATCAAGCAGCCGCCGACCAGCGTCGCATGGGAAGCGCAACAAGCGGCGGGTGCCACCAAACCACCACAACGGTACATTCCGCGCGCGGCTGTCTCATAGCCGCGCTTCGTTTTTTAGGATGACGCGGGACGCGCACGCACTGAACCCGGAGCACTCATGAGCACGGCGAACGTCCGACCTGTCGCAGGACAGGATGTGGTGCAGGGTCGTCCCATGACCACCGCGGAGAGCGGCCGGCCACCGGAGTTCAGCCAGACGCTCGGCCATCCGTCGCCGCTCTGGATGCTGTTCATGTCGGAGTTCTGGGAGCGCTTCGCGTTCTACGGTATTCGATGGGCGCTCGTGCTGTACATCGTGGCGCAGTTCCACGGCGGATCGAATACCGGCCAGGCGGACGCGAGCCGCATCTACGGGTCGTACCTCGCGCTGGTGTACGCTTCCGCGATCTTCGGCGGCTACGTCGCCGACAAGTTCATCGGCTACCAGCGCTCGATTCTCACGGGCGCGGTGATCATGGCGGCAGGGCTGTTCATGATCGCCATTCCCGACCCGAACATCTTCAAGCTCGGGCTGGCGACGATCGTCGTCGGCAACGGGATGTTCAAGCCGATCATCTCGACGATCGTCGGCAAGCTGTACGCGACGAGTGACGAGCGACGCGACAGCGGCTTCACCATTTTCTACATGGGCATCAATTCCGGCGCGTTCCTCGCCCCGCTCGTCACCGGCTGGCTGGCCAATCGCGTCTTCGGGACGCCGAACACGCCGATGTACAAGGTGGTGTTCATTGCCTCGGGCATCGGCATGCTGGTGAGCCTCGTGTGGTTCTACATCGGCCGTCGTCAGCTCAAAGGCATCGGACTGCCGCCGGCCGACGGCGCCAGCATGAAGCGCGTGGCGATGGTGGTCGTCGGCGCGCTCGTCGCCATCCCTGTGTTCTACGGCTTGCTCGCGGTCGGTGCGAAGGTCCTGCAGACCGTGCTCACCGTCATGTTTCTCGCGCTCGCGATCACACTGCTGGTCGAGGGCATTCGCGAAGGCAAGGAATCGCGCGACAAGACCATCGCCATGCTGTTGATCTTCGCCTTCAACATCATGTTCTGGATGTTCTTCGAGCAGGCCGGGAGCTCGTTCACGTTCCTCGCCGAGCAGATCGTCGATCGCGATCTCGGATCGGCGGGCGGGTTCATCTTCCCCGTCGCGTGGTTCCAGAGCGTCAACTCGCTCGCCATCATCACGCTCGCGCCCGTCATCGCGTGGATCTGGGTCGCGCTGTCGCGCAGAAACATGAATCCGAACATCCCGCGCAAGTTCGGCCTCGGTCTGATGTTCAACGGCCTCGCCTTCCTGCTGTTGATGTTCGCGCTCTCGAAGCTCGTGGACCCGGCGGGCAAGATTCCCTTCTGGACGTTGTTCATGGTCTACGTCATCCAGTCGGTGGGCGAGCTGTGTCTGTCGCCGATCGGCCTCTCGATGGTCACGAAGCTCGCGCCCGTGCGACTCGTCGGCTTCGGTATGGGCGGCTGGTTCCTCAGCACCGGCATCGGCAACAATCTGTCGGGCATATTCGCGAGCTCGGTCAGCGGCGAGACCGGCATGACCACGGCGTCGGCGCTGAGCGGATACACCTTCGGCTTCTGGGCCCTGATGGCCTCAGGCGTCGTCCTCTTCCTGCTCGGCAGTCAGATCGCGAAGCTGATGCACGGCGTGAAATAGGGATGGGCGACGCGTGACAGGAGACAGGAAACGGATGGCCCTCCCGTTGCTGTCACCTGTATCGTTTCCTGTTTTACGGCCAGTTATACACGCTCGCCGGGACGACACGCGCTCGCGCGAGATCGATGTCCCGCGGCTCGCGCCAGAAGAATGACGTGCGATCCGTGTGCGATAGACGCACCTCCCACGAACCGGCACCGCGCACCGGTGAAAACGGCGCCGCGAGGTCGAGTCGCCACATGCGCGACGATCGCATCGGTGCGGCCAGCAGGAGGCTGACGCCGCCGCCGCCCGAGACCGGCGTCGTTTCCCCGTAAGGCAGATCTCCCGCCCACAGCTGTCCGCCATCCACGAACGCAGCGACACCCAGATCGCCGAACGAAAAGGGCGAGCCGAGATAGAACTGTTCGTCCCACCGTCCCACGAGCCGACGCCCTCCCACGGCGTCGGCATTGCGGAGGCCGCGAATGCCGCCGTCCGCGACCCCGAGCGACAGCGAGTGCGGCGTCAGCACGCGCGACGTGCCGCTCCACTCCATACTGAGAATGCGCGTGTGGGCATCCGACGGCCGGGAATACCGCGCGATGCGTCCGCTCCCGATCAGGCCATCCCATTGCTTGCTGCCCATCGGTCTCCTGCCCTCACCCTGCATCTGCAGCCGATAGGTGAGACGCGGTGTCCCAAACGCGAGGTAGAGATCGGTAGCGATGAACACATCATTGGAATTGGCGTGCAGCGCGCGCACGCCGCGACCGACGACGGTGCCGAGCTGCAGCCCGAGCGGCACGTCCTGGACAGCGCGCAGCGCATCGAAGCCGCGCGCACGCATGAACCGGATGCCACGCACGCCGACGAGCGCATTCACGCGCGAGGCGCGCGTCTCCATGAACCGGCCCGCGAAACCGGCAGCCGTGTCGTCGCGAAAGCCCACATCGGTGATGATTACGGGCACGCTGTCGGGCCACGCGCGCTCGTTCGAGAACGACAGACCGAACAGCGACAGTTTACCGGGTGGCCCGAGACGGCCGATGCCACCCACCTCGAGAAAATCGCGACCCACGCCGAGCGCCAGCTGGCCGCTGTCGCGCACCGTGAACCCGGCGTGCGAGCGGTTCTCGCCGATCAGCGCGCGCCATGCCAGGTGCTGCACGTCGGAGCGGAAGGGCAGCGTGACTTCGGCGCGATCGTCGCGGCCGAGCGGATCCCGCAACGACATCGCGTTGAGAACGTACGGCTTGCCGGCGAACTGATAATCCGTGACGCGCAGCTCCAGCCGATCATCGAAGTACGGTTCGCGGTGCCAGGCCACCGATGTCGCGACGCCCATCCCGGCGAGATTCGCGCTTCCCACGCGCACGCCCTGCACGATCGGCGCGCTGCCGCTGATCGCGCCGCTCAGGATGATCGAGGACTCGTCAATGGTGTGGACGTCGAGATCCACGCCGCCGCGCCGGTTGGTGTAGACGTCGATCGAGGCGTCCGCGATGAACGTCTGCGCGCGGAGAATGCGCTCGGACTCCGCACGCCTGAGCTCGCGACAGCGGTCGCCCACGCGAAGCAACAGGAAGCGGCGCACCACGTCCGGTCGTGTCACCACATGGGCCTCGCGTACCACATCGCCGACGACAGGTACGCGCCGCAGCCCCGTGACCGTCGGCGCTTCCGTGGTGATCGCGATCGAGTCGATACGCTGCCCGCGGCACGGCACGAGGCCGGCGGGTGCCTGCGCGTGCAGAAGCCGCGCGGCGAGCGCGAACACACCAACGCAGACCGCGCGACGCACGGCCTACTTGCCCATCTTGCGTTTGAGCTCTTCCAGACGGCGCGCCGCATCGGCGTCGCGTTCGTCGCGGGCGCGCTGACGCGCGAGTGCGTCGATTTCCTCTCGAACCTGGCGCGACTCCGCCTCCGGGTCTCCCAGGGGATCCTCCAGCGGATCACTGGCGGCCGCTCCCGGCGTGACGGTCGGCCCCCCACTCACGGCGGCGCGGAACTCCGCCTTCATCGTCTCGAGCTCGCGCTCGGCCATCTCCACTTCGCGCGACTGCACGGCCAGCTTCTCCTCGAGCAGCGCAATCTTCTCCTGGTGCTGGCGCTCGAAGCGATCCGCGATCGTCACGGTCTCCTGGTCCTTGATCCCCACCGCGAGCTCGCGCCGGCGGCGCACCGTCTCCAGCTCCCGCTGCTCCGCCTCCAGCTTGCGCCGCGTCTGCTGCAGCGCCGAGCGCACGTCATCCACGCCCAGCTGCGCCTGCACCAGCGTGCCCTTCATGCGCGCGAGCACCAGCCGGCGATCCTCCGGCCTGGTCGCGCGATCCAGCAATTCGTTGAGGGAGTTTCGCAGCTGCTCGAACACGACACTACTACGCGTTGGAGGGCGGGAAGGTGCCGCTTACCATACGTGGGGGGATGATCGGCGTGCAACCACCAGTCGTCGCGCTCACCGCGACCACGAAGATGATCGACGGCCTCGAACGGGTGCGTCTCAATGACGCGTACGTCCGAGCCGTGCGTGATGCCGGCCTGGTGCCTCTCGTCCTCGCGCCCGTCGACGTTGCCGCGCTCGATGCGGTGCTGGACGCCGTCGCCGGTGTCGTGATCACGGGCGGCGAAGACGTGGACCCCCGCGAGTACGGAGAGGCGGCACGCCCCGAGACGCACGCACCGCATTCCGCGCGCGACCGCTGCGAGCTCACGCTCGTGTCGCGCGCGCACGAGCGTCGCGTACCGACCCTCGCCATCTGCCGCGGAATTCAGGTCGTCAACGTGGCGCTCGGCGGCACGCTGGTGCAGGACATCGCCGCCGAATGTCCGGCAGCGCTGGATCACGACCAGTCCCGCCGCCGCACGGAGCGCGTGCACGACGTCTCCATCGAGCGCGACAGCCGGCTCGCGCAGGCGATTGGCGGCACTCGAATCGCCGTCAACTCATCGCATCACCAGTCGCTCGCGCGCGTCGCGGATGGTCTGCGGGTCACAGCGCATGCGTCCGATCGTATCGTCGAGGGGGCGGAATGGACCGGCGACGACTGGTGGATGATCGGCGTCCAGTGGCACCCCGAAGAGCTGGTGCACGCACCGGAGGCGTGGGATCGCAACCTCTTCGCCGCGTTCGCCGCCGCGGTCAGCGCGGGCTGACGTTCAGCCGGCGAGCTTCCAGCGTCCCTCGTCCTGCACCTGGCGCATGAGACGCTCGGGCGTGTTGACGTTGGGAAAGAACAGGCGATCCGAGATGGAGTTCAGCGCCACCCGCAGCACGCCGAAGCGCGCCGCGATCGCCGCATACGTCTCGGCCATTCCATATTGGTGGGCGAGACGGTGTTCCGCCGCGAGCTCGAATCCACGGCGACCGAGCTCGTCGAAGTACGACAGATCGGGTCCGCCTTTCCTCCATTTGCGCTGCTCCACGTAGTCCGGAAACAGGCCGGCGATCCACATCGCGCGATTGCCCAGGTGCGCGCGCACGAGAAAGGCACGGCGCGGATCGCTGTCGTTGACGTCGCCGAGCAGGGCGGACAACGTGTCGTACAACTCGTCATCCACCTGACTGATGCGTTCCGAACGGCCGCGGGCGCCAAATCCCATCAGTATCGCGGCGACGTAGTCGCTGATCTGGCGGTCGCGCTCGCCCGCGCCAATCAGCGCATGGCGCACCATCACGTAGAGGAACAGCGGCAGCGAAGCGTACGCACCGAAACGGGACGCCAGCAGCGCCGACGGGAGACGCTCATCGTCGAGAATCGCGTCGAGCCCTTCGTCGGCCAGACGCTGCTGCGCACGCTCGAGCTCTTCGAGCGAGTCGCGCGCGACGAGCCGCACCGCGAGTTGCGCATCCTGACGGGACAGCTGATTTCGAGCATTCGCCAGAATCATCTGTTGCGCCTCCTGGAAAACCATACACGTGGCTGGTTCGCAGGGTTGCGACTAACAGGTTCCATGCCTCTGACGGCACAGCTCGTCGGAGGTAAAAGTCCTGGCACTCAACAGGTTGGATTGCTACCTCGGCCGTGCCTCCCGGTTGGCGAGCGTGGTGCCCATCTCGACGAGCAGGTCGCCGATGCGCGCCATTTTCTGGTAGTCGATCTTCTGCGGCTCATCGGACACCTTGTGGTAGTCCTCGTGCAGGCCGGTCGTGAAGAAGATGATCGGGATTCCCTTTCGCGCGTAGTTGTAGTGGTCGCTGCGCTCGTAAATCTTCTCCGGGTGCGTCGTGGAATCCCACTCATGATCGAGCGTCATGGGACGCGGTTGCGCCGCGTTCACGCTGTCGAGGATCGCCCCCACGACCTTGCTCTGATTGTTCGGGGCGGCGCGCGGCCCCACGACGTACAGCGTGTTCGTCATTTTTGCCCCGGACAGACGCGTGTCGAACGACGCCGTTGGGCCGCCGTTGCGACCGATCATGTCCGCATTCAGCTGCGCGACGATCGAATCGATCGGCACGGTCGGGTGATCGGTGAAGTAGGCCGAGCCAAGCAGCCCCTTCTCCTCGCCAACGTGCCAGACGAAGAGCGACGACCGCTTCGCGCGGGCGGCGATCATCGATTTGGCGACCGCCAGCATGGTCACGCTGCCGGAACCATCGTCGTCCGCGCCGTTCGCGATCGAGTCCGGCGTCATCCCCGTCTGAATGCCGATGTGATCGTAGTGCGCGCCAAAGGCGACGTACGTCTTGTTCCAGCGCGGGTCGGTGCCGCGCACGATCCCGACCACGTTGTACGCGGTGAACGGCTCATTGCGCAGCTCGACGTGCGCGATGAGACGTCGGCCCGTGAGGGCTTGCGGCGACTGATCGCTCGGAAAATTCGCGGGGAGCAGCAGCGATCCCGGATTGGCGAGGCCCACGAGAATCATCGGCAGAGGACGCTGCGCGTCGGACGAGCTTTGATCTCCCGGTGCCGGTGATACGCTACGCATCAGCTCGGGCGTGATCATGCCATAGAAGTCGCGCGTCCCGCCGGTCATCAGCAGGACGATGGCGGCAGGACGAAGCTGCAGTGCGCGCAACAGGCGCTGCGCCAGCTCGTCCTGCGACTCGAGCGTCTTTCGCGTCGCCGAGTCGGTGATCTCCGGCGGCGCGCCGTGCAGCATGACGATCACCTTGCCGGCGTCGCTGATGCCCTTGAAATCGTTGCGGCCGAGTGTGTTCATGCCGTAGCCGGCGAACACGATGTCGCCTTCCGCGTTGCGGCGTGGCAGCGGCGTCCCGGGACCGAGATTCGTCCACGGCACGATGTCCGTTCCGATCGTCAACGGGCTCGTGCTCTGGCCCTGACTCACGGCGATGCGTGATTCCGGAGCGAACGCGCCGCGCACGAGCGGGACGCGCTGGAAGTAGAGGCTGTCGCCGGCCGGCTCGATTCCCAGCTGCACCAGACGGTTCGCGATGAACCGCGCGGCCTTCGTCGCGGCGGGCGTGCCCGTCTCGCGACCGCCGAAGGAATCGGACGCGAACACGTACAGATCGCGCCGCAGCTCGTCAGCGTTCACCGGGACGAACGCGGGCGCGGGCCCGGTCGCCGGCGGCGCACTGCGGGCGCACGCGGCCAGCAGAAGCAGTCCCAGCGCCGAGCGGTGCCGCATCATTATTCTCCTCGAAGAAGTGGGTTCCGGCGGATCGTACCGGACGCTAGCTGCGCATGGCGTAGCGCCGCAAGCGTATGCGAGTTACGCGGTTGCGCGAACCCGAGTCGGCCCGTCCGTGTATAAGCTCGCGTGGCGCATTGACCCGCACGGTTTCTAGCTTCCGTCGCCGCGCGAAAACCGCTCTCGAGGATTCATTGCTCTACATCGGCATCCCCGCCTATAACGAGGCACCTACCGTCGGGCTTCTGCTCTGGCGTCTGCGTACCGTGATGCAGGAATTCGCACGCGAGTACGAGCTGATCGTCTACGACGATGGCAGCACGGACGCGACCGCCGAAACGCTGAAGTCCTATACCGAAGTGCTGCCACTCAACGTGATCGGTGGGAATCGGCACGAGGGCTACGCGCACGCCGTGGATGCGCTCGTGCGCTCGGCGTCCCGTCGCACGCGGTATCCGCGCCGCGACGGCCTGGTGCTCATGCAGGCAGACTTCACCGATCGCCCGGAGGATTTGCCTGAGCTGGTGAAACGCTTCGAGGGGGGTGCGGACATCGTCGTCGCCGAACGACAGGTTACGCCATCGTGGCCGAGCGCCGCGCGCATGCTCCGCCGTGTCGCCCCGATGGTCATGCGTCCGTTCGTGAATGTCCCGAGCGTGAAGGACCCGTTCAGCACATACCGCGCGTATCGCATCTCCGTCCTGCGCGATCTGCTCAAGGAGATCGGCGATCGCCCGCTGCTGCAGACCGATGGCTGGGCCGCAAACCTCGAGCTGCTGCTGCGCGCCAGTCGACACGCCCGCCGCATCGAGTCCGTCGCGCTCAGTCCGCGCTACGAGCTGCGGCCGCGCGGTACCCGCATTCGTCCATGGAGGCACGCCGTCGCGATGTTCCGGTCGGCGCGGGCGCTTCGCGATCTCCAGGCGGCCGGCTCGTGATGGTGCTGCGTCTCCTCGTTCTCGCGCTCAATGCGTTGGCGAGCTCCGTCATGGCGCAGGGTGCGCCGGCGGCGGCGCCCGCGCCCACCGCGCGCGCCGCGGTGCCGTTCAACATCGGCGAACGCGCAGATTACTCCGTGAAATACGGCCCCTTCTCCGTGGGCGGCGGTGTCATGGAGGTGGTGGGACTCGATACCATCCGGGGCCGCGAGACGTGGCACACCATCTTTCGCGTGCGCGGCGGTGTCATTGGCTTTCGCGTGGACGACCGCATGGAGAGCTGGATGGACACGCAGTCGCTCGCATCGCTGCGTCACCGCCAGGAACTGGACGAGGGACCCAACGAGCGGGAACGGCAGTTCGAGATCTATCCGGACCGCGGCACGTACGTCGAGAATGGACGTGAGCCACAGCCGACCGTGACGCTGCCGCTGGATGACGGCTCGTTCCTGTACTTTCTGCGCACGATCCCATTGGAAGTCGGAAAGGAATACAGCTTCGACCGTTACTTCCGCCCGGATCGCAATCCGGTGCGGATCCAGGTGCTGCGCAAGGAGACCGTCACCGTTCCCGCGGGCACTTTCAACACCGTGGTCATCCGCCCCATCATCAAGGCGCGCGGCGTTTTCTCGGAGAACGGCCGCGCCGAAGTGTGGCTGACGGACGACAGCAGACACCTCATGGTCCAGATGAAATCGCACATGAAGCTCGGCTCACTCAACCTGTACCTGAAGTCGTTCCGTTCCGGCACGCCATCGGACTCGGCGTCGTCTCCGAAGGAATGACGCGCCGTTCGCCGGACTCGAAGCCCGAGCTTCGAGAGGCGAATCTGGCAAAAGTGCGAACGGTGCCGGTCACGCGCCGCCCCAACAAGGTGAGCGCAGACGAGTTCGCGAAGCCGCCCGGCGACGATCGATCCTTCCACGCCTTCCTCGCGTCGCTGCCCGACATCCTCGTCGCGCGGGACTTCACCCGCGTCGTCGACGCGATCGCGAACGCAGCGGCTCGCAAGCGCGGCGTCGTCGTCATGCTGGGCGGCCACGTCGTGAAGACAGGCCTCGCTCCGTTGCTCGTCGCCCTCATGGAACGCGGCGTCATCACGCACGTCGCCATGAACGGCTCCGCGGCGATCCACGATTACGAGATCGCGCGATTCGGCGCCACCTCGGAGGACGTCGCCGCCGGCCTGAAGGACGGCACTTTCGGAATGGCCGACGAAACCGGCCGCGAAATGAATGAAGCCTTCATCGCCGGGAGCCGGAATGAGCAGGGCATGGGTGAAGCGCTCGGCGTCGCGTTACAGCGCGCGTCAGTGAGCAATCCGGAGCTCAGCGTGTTATTGAATGCGCGACGGCTGAAGGTGCCTGCCACCGTGCACGCAGCCATCGGCGCGGAGATCATCCACCAGCATCCCTCGGCCGACGGCGCCGCAATCGGCGATACGAGTCATCGTGACTTTCGCCGCCTCGCCCATGGCCTCGCCGCCATTGACGACGGCGGCGTCGTGCTCAACCTCGGCAGCGCCGTGATCATGCCCGAGGTGTTTCTCAAGGCGCTCACGATCGCACGCAATCTCAACGCGGGAAAACCGCAGAACTTCGTCACCTGTGATCTCGACATGCTGCGGCACTATCGACCGCGCATGAACGTGGTGCAGCGGCCCACGCTGCAGAGCGGCAAGGGCTACGAGATCACGGGACACCACGAGCTCATGGTGCCGCTGCTCGTGTGGGCGGTACTCGATCGGCTGTAAGCGGGAGTTGGGAGTTGCGAGTTGGGAGCGAAAATGAAAAGGCCGCGCTAATGCGCGGCCTTCGTATTTACTCCTCACTCAGAGCTCCCAACTCAGAGCTCCCGACTCGCGACTCACATCGACCACTTCGATCTCAGCCGGCTCGCGGTATCAGGACTCACGATTCGAATGACGAAGTAAATCACCAGTCCGACGAGCGCGATCTTGAGCGCCAGCCAGAGGAGCACCCACAGGATTCCGAACAGCGCGCCAAACAAACCAAAGACGAGCTTGAGCGCGAACAACCCAAGAAGCGCGAACAGCCCGATCATGAAGACGGTGCGAATCATCGTTCTCTCCAAACAGTTCCTTGCTGAGTCGTACGGCGGCCGGCTGCGCTGGTTTCACGGATCGTACTTCAGTCCCGACCTTATCGCCATGCCGGACTAGAGGATAACCAGCTAACCGGCAACCTGTTCCCGACGCGGTTATCTTACCTGTCGTCACCTTCCAGCCCCGATAGATTTCGCGACCCGTGAGCGAATCTCTGTATCAGATAATGGGACGCCACCGCGTCGAACCGCTGCCTGAGCGGAAGCCGGCGTGGCTCAAGGTGAAGGCGCCCGGCGGACCCAACTATCTGCGCCTCAAGCAGCTGATGCGGTCCCTGGACCTGCATACCGTCTGCGAAGAAGCGCACTGTCCCAACGTTGGCGAGTGCTGGGAGCACGGCGCCGCCACCTTCATGATCCTCGGCGACGTCTGCACAAGAAATTGTGCCTACTGCGCCGTGGCGCACGGCCGGCCCCCGAAGTTCGACGCTGCCGAGCCGGCGCGCGTCGCGGAAGCCGTCGCCGAAATGCAGCTCCGGCACGTCGTGATCACCAGCGTCGATCGCGACGACCTCCCCGACTACGGCTCCTGGGCATTCGCCGAAACCGTGCGGCAGATCAAGCAACGGCTGCCCGACTGTTCCGTGGAAGTGCTGGTTCCGGATTTCCAGGGCGACGAAGACGCCATTCGTGCCGTGCTCGACGCGCGCCCGGAGATCTACAACCACAACACCGAAACCGTCCCGCGCCTCTACAAGAAGTGCCGCCCGGGCGGCCGATACGAGCGCGTCATGCAGATCTTCCGGTTTGCAAAGGCGACCGCGCCCGATGTGCCGACGAAGGCCGGCATCATTCTCGGCATGGGCGAGACGAATGAGGAAGTCGTCGAGGTCATGAAGGACCTGCGCACGGTCGACGTCGACATCCTCACCCTGGGTCAGTACCTCCGTCCTTCCAACGCGCACATCGAGCTCGATCGCTACGTGACGCCGGACGAATTCCGCCAGCTCCGCGAGATCGGGATGGAGATGGGATTCCGGCACGTGGAGTCCGGTCCGCTCGTGCGCCCCAGCTATCACGCATGGGAACAGGTTCAAGCCGCAGGCGTGTGAGCGATTCCGCCAATCTCGAGCTGCTGCGCTCGATGCTGCTGCAGCGGCGCTTCGAGGAGCGCTGCGCCGAGGCGTATGCGCTCGGAAAGATCGGTGGCTTCTGCCACCTGTACATTGGCCAGGAAGCGGTCAGCACGGGCACGTTCTCCATGCTGCGCCCCGACGACTACGTCATCACGACGTACCGCGACCATGGACAGGCGCTGGCGCGGGGCATCTCGCCGCGCGCGGTGATGGCGGAACTGTTCGGCAAAATCGACGGGTGTTCGCGCGGCAAGGGCGGCTCGATGCACCTCTTCGACCGCAATGTGAACTTCCTCGGCGGGCACGGTATCGTCGGCGCCCACGTACCGATCGCAACAGGCGTCGCTTTCGCCATCAAGTACCGCGGCGGCGATCAGGTGTGCGTGTGCTTCATGGGTGAATCGGTGGTGAACACCGGCGCCTTTCACGAAGCGCTGAACATGGCCGGTCTCTGGAAGCTGCCGGTCGTCTACATCATCGAGAACAATCGCTACGGTATGGGCACGGCGCTCGAGCGCGCGTCGGCAATTCACGACATCTATGAGCGCGGCGCGGCGTACAACATGGCGCGATCGCAGTGCGACGGGCAGGACGTGTTCGCCGTGCAGAAGGCGGTGGGCGAAGCTGTCGAGCGCGCCCGCAAGGATTCCGCGCCCACGCTTCTGGAAGTGCGCACGTACCGCTTCATGGGCCATTCGATGTCCGACGCAGTGAGCGGCACGTATCGCACGAAGGCCGAGCTGGAAGAGTGGCAGAAGCGCGACCCCATCGTGCTGCTGCGGATGCAGATGCAGGAGCAGAAGGAGTTGACGGACGAGCAGCTGACGAAGCTTGACGAAGAGATCAAGGCGCAGGTGCAGGACGCGATCGATTTCGCGGAAAAGAGTCCGGAGCCGCCGCCCGAGGCGCTATGGGAGGATGTGCTGGTCGACACCACCTCGGATGCGACGGCCGAAGCCGTTGCGGCCGACTGATGCCAGTCATCACGTACCGGGACGCCCTGAACCAGGCGCTGCGCGAGGAGATGCAGCGCGACGACCGCGTGTTCATCATGGGCGAGGAAGTCGGCGTCTATCAGGGCGCGTACAAGGTGTCCAAGGGCATGCTCCAGGAGTTCGGCGAGATGCGCGTGGTCGACACGCCGATCACCGAGCTCGGATTCGCGGGCGTCGGTGTGGGTGCCGCGATGGTCGGGTTGCGGCCGGTCATCGAGTTCATGACGTGGAACTTCGGCGTGCTCGCGCTGGACCAGGTGCTGAACTCGGCCGCGAAGATGCTCTACATGAGCGGTGGACAGTATCCGATGCCGCTCGTGTTCCGGGGACCGAACGGAGCGGCGCTGCAGCTGTCGGCGCAACACTCGCAGGCATTCGAGTCGTGGCTGGCTCACATCCCCGGCGTGAAGGTCGTGACGCCGGGAACGCCGTACGATGCCAAGGGATTGCTCAAGAGCGCGATTCGCGACGACAACCCCGTCCTCGTGCTCGAGGGCGAGATGCTGTACAACACGAAGGGCGAGGTGCCCGAGGACGAGTACGTCGTTCCGATCGGCAAAGCCGATCTGAAGCGCGAAGGCGATCACTGTTCGATCATCACGAACGGCAAGATGGCGCTCGTGGCGATGCAGGCCGCCGACCAGCTCGCGAAAGAGGACATTCGCGTCGACGTCGTCGATCTCCGCACGGTGCGGCCGATGGACGTGGAGGCGATCAAGGCGTCCGTGACCAAGACGAATCGGGCCGTGGTGCTCGAGGAAGGTTGGGAGCTGGCCGGCATCGGCGCGCAGGTGGTCGACTACGTGCAGCGCGAATGCTTCGACGACCTCGACGCACCGGTCCTCCGCGTGCACCAGGCGGACGCGCCGATGCCCTACGCGAAGAATCTGGAGCGGCTCGCGAAACCCGACGCGGCAAAGACGATCGCGGCGGTGAAGAAGGTCATGTACCTCGAGTAGCCGGACGCACGCATGGCGACGAAGATCTTCATGGAAGCGCTCTCTCCCACGATGGAAGAGGGCCGTCTGGTCAAATGGCTGAAGAACGAAGGCGACGCCGTCAAAAGCGGCGAACCGCTCGCCGAGGTCGAGACCGACAAGGCGATCATGGAGCTGGTCGCTCGCGGCGACGGCATCCTGCGCAAGCGATTCATCGGCGAGGGTGAATCACGACCGGTGGGACAGCTCGTCGGCGTGATCGCGGGCAAGGACGAGAACATCGACGCGTTCGTCGCCGAAGCCGGGAGCGGCGCAGCGTCCAGCGGTGGCGCTGCCAAGGCACCGGAGAAGGTCGTCGCGCAGGCGCAGGAGACCGCCGGTGCGTCTCCCGTTCCACGCACACCCCAGCAGGCGCAGGGTGAAGCGTCGACACCTCCACAGGAAAAAGCGCCGCCGTCCCGACCGATGGCGCCGGCGCCCGCCGCCGGCGGCCATGGAGGCAACGGCGGAAGCGGACGCGCAAAGAGCTCGCCGCTTGCGCGACGCATCGCGAACGAGCGCGGGATGGACATCAACGCGCTGCAGGGATCCGGTCCGGGCGGCCGCATCATCAAGCGCGACATCGAGGCCGCAGCCGCTGGCAGGACCGACGCCGCGCACGCGGCGTCGTCGAGAACCGACCGCGGCGCAGCCGCGGGCCGGGTACGGTCCGGCGCCGATTACGACGATCTGCCCTTGACGCAGATCCGCAAGACGATCGCGCGCCGTCTCTCCGAATCCATCGGCCCGATCCCGACGTTCTATCTGACCGCGGAGTTCGATCTCACGCGTGTGGTCGAGATGCGCACGGCCATGCTCGAGCTGGGAGACGAGTACAAGGTTTCCATCAATGACGTCCTGCTCAAAGCGGTAGCCACGGCGCTGGCACAGCATCCCGAAGTCAATGCGCACTGGCTCGGCGACCGTATCCGCCTGCACAATCGCGTGCACCTCGGCATGGCCGTCGCCACGGACGATGGGCTCATCGTCCCCGTGATCTTCGACGCCGACGCAAAGCGCCTGAGCGAGATCTCGCGCGAGGCGCGCGAACTCGCGAAGCTCGCGCGTGAACGCAAGCTCAAGCCCGAGCAGTACACGGGATCCACATTCTCCGTGAGCAATCTCGGGATGATGCAGATCGACCAGTTCACGGCGATCATCAATCCCCCGGAAGTCGCCATTCTGGCGATCGGGACCGCGGAGGACGTACCGGTCCTCAAGGACGGTGAGCTGCAGTCCCGCAAGCGCGTGCGTGTGACGATGAGCTGCGATCATCGCGCGGTCGATGGCGCGGTCGGCGCGCGCTTCCTCCAGACGTTGCGCCGCCTGATCGAAAATCCGCTGATGCTGGTCTACTAGTTCCTTCCTCCATCGATATGGCAAGCTTCGACGTGATCTTCCTCGGCGGCGGACCCGCCGGTTATGTCGGCGCGATACGCGCCGCGCAGCTCGGCCTGACCGTCGCCGTCGTCGAACGTGAAGGTCTCGGGGGCACCTGCGTGCTCTGGGGCTGCATCCCGGCCAAGGCGCTCCTCGAGGCCGCGCTGCACGCCGAACACATGAAGAACGCGCCCGAGTTCGGCGTCACGCCGGGCGACGTGAAGCTCGACTACAACGTCGCCATGAAGCGCTCGCGCGCGGTCAGTACGCAGAATTCCAAGGGCGTCGAGTTCCTGTTCAAGAAGAACAAGATCACGTGGATCAAGGGCACGGGGAAACTCGCCGGCAAGAATGCGATCAGCGTGAAGACCGCCGACGGAAAGGAGGAGAAGCACGACGCCAAGAAAGCCGTCGTGATCTCCACGGGTTCACGCGTGCGTGGCCTCTCGCAGATCGGGCTCGAGCTGAACAAGAAAACGGTCATCTCGTCCGACGAAGCCCTCACACTGGAGAAGGCACCCAAGTCGATGATCATCGTCGGCGCGGGCGCCGTGGGCTGCGAGTTCGCCGACGTCTTCTCGGCGTTCGGATCGCAGGTCACGCTCGTCGAGGTCATGCCCACGATCCTGCCGGTCGAAGACGCGGACTCGTCGAAGGAAGTCGAGCGGGCGTTCAAGAAGCGCAAGATCGACGTAATCACCGGCGCCAAGATCTCGAACGTGAAGGTAGCCAAGGATTCCGTGTCCATGACCATTGAAGCGGGCGGCGCGAAGAAGGATCTCAAGGCGGACGTCGTGCTCGTGGCTGCCGGTCGCGCGCCGAACGTGGAGGACATCGGCCTGAAGGAACAGAACGTCGCCATGACCGACCGCGGCTTCATCAAGATCAACGAGCGGATGGAAACGAGCGTCAAGGGTATCTACGCCATCGGAGACGTGGCCGGTCCACCGATGCTCGCGCACAAGGGAGAGCGCGAAGGCGTGATCGCCGCCGAAGTGATCGCCGGCCACCACGCACAAGTGCTGGACTACACCAATGTCCCCGGTGCCACGTACTGCCACCCGGAAGTCGCGTCCGTCGGGCTCACCGAGCAGGCCTGCAAGGACAGGAAGATCGACTACAAGGTGGGCAAGTTCCCCTTCTCGGCAAACGGTCGCGCGCGCACGTCCGGGGAGACGGAGGGTTTCGCGAAGATCATCCGCGGCGCGAAGTACGGTGAGATCCTCGGCGCGCACATCGTGGGCGCGCACGCCACCGAGATGATCCACGAGCTCGTGCTGGCCCGCACCAACGAGTACACGGTCGAGGAGGTCGATCTGGCCATCCACGCGCATCCGACGCTCTCCGAGGCGATCGCCGAGGCGTCACTCGATTCGCTCGGCAAGATGATCCACGCCTGATGTCCGATGCGTGAGCTGTGGGTCGTCGATCTGGGCCGACGCAGGTATGCCGAGGTACTCGAGCTTCAGCGCGCAGTCGCGCGCGCCCGGATCTCCGGCCAGATCGACCAGGACGTGCTGTTGCTCGTCGAGCATGACCCCGTCATCACGTTCGGGCGGTCGTCGAAGGACGCGCATCTGCTGGCGGACGCAAGTCAGCTCAAGGCGCGAGGGGTTGAAGTCTTCGAGGTGGAACGCGGTGGCGACGTCACGTTCCACGGCCCCGGCCAACTGGTCGGATATCCGATCATCGACCTGAAGCGCCACAAGCAGGATCTCCACTGGTATCTGCGCCAGGTGGAGGAGCTGCTGATTCAGGCACTCGCGGCGTTCGGCATTCGCGCCGAGCGCGTCGCGAAATACACCGGTGTGTGGACAGGGGAGCGAAAAATCGCGTCGATCGGCGTGCACGCCCGCGACTGGGTCACGTGGCATGGCTTCGCGCTCAACGTGACAACGGAGCTGTCCTACTTCGACCTCATCGTCCCGTGCGGCATTCCCGACGTCCGGATGACGAGTGTCGAGCGCGAGCTCCTCGAGCACCGCGACGGCGTGTGTCTGGCGCCGTCGGCAAGTCTGATGGAGGACGTGCGCGAATCGGTCGTCGCGGCGGCAGGGAGGGTGTTCGGCGTCATACCCATCTCACGCACCACTGACGTGCTGCTGTCCGCTGCCGCGGCGGGTATTTCTCCGTAGCCTCACACGTCCCCCGCCGTTTTCATTTCAGAAAGCGCACGGGGCAGCCCGTCGGATTCGGCACTGCGCCTCGTCCAGCGAACTGCCCCGCGACGTTTCGAGAGAGGAACTACGGCACCAGGAAGCCGTACGGAACGTATGTTTGCATAACACGTGCTAGGTTGATTCGTCCCGCCCCAATTTCGTTCAGTGTCCCCTCGCGATTCCGACGAACGTCCTGATTTGCGGATTTATCCGCGGCGTGAGCGCGTGGTCGCCGGGTCGACGCGCGACTTCAGCGCCGAGCTGAATTCTGAACAGCTCGCCGCAGCAACGTTCGGTGACGGACCATTGCTCATCATCGCGGGAGCGGGCACAGGCAAGACGCGCACGCTCGTCTATCGCGTCGCGCACCTCATCGATCGTGGCGTTCAGCCCGATCGCATCCTGCTGCTCACGTTCACGCGCCGCGCCGCGCAGGAGATGTTGTCGCGCGCGGAGCGTCTGGTCGGGAGCGCCAGCAGCCGCGTGCACGGGGGCACGTTCCACGCGATCGGACATCGTCTGCTGCGCCAGTACGGAAAGGCGGCCGGTCTGCCGTCCGACTTCTCGATCATGGATCAGGGCGACGCCGAAGATCTCATGGGCATCGCGCGCGCGAATCTCGGCGTCGGCAAGAAGGACAAGCGATTCCCGAAGAAGGAGACGCTGCACTGGATCTATTCGCGACACGTGAACACGGAGATTCCCGTGGACGACGTGATCCACGAGGCGGCGCCGCAGTATCTGGATCACGTCCAGGACATCGTGCGCATCTTCGCGGAGTACATCAGTCGCAAGCAGGAGCGCACGCTCGTCGACTACGACGACCTCCTGCTCTGCTGGGCGCTGATGCTGGAGCAGGCGCCGCAGATCGCGATGCGCATCGCGGGGATGTACGAGCACGTCCTCGTCGACGAATACCAGGATACGAACCAGCTGCAGTCGCGCGTGTTGCGGGGGATGTGCCGCACGCACCGGAACATCACGGTCGTCGGCGACGACGCCCAGAGCATCTACTCCTTCCGCGGCGCTACTCAGCGCAACATCCTCGATTTCCCGAAGCATTTTCCGGGCGCTCGGCTCATCACGCTCGAGCAGAACTACCGCTCCACGCAGCCGATCCTCGACGCGACCAATACTCTCATCTCGCGGTCCCCCGAGCGGTTCACGAAGAACCTGTGGTCGCAGCGCGCCGGCACCGAGAAACCGTGGCTCGTGACCGTCAACGACGAACACGAGCAGACGCGGTTCGTCGTCGATCGCGTGCTCGAGCTGCACGAGGAAGGCATCCCGCTGCGCGAGATGGCGATCCTCATCCGGGCCGGCTACATGTCGGCGGACCTCGAGATCGAGCTCGCCAACCGGAAGATTCCTTTCGAGAAATGGGGCGGCCTCAAGTTTCTCGAGGCGGCGCACGTGAAGGACGTGATCGCGTTTCTCCGCGTCATCGAGAATCCGCGCGACGAGGTGAGCTGGTATCGCGTGCTCATGCTGATGCCAGGCATCGGCGACACGACCGCGCGCGCACTCATCGCATCGATGGCGGAGCGTGGCTGGGACGCGGACGCCCTGACCCACTGGACGCCGCCGCCGCGGGCGCGGGAGGCGCATCGCGCGCTGTCCCAGCTGCTGCGCCGCCTGCGCGGGAACGTACGCGGAGACGCCACCGCGCCGGAGCACAACGTCGGCGCGGAGATCGAGCTCATTCGCCAGCTGTATGACGGCCTCCTCCGCGATCGTTACGACCATCCCGAACCACGGCTCGCCGATCTCGATCAACTGCGCGTCATCGCCGGCGGCTTCCCGAATCGGTCCGCGTTCCTTTCCACAATCGCGCTCGAGCCGCCGCAGTCGACACAGGATCTCGCCGAAGGCTCGGGCGAAGAGGACGACAACGATGCGCTCATCATCAGCACGGCGCACAGCGCGAAAGGCAAGGAGTGGGACGTCGTCTTCGTGATCTGGGCCGTGGACGGCTGGTTCCCGATGGCGCGCGCGACGGAGCGCGAGGACGAGCTCGAGGAGGAGCGACGGCTGATGTACGTGGCCATGACGCGGGCGCGGAACGAGCTCGCCGTCGTGTATCCCGTCAACGTGTACAGCTCGCGACGCGGCGCCGACTACTCGATGGACCAGATGTCGCGTTTCCTCGACCGCGGCGTGCGCGACAAGATGCAGCGTGTCGCCATCGCGCCGCCCGCGGACGCGCCCTCGGCGCCGCCCGCGCCGGTGGACAACGAGAAGAAGATCGACCTGTTCGCGCTACTGCGGGGGCGCTTTGGTGCCACCGACCCACGCGCGTAAGGCGTCGTACGGCTTCCGAGGGTTCGCCTTCGCCAGCGCGATCACCTGCCGCACCGCGCGACGCGTGTCGCTGCCCTCGCGCACGTAGACGGAATCGAAGAGGTCGAGGTCCGTGAGATAGATGCGGCGCGCGAGCAGGGCCGCATTGTCCAGGCGCACGCGCTCGAGGTAGCGCGGCGGCACCGTACGCAGCTGGACGCCGATGCGAAACACGAGCTGGTTGCGCGCCTCGCGGTAGATGCTGTCGCGCGCCGACAGACGCGCGTGCACCGCGGCCTCCGTCGTCCCGGGATGCGCCGCGAATGCCCGCTCGATGTCGTCGTGGAGCTGCTTCCAGAAGCGCGCCAGGATCTTGTCGTCGGACCAGCGCGCCTCCGCCTCGTCCACCGCGCCGTTCGACCCGCGCGCGCGGAAGAACTCCGCGGATCCGCGCGCGCCGACGAAATTCGCGAACGACTCGTTGAACTCCGCCTGCCCGCTGGCGTAGAACGTGTTGTGCGTCAGCTCGTGAATCACGGTGTTCGCCAGTGACAGCGTGTCGGCCTTCAGCGTGGTGGACACGAGCGGGTCGTTGAACCAGCCGAGCGTGCTGAACGCCGATGCGGGGCGCAGGTACGTGTCGAACCCCCGCCGCTGAAATCCGCGCTCCGCCGCCTGCGCCGCGGCAAAATCGAAGTACCCCTTGTACGGCACCCTGCCGACGACCGGGAACCACCAGCGGTAGTTCTCCAGACGGTCCCGGTATGCCGCGGAGAGGACGAGGACGAGCGTATCGTGCTCGAGCGGTGAGTACGTCGTGAAGCTCTTGCCGACCTTCAGCCCGAGCGAATCCTGCGCGAACCGCCGCGCATCGAGCACGAGCTGCAATTTCCTGCGCGTCGCTGCCGGCACTGACGTGTCGACGACCAGACCCGTGATGTGTCGCCGCCGCGACAGGATCTTCGACTCCTCCCATCCCGCGCGCACGAGGTAATGTCCCGTGGGCGTGAACGCGAAATACGCGATCAGGAGCGCCGCAAGTGCCGCGAGCACCATTAACATTCGTCGCAAGATGCGTCGACGGAGGCTGGTCCGCGGGCTATTTTGCGTATCGTGAGTTTCGTCCATCTGCACTGTCACTCGGAGTACTCGCTGCTCGACGGCGCGAACCGAGTGGACGACCTGATCCGCCGCGCGCAGGAGCTCGAACAGCCCGCGCTCGCCATCACCGACCATGGCAATCTGCACGCGGCCTGGGATTTCCAGGAGAAAGCCAAAAAGGCGAAGGTGAAGCCGATCATCGGGATGGAAGCCTATGTCGCTCCCGGTGACCGGCGCCAGCGCGGGCGCACGATGGATGGCGCCAAGCCGTACTACCACCTCGTGCTGCTCGCGCGCGACGCGGTCGGCTACCGAAACCTCGTCAAGCTCTCATCGCTCGCCTTCACCGAAGGCTTCTACACCAAGCCGCGCGTCGATCGCGAGCTGCTCGCGCAGTACCACGAAGGCATCATCGTGTCGTCCGCGTGCATGGCCGGTGAGATCGCCACGCATCTGCTCGCGGACAACTTCGCCGGCGCACGCGAGGTCGCCGAGTGGTACGCCGACGTCTTCAAGGATCGCTACTACCTCGAGGTCCAGGCGCACACGTCCGAGGGTCAGGCGCGACTGAATGAACGCGTTTTTCGTCTGGCCAAGGACACTGGGCTTCCCGTGGTCGCCACGAACGACGCGCACTTTCTCACGCGCAGCGACCACGACGCGCACGACGTGCTGCTCTGCATCGGTCTGGGCAAGGACCGCGCGGACCGCGATCGCATGCGCTACGACAACGGCCTGTACTTCAAGTCGAAGGACGAGATTGCGGCCAGCTTTCGCGATCGGCCCGACGTCATCGAAAACACGCTCCGGATCGCGGATGACGTCGACGTGGCATTCGAGAAGAAGTACTTCCTGCCGTCGTTCCCGCTGCCCGCTGGCGTGGGCACCGAGAACGACCTGCTCACGACACTCGCCACGAAGGGCGCCGAGGACCGGTACGGGCGCCCGCTCCCGGCGCATGTGCGCGAGCGACTCGACTACGAACTCGGCGTCATCACCAAGACAGGCTACGCCGGCTATTTCCTGATCGTCTCGGACTTCATCGCGGCGGCGCGCGCCAAGGGGATTCCCGTGGGTCCGGGACGCGGGTCGGCCGCCGGCTCGCTCGTCGCGTATGCGCTGCGTATCACGGACGTCGACCCGCTCACCTTCGATCTCCTCTTCGAGCGCTTCCTGAATCCCGAGCGCGTGTCGATGCCCGACGTCGACGTCGATTTCTGCTTCGAGCGGCGCGGCGAGGTCATCGAGTACGTGCGCGAGAAGTACGGCCGCGACTCCGTGTGCCAGATCGTGACCTTCGGGACGATGAAGTCGCGCGCGGCCATCAAGGACGTGGGCCGCGTGCTGGGTTTCACACCGGCGGAGACGGACGCGCTCGCGAAGCTGATCCCGAATCAGCCGAACTTCTCGCTCACGGTGAGCGAGGCCATCGAGCAGATCGCGGAGGTCAAGAAGCTCTACAGCGATGACGATCGCTATCGCCAGCTCCTCGACTATGCGGTCGCGCTCGAAGGGCTGAGTCGCCACACGGGCGTCCACGCGGCGGGCGTCGTGATCGCTCCCGGCCCCGTCTCCGACTATGTGCCGGTCTGCACGCAGTCGTCCAAGGGCGCCGGCTCCAGCGACGACGAGCAGGTCGTCGTGAGCCAGTACGACATGAACTGCCTGGAGAAGGCAGGCATGCTCAAGATGGACTTCCTCGGACTCACGACGCTCACCGTCATCCACGACGCACTGACGATGATCACCGAGCGGCGCGGCGAGACCATCGACGTCGATCGTATCGCGCTCGAGGACGAGGAGGTGTACCGCCAGTTGCGGGCGGGGCGCACCGTCGGCGTGTTCCAGTTCGAGTCGCCGCTCGCCACCGACCTGCTTCGCGGCATGCGTTGCGACCGCTTCGACGATCTCGTGGCATCCAACGCGTTGATGCGTCCGGGCCCGCTCGACGCCGGGATGCATCGCGTGTATCAGCGGCGCAAGAAGGGCGAGGAGGCGGTGACGTACGCGCTCCCGGAGCTGGAGACGATCCTCAAGCCCACGTATGGCGTCATCACCTATCAGGAGCAGGTGATGCGCATCGCGCAGGTGCTGGCAGGCATCTCGCTCGCCGAAGCCGACGTCCTCCGCAAGGCCGTGGGCAAAAAGGACGCTGAATTGATCCGGCAGGAGCTGGGCAAGTTCGTCGAGAAAGCGGTCGCGCGCGGGTACGACCGGCGCATCATCGAAGAGCTGGCGGGTCAGATCGAGACGTTCGGTCGCTACGGCTTCAACAAGTCGCATTCGGTCGCCTATTCCGTCATCTCGTACCAGACGGCGTGGCTCAAGACGCACTATGCGCCGGAGTTCATGGCCGCGCTGCTGTCGTCGTCGATCGGCGATACGGACAACGTGGTGAAGTACATCGCCGAGGCGCGCGAGCTTGGCCTCGAGGTCCTGGCGCCCGACGTCAACGAGTCCGGCTACAAGTTCACGGTGGTCGGCGACAAGCGGCTGCGCTTCGGCCTCGGCGCCATCCGCAACGTCGGGCACAGCGCGATCGACTCGATCCTGAAGGCGCGCGAGGAGCGGCCATTCACCGATCTCTTCGACCTGTGTGAGCGCGTCGACCTGCGGCTCTGCAACAAGCGCGTGTTCGAGGCGCTCATCGCGTCCGGCGCGCTGGATTCGATGGGTGTGGAGCGCGCGCAGAACTGGGCCGCGCTCGACACCGCGCTGCACGAAGCGTCGCTGCGTCAGGCGGAGAAGGAATCCGGTCAGGTGAGTCTGTTCGGCGACATGTTCTCGCCGGTTGCCGGCGGGCCGGACGCGGGCAGCGCGGCCGCCGAGTACGCGACGGGCGCGCAAGGCGCGGCCGCCGCGAACACGCACCACGCGCACCGCTATCCGAACGTACCCGCGTGGTCGGAATCCGAGCGGCTGTCGAAGGAGAAAGAGATCCTCGGCTTCTACATCTCCGGGCATCCGCTCGAGCCGTACCAGCTGGAGTGCGAGTTGTTCGCCTCACATCAGGTGGCGCAGCTCGGATCGTGGACGGGCGATCCGATGGCGCTCGGCGTCGTGATCACCGCAGTGAAGAAGCAGATCTCGAAGCGATCCGGCTCCGAGTTCGCGCGGCTCACCATCGAGGATTTCTCCGGCTCCGCGGAAGTCCTGATCTTCCCCGAGAAATGGGCGATGCTCGGCGATCGCATCAAGACCGACGTGCCCGTGCTCCTCAAGGGCGGCTACTCCAAGCGTGACCGTGATGCGGAGATGCCGACGTTCATCGTGGAGTCGGTGACGCCGTTCGCCGAGCTCGCGTTCTCGGGACAGATCGGAGTCGCTATCACGCTTGGCGACGGCCGCGACGTGAACGCCGAGGTGCTGAAAGACGTGCGCGCGGTCATCGAGACGCATTCCACCAGCGGCACGGTCGCGCCGGCGCTCGAGGTGCGCTTCGCCAACGGCAATGGCGGCACGCGCCTGCGGTCGCGGTCGCTGCGTCTGCCAGCCTCCCATGCCGCTCTGCTCGAGTTACGGGCTTTGCTCGGGGCGGATCGGGTACATCTCGTCCGGGCTGGACAGGGCGCCTAACATATCCGTATGGCTACGGCCACACTGGACTTCGAAAAACCCATTCTTGAGCTGGAGAAGCAGATCGACGAGCTGAAGCGGCTCGCCGACGAGCGCCAGCTGAATGTCGCGGACGAAATTGCGTCGCTGGAGCGTCAGGCGGCGGATCTACGCGACGAGATCTACAAGAATCTCACGCCCTTGCAGCGCGTCCAGGTGGCGCGGTCGAACAAGCGACCGCTGTCCGACGACTATTTCCGCCTGGTGTTCACCGACTTCATCGAGCTCCACGGCGACCGGCTGTATCGCGAGGACGCAGCGATCATCGGCGGGTGGGCTCGGCTCGACGGCGAAACCGTGATGGTCATCGGCCATCAGCGCGGCCGCGACACCAAGGAAAATCTCAAGCGCAATTTCGGCATGCCGCATCCGGAGGGATATCGCAAGGCTCTGCGGCTGATGAAGCTCGCCGAAAAATTTCACGTTCCAGTCCTGACCTTCATCGATACCCCGGGTGCCTGGGCCGGCCTCGGTGCCGAGGAGCGCGGCCAGTCCGAGGCGATCGCGCACAACCTGTTCGAGATGAGCCGTCTGGAAGTGCCGATCATCGCAACGATCATCGGCGAGGGCGGGTCGGGCGGTGCGCTGGCCCTTGGCGTCGCGGATCGCGTGCTCATGCTGGAGAACGCGGTGTACTCGGTGATTACCGTCGAAGGGTGCGCCGCCATTCTATGGAAGGACGGCAAGAGTCCCGAGATGCGCGAGAAAGCGGCGACCGCGCTTCGCATCACGGCTCCGGATCTGTTCGAGCTCAAGGTGATCGATGAGATCATCCCCGAGCCGCGCGGCGGCGCCCACGCCGACCATCAGGCGACCGCGACGTCAGTGCATGACGTCGTGTGCCGCCATCTCGATGAGCTGCGGCGCTACAAGCCCGACAAGCTCGTCCGCCGCCGGCGCGAGAAGTTCCTGCGCATGGGGCAGTTCCTGGAGTAGGCCGTGGCGTCGTACGTCATCGAAGTGAGCTTCAAGGGAAACCGGCGCGAGTTCTTTCTCTGGGAAACCGAGGACGTTCCGCCGGTCCATGCTCCGATCATCGTGGAGGTCGACCGCGGAGAAGACCTCGGTCGCGTCCATGCCGTCGGCGACCTCGCGCTCAAGCGCAACAAAGGCACACCGCACGGGCTGGGCGATGCCATCCCGACGCGCAAAGCGCGGCGTCTCGCGTCCAGCGACGACCTCCGTCGCCATGACGAGCTGCGCTCGCAGGACGAGGAGGCGCGTCGGAAAGCCATGGAGCGCGTGCGTGCCAACGCGCTGACGATGAAAGTCTCCGACGCCGAATGGCAATGGGACCGCAAGAAGCTCACGTTCTACTTCACCGCCGAGAAACGCGTCGACTTTCGTACCCTCGTGCGAGAGCTCGCGGCCACCTTTCGCACCCGCATCGAGCTGAAGCAGATCGGCGTTCGCGACGAAGCCCGGCGGCTTGACGGCATCGGCCGGTGTGGCCGTCAATATTGCTCGGCGTCATGGCTCCCCGAGCTGCGCCCGGTGAGTCTCGGCGTGGCGAAGGATCAACGCCTGTCGTTGAACCCGACGCAGATCTCCGGCGCGTGCGGTCGTCTCATGTGCTCGTTGCGATACGAGCACGAGTTCTACGTGCAGGCGCGCCGGCGGTTCCCGAAGGAGGGAAAAACGGTCCGCACGGGCGCGGGCGAAGAGCGCGTGATCTCCAACGACATCTTCCGCGAACGGGTGGTTCTGCGCAACGGCGAGGGCGAGCTGCGCACGATCCCCCTCGCGCAGTTGCTCGACGAGACGTCGGCGACGGGCGCCACATTCACGCCCGCCGTGTCCGAGCGCCGCGCCGAGTCCGTCGGCGCGACGCCCACCGCGCCAGCGCGGCGCATCGACCCCGAGGACGAGCTGCGCGAAGAGATCGACGAGCCCCGCGGCGTCGACCTGGACGAAGACGCCGGCGAAGACGCGCCGGCAGAGACATCGACGGGCGATGCGTCGCCATCCGACGCGACCACACCTGACGGGGGCGAGCAGCGTCGCCCGCATCGCCGGCGCGGTCGTCGCGGCGGCCGGCGCAATCGCGGTCGTCGCCAGGGCGGATCGGACACACCGCCATCGTCCTCGTCGCCCCCGTCCGCGTGAGCACGTTCTATCTCACGACGGCGATCGACTACGCCAACGGCGATCCCCACATCGGCCACGCGTACGAGAAGATCGGCGCGGATGCCATCGCGCGATACCGCCGGCTGCGTGGCGACGACGTGCACTTTCTCATCGGGATGGATGAGCACGGCCAGAAGGTTGCGCAGGCCGCCGAGTTGCGCGGCCTGACACCGCAGCAGCAGGTGGACGAGATCGCCGAACGGTTTCAGGACATGTGGCGCGCGCTCGAGATCTCGAACGATCAGTTCATTCGCACGACGGACGACGCGCACAAGAGCGGGGTGCGGGCGCTGCTGAAGCGCATCTTCGACAACAACCCCGACGACTTCTATGAGAAGTCCTACAGCGGCTGGTATTGCGTCGGGTGCGAGTCGTTCAAGCAGGACGCCGAGATCGTGGACGGGAAGTGCGTGCTGCATCCGACGCGAACGCTCGAGTGGGTGGAAGAGCGCAACTGGTTCTTCCGACTGAGCAAGTATCAGGAGTTCCTGAAGCGACTCATTACGGGCCGCCCTGAGTTCGTGCAGCCGGAGAGCCGGCGGAATGAGATGCTCGCGCTGCTCGACGCCGGCCTCGAGGACATCTCCGCGAGCCGCTCACGGTTCTCCTGGGGCGTACCGTTCCCTGCCCCGCTGTCCACCGGTGAGATCCAGACGTCGTACGTCTGGTTCGACGCGCTGCCGAACTATCTCACCGCCACCGGATTTCCCGCGAAGGATTACAAGGATCGTTGGCCAGCGCAGCTGCACGTCATCGGGAAGGACATCACCCGCTTTCACACCATCATCTGGCCCGCGATGCTCCAGGCCGCGGAGCTCGCGCTCCCCGAGCGCGTGTGGATCCATGGATTCGTGCTCCTCGGCGGCGAGCGATTCAGCAAGAGCGCCGGCGTGAAGCTCGATCTGAACGAAGCAATCGCGCGCTTCGGGCCCGATGCGTTCCGGTACTTCGTGCTGCGGGAGGTGCCGTTCGACACGGACGGCAGCTTCTCCTGGGAGCGCTTCGAGCAGGTCTACAACTCGGAGCTCGCGAACACGTGGGGCAACCTCGCGAGTCGGGTGATCGCGATGATCGAGAAATACTTCGAAGGCGTCGTGCCGCGCGCCTCCCGCACGGGTCTCGATCGTGACGATGGCGCCGACATCGTCGAGTACCACGCGAACATGGACGGCTCGCGCGGCTACCTCCTCCACGAAGGGATCAAACGCGCACTCGCGACCGTGGTACGGGGTAACGAGTATGTGCAGGCGTCCAAGCCCTGGGCGCTCGCGAAATCAACGGACACGCGCGCCGAGCTGGAGAACGTGCTGGGATCACTCGCGCGTGCCCTCGCCCGGCAGTGCGTCCTCCTGTTTCCTTTCGTGCCTGCCAAGGCCGCGGCGCTGTGGGCGCAGCTCGGCGCGCCGGGCCGCATCGAGGATCAGCGCAACACGCAGCTGATGGAGCTCGATGCGACCGGATGGAACGTGCGGAAAGGTGACGCGCTCTTTCCCAAACCGGCTACGGCGACTTAGTCGGCGAGGCCGCCGGCGCGGCGGGTGTGGACGGCGACGTGTTGGGACGTGAGAAGTCGACCGTTGGCGCTTCCGTCGATCCCGGCGCCGCGGTGAAATACTTGCGCGCCTTCGCGCCCGTCACCTTCGCGGTGAGCACCTGCGGGAACTGCCGGATGTACGCGTTGTACTGGTTGACCGCGCCGTTGTAATCGTTGCGGGCGACGGCGATGCGGTTCTCGGTTCCGGCCAGCTCGTCCTGCAGGCGCAGGAAGCTCTGGTCCGCCTTGAGGTTCGGATAATTCTCCACCACCGCGAGCAAGCGACCGAGCGCGCCCGTCAGCTGTGCGTTGGCGGTGGCCATCTGTTCGGGATCGCCGGACTTCACGGCGCCCAGCAACCCGCCGCGCGCATTCGCAACCTGCGTGAACACCGCTTCTTCATGCTGCGCGTACCCCTTCACCGTCTGCACGAGATTGGGAATCAGGTCCGCGCGACGTTGCAGCTGCACTTCGATCTGTCCCTGGTACGCCTGCGCCTGCTCGTCCAGACTCTGGATGCGGTTGTACCCGCACCCGGTGGTGGCCAGGGCAAGTGTCACGACGAGCCAACGACGAAACATGTCTTCGCTCCTTTCAGACGTGCGGTGAGACTGCGAGTACTCTACGTGCGTTGCCCCATGAGGATTCATTTGCGCCCGCCCTCGTACCGGTCGAGATACTGCACCAGCTGTCCGAGGCCCGACAGGGCGCGCGCGAGAACGTCGGGAACGTCCGCCGGCCGGATCTGCTGCTCGCCGCGCTTGTGCCATACCACCTGCGCGAAGGCCGTCCCGTCCATCTCGGATACCGCGGCGACGCGTTTGCTGAGCTCCACGTAATCGCGCGGCGGTTCCTCACCGCGCAATCGCAGCACCGCGCGAAACACGACCATCACCGTGCTCACACTGTTCTCGAGGAGCGCCAGCTGTGCCTTCGCGTCATTGCCGGCCGCGAGCGCGCCGCGACGCACCTGCAGGAGCGCGGTCATCGCTTCGCGCTCGAGCTGCAACCGCAGATTCGCAGGATCCACGCGAATGTCGGTCTGGAGATCGCCGAACAGCACGCGGTGCCGGTCGAGGATGTCCGCGTACTCCATCGGATAGATGTCGGCCGAACCGTGCCATTCATTGATGGTGAGCACCATCGGCGGTGGATTGTCGCCCTCGACCCAGGCGCGCACCGTCGCCGACGCCTTCACGAGCGCCGCCGCCGTGATGGTTTCCACGAGCACCAGCACGTTGTAGTCGGACTTTTTCGGATGGTGCTCGCCCGCCGCCGCCGAGCCGTACAGGATCGCAGCACGCAAATCCGTGCCGAACGCGCCGCGCAGCTGCGCGACCAGTTCGTCGAGGGTCATCTTTGCCATTTACCAGCTCCTCCCTGAGCCGCCACCCCCGAATCCTCCACCGCCGCCGAAGCCACCAAACCCGCCTCCACCGAATCCTCCGCCACCCCACCCACCGCCGCCGCCCCATCCACCGCGGCCACCCATCGGGATGAAGATCGGGATGCAACCGCCCCCGCCGCATCCGCCGCGTCGTCGCCGATTCGACAGCATCGAGACGATGAAGAAAATGAGGAGCGCCCAAACGAAGGGGGGAATGTTCAATCCGCGCACGGAGTCGCCACCAGCTGGCTGCCGCACCGGGACCGTCTGATACGGAGAGAGCGTCGTGTCGAGCACGAAGCCGAACTCGCCCGCATAGCGCTGCGCGACGCGCGTCGTCATCAACTCGATGGCGCCGCCGTAATCGCCGTTGCGCAGCAACGGCAATGCCTCGTCCTGGATGGCGCCGGTCGTGGCGTCGGTGAGAAAGCCCTCCGCGCCGAGTCCCGTCTGGATCTCGGTGTAGCCGCGGCCATCGGGGCTCGTCTCCTTCGGCACGACGAGGATCACGACGCCCGCATTGCGCGCGCGGTCGCCCGCGCTGCCCGTCGCGCCGACCTTCCACTGCCGGCCGATCTGCAGCGCGACGTCCGCAGGATCGCGCCCCTTCAGATCGGTGAGCGTCACGACGACGATCTCGCCCTTCGACTTCGCGCGCACGTCCTGGATGATCCCGTCGATGCGCGCGGCCGCGTCCGCGCGAATCACGTGCGCGAAATCGTTGACGTATCCCGTCGGCGCGGGCAGCTGGATCTGGCCGATCTGCGCGATGCCGGCCAGGACGACCAGGACGAGCGTGTGCACGGCGTCAGTCTAGCGGGCGCCGTTCACGAAGTCATCTAACGATGGCCAAGGCGCACATCCGGCCGATCGGCGAGCGCGTTCACGAGCCGCGCCGAAAATTCCTCCGCCTGCATCACCAGTCGCTGTGACGCCGACACCACATACGCATGTCCGAGCACCAGCGGAACGGCCGTCAGCACGCCCGCGCCCGTGGGGCGCAGCGCATACGCAACCGCTTCGGCGATCGCGCGCGAGCTTCCCGCGCTCGCTGGTGCGGCCTGGGCGACCTGCATCAGCGCGTCGTGGAGATTCATGATGCCGCCGAGAACGCCGAGCAGTATTGAGGTCAGCGCAATCGCGGGCATCCATTCGGAGCGTCGACGCAATGTCGCGAGCACGGTCAGCGTGGAGGCCTCCGCCACGTTTGCCAGATCCGGGTCCTCGGCATTGCGCGCGCGCAGGATCACGAGGCCAAGATCGGGCAGCGCCGATTCATGTTCCGCGCAGACGGCGATGGCGTCGTCCACGCGATCCGCGCGCACCAGGGCGATCACACGCTCCATGAACGGCCGGGCGTGCACGCGCGACTGACGCACCACGAAGGCAACGCGCTCGACGAGCACCAGCAACGCAGCCGCGGCCACGAATGCGAGCGGGAGCATGAGCGGCCCACCGCTGCGATACCAGAGAATGATCGTTTCCATGTTTCGTCCTTTTTACTGGCAGAAGCTGTGCCTGCTTGGTGGCGGCATGTCCCCGAGGGGACCTATGTTTCTGGCAATGCGAAAACTCGTGTCCCTCGTGCTCATGGCGGCCGCGTGCCGAAGCTCGGACGGCAAGCCGCGCGGCGAACCCGCGGGCGCGAGCGCCTCGGTAGCGCCCGCCGTGAAGACCGCTACGGCTACGCCGGCGTCCGCGTCGACCAGCCAGGATGACGCGTTGCTCGAGCGCGCGGACCGCGCACGTATCCAGGGCGACTCGGCCGCGCCCGTGTGGCTCGTCGAGATCAGTGATTTTCAGTGTCCGTTCTGCAAGCAATGGCACGACCGCACGTATCCGGATATCCAACGCGAATTCATCAAGCCCGGCATCGTTCGCATGGCGTACGTGAATTTCCCGCTGGGACAGCATCCGCACGCCATGCCCGCCGCCGAAGCCGCGATGTGCGCGGCCGCGCAGGACAAGTTCTGGCAGATGCACGACGCGATCTTCAATACGCAGGAGCGCTGGGGGCAGCTCTCCGACGCGCGACCCGTCTACGACTCTCTCGCGCGCAGCGTCGGCGTCGATACCACGGCGTATCGCAAGTGCCTCGAGGGCGGCATCATGAAGCGTCTCATCAATGCCGATCGCAGTCGCGGCCTCACGGCCGGCGTCGGGTCCACGCCGACATTCTTCGTCGGCGATCAGCCGATTACGGGAGCGGCGCCCATCGACGAGTTCCGCAAGGCGATCGAGCGCGCCCGCAGCAAGACGCCGCAGCGATAGTGCGGCTCCTGCTGCGGTGGCTCTACGCCGTCGCCGCCAGGCTCGCCACCGTCGCCGGAGGGGTCGTGCCGGCCGGCGACAGCAAGACCGCGATCGCCATCCATGCGCGCCGCGGTCTTCGCGTTCGCTATCGGGATTGGGCCTCCGCACAGCGCGATCGCCGCCGCCCGCTGCTGTGGGCGCACGCACCGTCCGTCGGCGAGGGGTTGCAGGCCCGGCCGGTGCTGTCGCTCGTCCGTGAGCGACGGCCCAGCGTGCAGCTCGCGTACACGTATTTCTCTCCGAGCGCCGTGGAATTCGCGCGCTCGCTCGATGTCGACTTCACCGACTATCTGCCGTTCGACGACGCCCGAGAAATGCGCGCTGCCATCGATGCCCTCGCGCCGACAGCACTGGTCTTCAGCAAGCTCGACGTCTGGCCTACACTCGTGCGGGAAGCGCGACGCGCCGGCGTTCGCGTGGGAATGATCAGCGCGACGCTCGGAGCCTCCTCCGGGCGGCGTGGCGGGGCCGCCAGCCTGCTGCTGCGGGATGCCTACGCCGCGCTCGATGCGGTCGGTGCCGTAGACCCCGCGGACGCCGACCGTCTCGTGGAGCTCGGCGTCCGGCGCGAGGTCATCGAGATAACGGGCGACACGCGGTTCGATCAGGTATGGCTGCGCGCAGAACGGCTCGACCGTGACTCGCGCTTGCTGCGCCAGCTGCAGGCGGATCGGCCGACCGTCGTCGCGGGGTCCACGTGGCCGTCCGACGAAGCGCATCTCCTCCCTGCATTTCGTCGGGTGCGTGAACATGTGCCTGCGGCGCGTCTGGTCATCGCGCCGCACGAGCTCAGCGCCGAGCATCTCGGCAACATCGAGTCGTGGGCGCGCGAGAGCGCGCTCAAGCTCGAGCGGGTGGACGGCGCCACGTCGGACGCGGACGTCGTCCTCGTGGATCGCTTCGGCATCCTGGGAGATCTCTATGCCCTTGCCGACGTCGCCTTCGTCGGCGGCGGATTTCACGCCGCCGGCCTGCACTCCGTGCTCGAACCGGCGGCGTTTGGCGCGCCGGTGCTCTTCGGTCCGAAGCGGGAGCGCAGCCGCGACGCCCTCGTGCTCGAGGCGGCGCGCGGAGGACGCTCGGTGACATCGTCGACGGACATCGAGGCCATTCTGCGCGAGTGGCTCAACGCCCCAGACGCGCGGAAGCGCGCGGGCGACAATGCGCGCGCGATGGTGGACGCCGGTCGCGGTGCCGCCGAGCGATCGTTTGCCCTCGTGGACCGGCTGTTGAGCTAGGCGGTTTTGACGGTCGCGCGCACGACGCGCGGCGCAGAAACGTGCGCGGGCTTGTGCAGGAAGAATCCCTGGACGAGATGGACGCCGAGATTGCCGACCGTGAGGAACTCCTCGGCGCGCTCCACGCCTTCCGCGATCACCATCGCCCCGTGATCGTTGGCGAACTTCACCATCGTCTCCACCAGGTTTTGCTTGATGAAGTTCGTGTCGATCGCCGTGATCAATGAAATGTCGAGCTTGATGAAGTCGGGCTCCAGGTTGGCGATGGAGCCAAGGCCGGCGTAGCCGCTGCCCGCGTCGTCCACCGCGAACCGAAATCCCATCTCGCGGAACGTGCGCAGACGCTCGCGGAACTTCGGGTAGTCCTTGATCGCCGTCCGTTCGGTGATCTCCAGCACCACGCGCTCAGGGTGCGCCACTTCGTCGGCGCCGAACGACGGATCGCTGAAGTCGTGCGGGTCCACATTGATGAACAGCGACTCGCCCGGGCGCAGATGGCTGTCGAGCCCCTCGAGCGCGCGCGACCGGCACAGCCGGCTCAGCTCCCAGATCAGGTCTGCTTCCTCCGCGACCTCGAACATCACCTCCGGGCTGCGCAAGCTCCGCATCACGCCCCGCGCGAGCGCTTCGTACCCGAAGATCTCTTCGGTGTCCGCGTACACGATCGGGTGGTAGTCCACGTATACGCCGCGCTCGCGCAGGCTGCTGCGCAGGTCCGCTACCTTGCGGGCACGCTCGCGTTCTTCGATGCCGCGGGCCGCCTGCGCCGCCTCGCGAATGCCCCGGTAGATGAGCCGCTCCAGCCGGATCTTGGGGTTGTAGTACACGTGCGCCCGTCCGACGTAGATGTCGAACAGCGCCGAGATCTCTTCGCCGTGATGCGATTCGATGCGCGTCTGCACGTGCCGCTGCAGACGCGACACCATCTCCGTGATCTCGCTCTCGGTGGCCGCCGGGACGCCCGCGGCAGGCACGTGAAAAAAGATGAAGTCGTCGTCGTTCATGAAGCTGACCATGAGACGCGACGGATTCGGCGAGCTGTCGTCGAGAAACTCGCGCACCGCCGCGGCCGTGGTCTCGAGCACGGCGTCCAGCTTTTCCCAGCCGTAGATCTCCTCGATCTTGGAGTAGCGCACGAAGTTGAAGTACAGGACGACCAGCTCGCCGCGCTCCTTGAAGCGCTGGCGCGACCGCTCGATCATCACCGGCAGCGTCGGCAGTCCGGTGCGGGAGTCGTGCAGCATGCGCTCGTATTCCACGCGTTCCACGCGGTCCGTCATGCCGGCCACCGATGGAACGGCGCGCGTCATCGCGGCATGCACACGTGCCGCGATCTCTTCGGCCCCTGCGCCCCGCAACACCCACTCTTCGGCGCGCAGCTCGATGGCACGCCGCCGCGCCGCTTCGTCCTCGCATTCGACCACGACGGGGATGCCCGCCGCGTGCGCGCGCTCCACGGTGGCGCGGAGCAGGGTCGGGTCGTGCGTGCACACGTAGACGACGCGCACACCCGAAATCGAATCCACACTCGCCGCGAGCTCCTCCGACACCCGGCGCTCCACGCGCCATCCGTCGAGATGCGTGAGCGCGCGGTCGATGACCTGTTCGTTCGAGTCGGTGAGAAGAACGGAGCTGGATTGCACGCGATCGATGACTCTCAGGATGCGAGTGCGGTCCGCTGCATCGCGAGGTTGCGCTGGACGGTGGCTGCCAGCGTCGCCAGATCGAAGGGCTTCTCGACGTAATCGTCGGCGCCCGTCTGCAGCGCTTCGCGCTTGTCCTCCATGTCGCTCAGCGCCGTCACCATGATGACGCGCACGCTCTTGCCCAGCTGCGGGTGCTGCTTCATCACGCGGCACACCTCCCAGCCATCGCGCCCCGGCATCATCACGTCGAGCAACACCAGCGCCGGCTTCACATTCTCGAAGAGAGCCAGCGCCTCCTCGCCGCTATGCGCCACGGTGATCGGATATCCCCGCACCTCGAGGTATTGGCGGATGATGTCCGCGTTGTCTCGGTTGTCGTCGACCACGAGAATGGGTGGCAGCTTCGCCTTGGCCATTGCGTTTACCGTCCTCCAGGCACGAATGAAACAGCGGCACCAAACAGTCCCGAGCTCTTCGACCCCGCTCGGCCGCTGCTTCCGCCCAGCTCGCCACCGACGGTGACGCCGATGGACGAGGTGACCGCGAAGTCCGCGCCCAGCGAGACACGCATGCTGCCCGTCGAAGCCACCGTCCCATTGTCGCTCCGCGCCCAGCGATAGAACGGCGACGCGTACGCCGAGAATCCGCGCGAGCCGAGCGACCGTCGATAACCGACGGTGGCGCCCACGGGAACGTTCAGAATGGCGGCGTTGTTCACCACGTTGTTGGATCGCGTGCGCGGTGCTCCACCCAACCCAGCGAAGGCGCCGACACCGAGTGCGCCGCCGGAGCTGGACCACACCGACATCGCCGCCCGCGCGCCGTAGGCGCCGCGCGTGGACCCATTGGCGTTGTTCGCTCCCGCCGCCGCGCTCAGCTGCATCTTTCCGCCGCCGAACCCCATGGCGCCCGCCAGTCCGTAAAAGCTCTGTCCGCTGCCGCCGCCGAAATTGGCCGCAACCGCAAGACCGGGATTTGCCCACGCGTTTTGGAGGACCGGTGCGCCCGGTACCTGCGCGACCGCCGCCGCGGCACAGGCGCTCAGCGCCAGAAGAGTTCGACCCAGCATGTCTGTCTCGAGAGAGGACGCGTGCTGAAGGAGCAAGGTCTGTGCGCCCTGCTCTCGGGCACTGCCGAACGTCGCCGGACTGGACCGTACAACGTCGCTATCATTCGGCGGTGTCCAGCCAATTGCATACAGTGCTGCCGCCGCCCGCCGCTTCAGAACCGTACTACGTGCCGCGCGGAACCGAGCGCGAGGTGTTTCTCGCCTGTGACCAGCACGCGATCCCCATCCTGCTGAAGGGCCCGACCGGATGCGGAAAAACCAGGTTCGTGGAACACATGGCTTGGCGACTCCGTCGCTCCCTGATCACCGTCGCCTGCCACGACGACCTGTCCGCCAGCGACCTCACCGGACGTTTCCTGCTCCGCGGCGATGAGACCGTCTGGATCGACGGACCGCTCACAACCGCCGTGCGTGCCGGCGCCATCTGCTATCTCGACGAGGTCATCGAGGCGCGCGCCGATACCCTCACGGTACTTCACCCGCTCGCGGACGAGCGACGGCTCCTCCCGCTCGACAAGACCGGTGAGCTCCTCCACGCTGCGCCGGGCTTCCTCCTCGTCGTCTCCTACAACCCGGGGTACCAGCGCGGTATGAAGGAGCTGAAGAACAGCTTTCGCCAGCGCTTCGCGGCTTTCGACTTCGACTATCCCGACGCCGCGCGCGAGCGCGAGATCGTCGCCCATGAAGGCCGCGTCGATGCACACACCGCCGATCGACTCGTGCGCCTCGCCCAGCAGGTGCGCCGTCTCAAGGAAGAAGGGCTGCCCGAAGGCGCGGGCACGCGCTCGCTCGTGGCGGCGGCTCGCCTCATCGCCGCCGGCGTGTCCTGGAAGGACGCGTGTTCCTCCGCGATCGGCGCTGCGTTGACCGACGACCCCGACCTCGGCGCTGCCATTCGCGATCTGATCGCCGCGTCGGGCGCGTGACTACCAGCGACGTCGTCGACGTCGAGCGTGTGCGCCGGCGTCTCGAGGCGCTGCTGTATGCGCTGTACGCTCGGCATTTCGCGATCGCGATCACTGACCCGCCCGAGCGCGTCGGCTGGTGGCGTCGGTACGTGATCGGCAGACGCAAGTCACTGCGCGCCAGTCACGCGCTGCCGGCAACGGATGGTGCGCGCATCTGGCTTCCGCACGCGGTGGATGGCGTCGAAGCGTCCGACGCCGTGGCGGTGTACCGTGTGCTGGCGTTGCTGCAGGCCGAGATCGCGGAGCGAGGTTCCGTCGCCCAATTGCCGCTGCTGACCAGCACATTCGAACGCGACCTGTTCGCGTTGTACGAGGCAGCGTCCGCCGAATACGCCATCGCCACCCGACACGCGGGATTCCGCCACACCCTCGCGTCGCTGCGACGTCGCGCGCGCATCGGCGTGCCGCGTTGGCCAGCGGCGAGCAATGCGTTGGTGCGCTCGCTCCGCGCGAGCATCCTTGGCGTCGCTCCCGAAATGTGGCCGGACGCGCTGCCTCCACGTCTCGAGTCGGAGACGTCGCGCGCGTGGGCAGCGACCGTCGCGTCGTCATACAATCCGCGGCTGTATGTGCCCTCCCGACACGTGTGGCACTGGGGGGCGATGATCGGCGGAGGCGCGATTCGGCCGCAGGATCCCTTTCGGCTTCCGGAGATGGGCACGATCAATCTGCCGATCGGCAGTGCGCCGCAGCCCGGCAGCAGTGCGCGCGGATCCATCGCGCAGCAGTCGAATGAAGGCGGTACACCCGATACGTCGTCACTCGGCGGCATGTCGTCCGTCGGTACACCGGACGACAGCGGCACCGCACTGGATCCCTGGAACCAGCCGTCTGGCGACATCCCGGGACTCGACGCGAATGCCGTCATTGCCGCGCGGTACCATGAGTGGGATCACGCGCTGCGCGAGTTCGATCGCGACCGCGTGTTCGTGTTCGAGAGCACCGTGGCCGCCGGCGATGACACCTGGGGGCGCCAGACCGCCGCGCGGCATCGCGGCCTCATCCGGCGCGTCGAGCGCGAATTCCAGACCCTTGGCTCGCACCGAGTGCGGCTGGCGCGACAACCGGACGGCGACGATCTCGATTTGCAGGCAGTGCTCGACATGCACGTGGCGCTGCGATCGCGCGGCGCGCCCGACGAGCGCGTCTACGCCGTGACGCGACCGCCGCGCGGCGGCGTGGCGCTCGCGATGCTGGCCGACATCAGCGGGTCCGCCGAAACGTTGCTCGCGTCGGGCCTGCGCGTGATCGACGTGGAGAAGATCGCGCTGCTGGTCGCCACGCATGCGCTCGAGACGACGGGAGACCGTCACGCCATTCTCGCATTTGCCAGCCGCGGCGCGCGTCGCGTCGCCGTGCGCAGCGCCAAAGCCTTCGATGAGCGCGGTGGCGCGGCTGTCGGCGCGCGCATCGCGTCGCTCACGGCATCGGGCAACACGCGACTCGGCGCTGCCATCCGGCACGCGACGTCGGTGCTGCTGCGCGAACGCGCGTCGCGCCACCTCATGCTGATCGTCTCCGATGGCATTCCGAACGACTCGGACGGCTATGTCGACGCGTATGCCATCGAGGATGCGCGCATGGCCGTGCTCGAGGCGCGCGCACGAGGGGTCATGCCGCACTGCCTCACGCTGTCGGCGGACGAGCACTACGCTCTGAAAATCTTCGGGAACGCCGCGCAGGTGCTCGTGCGCCGGCCGGAGCAGCTGCCGGCCGCGATGCTGGACGTGCTCGGACGCCTGCTGCGCCGCTAGACGGCTTTCCCGCTCTCCGTCACGACGCGCACGTTGTTCTCCAGCACCTGGAGGAATCCTCCATCGACGTCGAAGCGCTTCTCGCCGCCGCTCGCCGTGACGCGCAGCTGCCCCTTGCCGAGCAACGCCATCATCGGCGCGTGGCCGGTGAGAATACCGACGTCGCCGTCGAAGGCAGGCGCGACGACCGCGGATGCCTCGCCCTCGAACAGCGACGCTTCGGGAGAGATCACGAAGACTTTCAGCACGATCAGCCCTGGATGCGCTTGGCGTTCTCGATCACGTCGTCCGCGCCGCCGGCCATGAAGAATGCCTGCTCCGGATACTGATCGAACTCGCCCTGTACGAGGCGCTCGAACGACGAGACGGTCTCCTCGAGCTTCACGTACTTGCCCTTGATGCCGGTGAACTGCTCGGCCACGGCGAAGGGCTGCGACATGAAGCGCTGCAGTCGACGCGCGCGACCCACGATCTTCTTGTCCTCCTCGGACAGCTCGTCCATGCCGAGGATCGCGATGATGTCCTGCAGCTCCTTGTAGCGCTGGAGAATCTTCTGCACGTCGGTGGCGACCTTGTAATGCCGCTGCCCGATGAACTGCGGATCCACGATGCGCGAACCTGACGCCAGCGGATCCACCGCCGGATAGATGCCGAGCTCCGTGATCGCCCGCGAGAGCACGACGGTCGCGTCCAGGTGCGCGAAGGCCGTTGCCGGCGCCGGATCGGTGATGTCATCAGCGGGCACGTAGATCGCCTGCACCGAGGTGATCGATCCGTTCTTCGTGGACGTGATGCGCTCCTGCAGATCGCCCATCTCCGTCGCGAGCGTGGGCTGATATCCCACCGCGCTCGGCATGCGTCCCAGCAGCGCCGACACTTCGGAGCCGGCCTGCGTGAAGCGGAAGATGTTGTCGATGAAGACGAGGACGTCCGCATTTTCCTTGTCGCGGAAATACTCCGCGACGGTCAGTCCCGAGAGACCGACGCGCAGGCGCGCTCCCGGCGGCTCGTTCATCTGCCCGTAGATGAGCGCCACCTTGTCGAGGATGTGCGCTTCCTTGAACTCGAGATAGAGATCGTTGCCTTCGCGCGTGCGCTCGCCAACGCCGCAGAACACGGACTTGCCGCCGTGCCCCTTGGCGACGTTGTTGATCAGCTCCTGAATCACGACGGTCTTGCCGACGCCCGCGCCCCCGAACAGACCGATCTTGCCACCCTTCACGAACGGCGCGATCAGATCCACGACCTTGATGCCCGTCTCGAAGATCTCGGTCTTGGGCTCGAGCGCCACGAAGTCGGGACGCTTGCGGTGGATGGGCCAGCGGGGCGCGTTGGCCGGAATGGCCGCCCCGTTGTCCACCGGGTTGCCGAGGACGTTCAGGATACGCCCCAGCGCGGCCTCGCCGACGGGCACGCTGATCGACGAGCCGGTGTCCACCGCGTCCATGCCGCGCACGACGCCGTCCGTCGTCGACATCGCGACCGCGCGCACCTGGTTCCGGCCGATGTGCTGCTGCACCTCGGCGGTCACGTCGATCTGCTCGCCACCCTCGCTCCGCGCCTTGATCTCGATCGCGTTGTAGAGCTCGGGCAGGTGCTCCGACTCGAACGCGATGTCGAGCACCGGTCCGATGACCTGCACCACCTTGCCCACGTTCTTCGTTGCCGTTGCGGTAGCCATGTCTATTCCAGTGCGGCGGCGCCACCCACGATCTCCGCGATCTCCTGCGTGATCTGCGCCTGGCGCGCGCGGTTGTAGGTACGACGCAAAAGGTTGAGCATTTCGCCTGCATTGTCCGTCGCGTTCTTCATCGCCGTGCGCTGCGCGCTGTAGAAGCCGGCGATCGTCTCCACGAGCGCGCGATATACCGCGTTCCGCACGTACGCCGGCAGCAGCTTGTCCAGAATCGCCGCGGCGTTCGGGTAGAGGAGGTAGTCGGGCATCGCGCCTTTCCGCTCCGGCGGCGTCACGGGCAGCAGCTTGTCGGCCGTCGCGGGCGTCGACAGCGCCGACACGAATCTGGCGTACACGAGGTACACCGCGTCGAGCTCACCGGCGATGAAGCGCTGCATCAGCGCGTCCACGAGCGAAGCGGCGTCGGCACCCGATGGGCGGTCGCCGAGATCCACCCGGCTCGACGCGATGGTGCGTCCGACATAACGGAAGTAGCCCAGTCCCTTCTTGCCCACCGCGTGCAACTCCACCTGCGTGCCGCCCTGCTCGAGCATGGCGACGAGGTTGCGCGCTTCGCGAATCAGATTCGAGTTGAAGGCGCCGGCAAGCCCGCGATTCCCGGTCATCAGCATGATGGCCGCGCGCTTCGGCGCTCCCTGCGGTTGGCGCAGCAGCGGAAAACGCTCCGCCAGATCCGGCGTGTACAGCCCAGCGATGACCTCGCCGAGCGCGGTCGCATACGGCCGGGCGCCGACGACGCGGTCCTGGGCGCGTTTCATCTTCGAGGTCGCCACCATTTCCATCGTGCGCGTGATCTTCCGCGTGTTCTCGACGGACTTGATGCGACCCTTCAGCTCGCGGCCCTTAGCCATTCTTCACGGTCTTGTTGTATGCCTCGATGCCGCGCCGCAGGTCCGCCTCCACGTCCTTCGACAGCTCCTTCTTCGAGCGGATCGCGTCAGCGACCTGCGGGTACTGCGAGCGCATGAACTCGTGGAAGCCGCGCTCCCAGTCGCGGATCTTTGCGACGTCGATCTCGTCGAGGAAGCCGTTCGTCACGGCAAAGATCACCATGATCTGCTGCTCGACGGCCATCGGCGCGTACTGACCCTGCTTCAGCACTTCCACCGTCCGCGCCCCGCGCTCGAGCTGCCGCTTCGTCGCCGCGTCCAGGTCGGATGCGAACGATGCGAACGCCTCGAGCTCGCGATACTGCGCGAGGTCCAGCCGCAGGCGACCGGCGACCGCCTTCATCGCCTTGATCTGCGCCGATCCACCCACCCGCGACACCGAGATGCCGACGTTGATCGCGGGACGCACGCCGGAGAAGAACAGGTCGGACTCGAGGAAGATCTGTCCGTCCGTGATCGAGATGACGTTGGTGGGGATGTACGCGGAGACGTCACCGGCCTGCGTCTCGATCACCGGCAGCGCCGTGAGCGAGCCACCCGGCTTCAGGATGTTCTTGCCATCCACCACACCCGCGTCATTCGAAAGCTTCGCCGCGCGCTCGAGCAGCCGCGAGTGGAGATAGAACACGTCGCCGGGATACGCTTCACGACCCGGAGGACGCCGCAGCACGAGCGACAGCTGACGATAGGCCGCGGCCTGCTTCGACAGATCGTCGTACACGCACAGCGTCGCCTTGCCCTCGTTGTACATGAAGTACTCGGCCATCGCGCACCCCGTGTAGGGCGCGATGTACTGCATCGGAGCTGGATCGGACGCGGTCGCGGCGACCACGATCGTGTACTCCATCGCACCGGTCGACTTGAGCCGCTCCACGACGGACGCGACGGTCGACGCTTTCTGCCCGATCGCGACGTAGACGCAGATGACACCCTGACCCTTCTGGTTGATGATCGTGTCGATCGCGATGGCGGTCTTCCCGGTGCCGCGGTCGCCGATGATCAGCTCGCGCTGGCCGCGCCCGATGGGAATCATCGAGTCGATCGCCTTGATGCCGGTCTGCAACGGTTCTTTCACCGGCTGCCGCACGATGATGCCTGGCGCCGGCGATTCCACCTTGCGGCTATGCTTGGCGTGGATCGCGCCCGCGCCGTCGATGGGGCGGCCGAGCGCGTCGACGACGCGGCCGACGAGCTCCGGGCCCACCGGCACTTCCAGCACGCGCGCCGTGCGCCGTACGTCGTCCCCTTCCTTCAGCTGCAGGTAGTCGCCGAGGATGACGGCGCCGATGTTGTCTTCCTCGAGATTCAAGCAGAGACCCGTGACGACGTTGCCCGTCTCCGACGAGGTGACCTCGAGCATCTCGCCCGCCATCGCCTTGTTGAGACCGTAGATGCGCGCGATGCCGTCCTTCACCTCGAGGACGGTCCCCACTTCCTCGACATCCAGTTCGTGCAGGTCTGCCGCCTCGATCTCACGAAGCAGGATGTCCTTGATCTCGCCGGGGCGGAGTGTGGTCTCGGTGGCCATAACGCTGGTGGATGTCGGGGATGAAAGCTCCCGTTCAGGAGCTTGTGAAAAATATCACAAGCGGGCGATTCGCGGCAAGTTGCCGGACCTGCGAACAATGCGCTGCGCGGTCGATCGGCACCACTTGCATGGAGACGATGCCGGCGTCCGGCGCGCCGGCCGCATCTTCCGCACCATGGGCCTGGGCCTGAAGGACTTGAGGGTGTGGCAGGAAGCAGTCGCGCTCGGCGCGGACGTCATCCGCGCCATGCGGCAGACCAATCGCCGTGAGATCAAGGCAATCACGGAGCATACGATGGTCTCGGCGATGCTCATGGCTCAGCACGTCGCCGAAGGGTATGGCCGATACGCCGCTGGAGAGCAGCGGCAGCTGTACCGGGCGGCCAAGCGCGAGCTGCTGCGGCTCGAGACGGCGTTGGCCATCGCGCGCCAGGCGGATCTCCTGTCCGTTACCAGCCATGCGCAGCTCTCGAACCGTCTGCAAACCGTGAATCGGCTGTTGTCCGGCTTTCTCGTGTATCTCGATCGCCAGCTCAGCCCCGCAGAGGCATCCATCGCCGCGGAGCGTCCGCGATAGATCTCACGACCGGCTGCGCCCGTGTCCCTTGGTGAAGCGCGTGATCAGATCCACCGACCGCAAGCGCGCGAGCGAAGCGGGCTTCGTGCCGACGATGCGCTGTGCCGTGCTCGAGAGGTGGGAGGACGACGCAAAGTCGAGCACTTTGGCGACATCGCGGATGTCGTAACCGGGATTCTTCGCGAGCTCCGCCGCCGCCAGGAGGCGCACGAGGTCGATCACGCGCTTGAGGTTGGGCGAGTTGCGCGCCGCGAACGTGCGGCTCAGGTGCTCGCGCGTCACGCCCAGCTTGCCCGCGAGGTTCACGGTGCGCACCCGCCGTCCGGCGTGCGAGACGATGTACTCCCACGCGCGCTGCTGCACGTCGGTCGCGAGCGACAGCGAATCAGGCGGCGTGCGCAACGCATCGGCAAAGCGCGCGGAAAAACCGCGGCGGCATACCAGGTCGCGCGCGCACGCGTCGTCGACCCCTTCCACGAGGACGTCCGCGAACTCGAGCTCCGCGCACTGCGCGACGGCGGGGCCCTCTGCCGCGCGCAGCGTCGTCAGCGCGTAGAACGGCGCGCTCGGAAATTCACGCGCGTAGGAAGCCACGGTCCACGTGTCGTCGTGCGCCGCGGTGACGTCGACGATCGCGGCATCGATCAGCTCCTGGTGAAACGCGCCGAGGAAGTCGGCCGCGTTCCGCGCGAACAGCACGCGGCTCCGGCGTCGCGGAAACGCGGATTTGATGGCGTTGCGGCTTCGCTCGCGCGGCGCGAAGACGACGATGCTCGGTACGAGCTCGGAGATCATGTCACGCCGCGCCGCGGGGTTGCTCGCGACGTTCGCGCACCATCGCGTCCGCGCGACGCAGCACCGCGCGCGCGTTCTCGTATTCGATGAGCTCCAGCGCCTCATCGACCGGCGTCCACTGGCACGCGGTGATCCCCTCCGACCGCTGGGGCTGCGTATCCTCGGCCTGCGTCTCCATGAGGAAGAAGTCGCAGCGCTTGTGAATCAGCGTGCCCCGAAAACGGAAGAACCATTCGATGCGGTCGATCTTCGCCGCGATATCCACGGCGCGCAGCCCGGTTTCCTCCATCACCTCACGCAACGCCGCGGTGTCCGCGCGCTCGCCGCGTTCGACGTGTCCTTTCGGGAACCCCCAGTGGCCGTAGCTGTCGCGAATGAGCAGGTAGCGCACGGCACCATCGACCACGCGAAACACCACGCCGCCGGCCGACGTCTCGTGGCGTGCGCGACCGCGCTTCCCGGGTGTCTTGCCGTTTCCGCGCCGCGTCACGCGCGTAGCTCCATTTCCTGAATGTGCGCGCGACCCTCGATGAACTGTCGCACGACCGGATCTCGCGTGTTTCGGATCTCGTCGACGGTTCCCACCTGCCGCACCCGGCCCTCGTACAACATCGCGATGCGCGTGCCGACGGTATAGGCGCTGCGCATGTCGTGCGTGATGACCACACTCGTCACCCCGAGCACCTCGCGCATGCGCACCATGAGCTCGTCCATCGTCGCAGACGTCACCGGGTCCAGCCCGGTCGTCGGCTCGTCGTACAGCATGTACTTCGGACGCAGCGCGACGGCGCGCGCGATGCCGACGCGCTTGCGCATGCCGCCGGAGAGCTCGGCGGGAAACCGCTCCGCCACGTTCGGAAGATCCACGAGCTCCAGCGCCTCCTTCACGCGCACGTCGATCTCGTGGGGCCGGAGCACGCCCTGCTTTCGCAATCCCATTGCCACGTTCTCGCCGATCGTGTACGAGTCGAACAACGCCGCGAACTGAAAGACGTAGCCGATGTGCGAGCGCAGCTCGTACAACTCCCGTCTCGACAACCGCGAGACCTGCAGGCCGTCCACCCAGACCTCGCCTTCGTCCGGCTCGAGCAGGCCGACGATGTGCTTGATGGCTACGGACTTTCCGGAGCCGGAGTAGCCGATGATGACCATCGACTCGCCCTCGAGCACCTCGAGCGTGAAGCCCCGAAGGACGTCCTTCGGGCCGAACGACTTGTGCACATTGACGAGTTTGATCACGGCGCGAGGAGGCGAAAAAAGAAATGTGATGCGCGCCGAGGACAAAAACAAAGGGCCGGCTTTCGCCGGCCCTCGTTTTTTCGTCCGATTCAGGACTTACGCAGCAAAGCTGCCGAGCGCGCGTCCGACGTCACCCTCACGCAGACGCTTGAGTGCACGATCGCGCAGCTGGCGCACGCGCTCGCGCGTGACACCCAGCATCGAGCCGATCTCCTCGAGCGTGTGCTCACGCCCACCCTCGAGCCCGAAGTACAGGCGCAGCACCTTCGCGTCACGCGGAGGCAGCGTGCTGAGTGCCTGCTCGATCTCGTCGTTGAGGAAGCGGTTCATGGCCTCCTCCTCGGTATCCGGCATCTCGTCGGCGACGAACCGCTCGATGAGCGAACGATCGCCTTCCGGATCCATTGGAGCGTCCAGCCGCACGTCAGACGTGTTCAGCGCGGCCAGCGACTGCACCACTTCCACCGACAGTCCCGTGAGGTGTGAAAGCTCTTCAGGCGTGGGCTCCCGATTGAGCTTCTGCCGCAGGATCTCCGACGCCTTGATGATGCGCGACAGATCGGCCGTCCGGTTCAGCGGCACACGCACCGTGCGACCCTGGCGCGCGAGTGCGGACAGAATCGCCTGGCGAATCCACCACACCGCGTACGAGATGAACTTCACGCCCTGATCCGGATCGAACTTCCGGGCGGCCGTGAGCAGACCCACGTTGCCTTCGCCGATCAGATCGATCAACGGCAGGCCGCGGTTCTGGTATTTCTTCGCGACGGAGATCACGAAGCGGAGATTCCGCTTCACGAGCTCCTGCAACGCCTCCTGATCGCCCGAACGAATCTTGCGCGCGAGCTGAATCTCCTCGTCCCCCTTGAGCAGGGGATAGGTGCTGACCTCATAGAGGTACTGATCGAGAATGTCGCGTTCCGGTTCGTTGGGAGCGATGCCGGCAGGCGCAGTGCGCCGACGACGGCGCTTCACATCGGTCATGTAATGTTTGCCTCGGGGTGACTACGAGTTGAGGTAGTCATCTATGAGCGGTAACGCAGCGCAGCGTTACTTCGCTGATGATTCTTGAGCCCGCGCCAACGAGGCTGCATGCGGGCCCCTTCTGCGGTGCAGAAGGCGCTGCAAAATATCGGCCTCTGACGTTTGCGCCAGCCCTTTTTCCTTGACTTCGTATATACTCGCGGGTAGGTTTCGCGGTTCCGGCGGAAACAGGTGTATGTGGTTCCGCCACAGTGACTTCGGGGGCGTAGCTCAGTTGGGAGAGCGCGTGAATGGCATTCACGAGGTCAGGGGTTCGATCCCCCTCGCCTCCATCCCGGACGCGGGAGGCGGGGAACGGGAAGCGAGCCCGACCTGACGGCTCGCCGTGGTACCCCGCTCTGCGCCGAACGGTCCACCGAAGTTGGGCGGTTAGCTCAGTTGGTTAGAGCGCCACGTTGACATCGTGGAGGTCACAAGTTCGAGTCTTGTACCGCCCACTGTGAAAGATCCAGCCGGCTCGTTTGCTTTACTGCGCGACGATTCCCGAAATCATCGCACCGGAACGGCCGGTCCTGAGCAAGTCGTTGTGCGCCTGTAGCTCAATTGGATAGAGCATCTGACTACGGATCAGAAGGTTGGAGGTTCGAGTCCTTCCAGGCGCGTTCGCGCGGCAGCAGTATCACGAGTTCGGAAGCGGGGCGTAGCTTAGCCCGGTAAAGCGCCTGGTTCGGGACCAGGAGATCGGTGGTTCAAATCCACTCGCCCCGACCACTCCGATCTCGTCACCGTGAAATCCCGATGCGCGCGTAGCTCAGCTGGATAGAGCGTCAGCCTCCGGAGCTGAAGGTCACAGGTTCGAATCCTGTCGCGCGCGCTCGCAGCCCGCCGAAAGCCATCGGCGGGCTTTTTTTCGACCTAATATGGCCCGCCATTTGCCGACTCATCGGTACGCGCGCCGTTCCACGCGGCTTCACGCGCTCTACGCGCCGCGCCCCTTGGTCCCGTCATGCCTCCTCGCGTCCGCTGGCGCAACCTTCTTCCCGGCATCATCGCCGCCGCGATCGTGCTCGTGCTGGCATTCGGCGTCCTGCTCTTCGCGGGCATCGGACGCGTGCGCGGCGCGAAGCTCAGGCTGTACGTGCTCACCGGCGAAGCCCGCGGAGTGATGCGCGGTACCGAGGTTTGGCTCGCCGGGCAGAAGATCGGCGTCGTCGACGGGGTGGAGTTTCTGCCGCCGTCGGGCGACTCAGCCGCACGACTGGCCATCGCGACCACCATCCGGCGCAGCGAGGCCGAGCAGATTCGACGCGATTCACGCGTGCAGATCCGCGCGGGCGCGAACATCATCAGTCCCGTCGTGGTGTATCTCTTCGCGGGCACGCCGCAGTCCGCGCGCGCGAACGACGGCGACACATTGCGCGCGCAGGCACAGTCCGACGTCGAGGTCGCGGCGGTGAAGATGAAAGGTGCATTGCAGGACGTCGATCCCATGATGAACGACGTCCGGACGATCATGCGCGACGTGCACGATCCCGGTGGCACCATCGGCGCGGCGCTGAGCGGTGGGCTCACCCGCCGCAGCGACGTGAGCGAGCTGCAGTCCCGGTTCACCGCGCTCCGGCAGCGGTTGTTCGGCGCCAGCGGAACGGCTCGAAGCCGCGCGGAGCTGTTCGCGCGCGCACACGTCGCTCTCGCACGCGCCGACTCCATTCGATCACTCCTCGCGGCGCCGGGCACGTCCTTCGGGCGCTTTCGCCGCGACTCGACCCTCGCGCAATCCATCGCGCAGGTTCGCAACGATCTCGCGACGGTGCGTGCGCAGCTCGCGAGCGATGCTGGGACGGTCGGTCGACTCAAGTCCGACAGCGCGCTGGTGAACGCCGTGGCCGCCGCGCGCGAGGAGATGGCCGCCCTCTTTGCGGATGTGCGGCGTCGCCCGCTGCATTACGTCGCCTTCTGATCCGCTTGACCCGCTTGCACAGCAGCCGTAACCTTCGCCGCCTGCGGCCCGTTCCTGCTCGCAGTTCCCCGCACACGTGGCCGTTCTCGCCGCACTCTTCCCGCCTGCTCCACCGAGCTGACGCCGAGTTGCTCGCGCTCCACTCCTCCGGCAGCGCCTGTCCAGCGCTCTCCGATCGATGCCTGTAAACATCCTCGAACTCAAGCGCAAACCCGCGGCGGAGCTGCAGGCGATCGCGAGCGAGCTCGTTCCTGATTCCCCACCGGAGCTCACCACGCAGGAGCTCATCTTCCGCGTCGAGCAGGCCATGCTCGATCGCGGCGAACTGCTCACCGGCGAGGGCGTGCTCGAAGTGCTCCCGGAAGGATACGGGTTCCTTCGCAGCCAGGACTGGAATTATCTCCACAGCCCGGACGACATCTACGTATCGCCCTCACAGATCAAGCGGTTCGACCTGAAGACGGGGGACACGGTCACCGGACAGGTGCGTCCGCCGAAGGAATGGGAGCGCTATCTCGCGCTGCTCAAGGTCGAATCGATCAACGGCGACGATCCCGAGGTGGCGAAGCAGCGCATCACGTTCGACAACCTGCGGCCACGCTACCCGGACGGCCGCCTCCGCCTCGAGCGTCACAGCGGCGACGTGAGCATGCGCGTGATGGATCTCATCGCACCCATCGGCAAAGGTCAGCGCGGTCTCATCGTCGCGCCGCCGCGCGCGGGCAAGACCATCCTGCTCCAGAAGATCGCCAACGCGATCGCCGAGAATCACCCGGAAGTGCACCTCATCGTGCTGCTCATCGACGAGCGACCGGAAGAAGTCACGGACATGAAGCGGAACGTGAACGGCGAGGTAATCGCGTCCACGTTCGACGAGAAGGCCGATCGGCACGTGCAGGTGGCCGACATGGTGATCGAGAAGGCGAAGCGTCTCGTCGAGCACAAGCGGGACGTCGTCATCCTCCTCGATTCGATCACGCGACTGGCGCGCGCGCACAACACCGTGGCCCGCGATTCCGGCAAGATCATGACCGGTGGCCTCGATTCGAAGGCGCTCGAGCGCCCCAAGAAGTTCTTCGGCGCGGCACGCAACGTCATGGAAGGCGGATCGCTCACCATCATCGGCACCGCCCTCATCGAGACGGGATCGCGCATGGACGAGGTGATCTTCGAGGAGTTCAAGGGCACGGGGAACATGGAGCTCGTCCTCGCGCGCAAGATCGCGGACCAGCGCATCTTCCCCGCCATCGACGTGAACAAGTCCGGCACCCGGCGCGAGGAGCTGCTGTTCGACGAGGAGGAGCGCAATCGCGTCTTCCTGTTGCGCAACTTCCTCGGCGACATGCCCGAGGTCGAGGCCGTGCAATTCCTGCTCAAGCAGATGTCGCGTTCGAAGAGCAACAAGGAATTCTTCCAGCAGATGGTACAGGGCGCGTGAGTCGCGTGCTGGGCGTCGATTGGGGGGAGCGACGCATCGGGCTGGCCATCAGCGATCCGCGAGGCGTCATCGCACAGCCGGCAGGATTTCTGGTGCGGCGCCCGGGCAAGCGACCGCCGGTCGCCAAGCTCGTCGAGCGCGCGACCTCGCTGGAAGCAAGTGCCATCGTCTTCGGGCTTCCCCTCGACGGCGAAGGCGATGACACCCCGCGCGCGACGGAGGTTCGCGCGGTCGCCGCTGAAGTGGCGAAGCGTTCCGGGTTGCCCGTCCAGCTGGTGGATGAGCGGTTCACGACCGCGGCGGCGCGGCGTGCCGTGCGTGCCCTCGGCGGAAAGCCGGAAGACCGGCCCGGGGACATCGATGCGCTCGCCGCAACGGTGCTGCTTCAACATGCGCTGGATCGCGGTCGGTAACCTCGCGGTCGCGGTCGCGCTGGCGGCGTGCGGCAGAGCCACGGCGCCTCCCGTGCGCGTGACAATTCCGACGGGGGCGACGATGCGCGTGGCCGCGGAGTCGTTGCACGCCGCCGGTGTGATCGGCGGCACGCGACTGTTCCGATTCTATGCCAAGATCCGCGGCGCCGATCGCACCATCAAGGCGGGCACCTATCTGCTCGCGCGAGACGCCGGATGGGGCCGAGTGATCGACGCGCTGCGCAGCGGACGGGGCATCGTCGTCGTCGTGACGATTCCCGAAGGATTTACCGTTGCACAGATCGAGTCGGTGCTCGAGACCAAAGCGCAGATGACTGCGGAATCGTTGAACGTTGCGGTCACCGATACCGCGTTGCTGCATCGGCTGGACGTGCCGACGCCGACGGTGGAGGGGTATCTCTTTCCCGACACGTATTTCTTTCCTCCGGGGACGACGGCACGCGCCGCGGTGCTCACGATGGTGCGACGCTTCGAGCAGCGCTGGAATCCTGCGTGGACACCCCGCCTCGACACGCTCGCACTGTCGCGGCACGACGTGGTGACCCTCGCATCCATCGTCGAGCGCGAAGCCAAGCGTCCGGAGGAACGGCCGGTGATTGCCGCTGTGTACTGGAACCGTCTGCGGAAGGGGATGCTGCTGCAGGCGGATCCCACGGTGCAGTACGCGTTGCCGCAGTATCAGAAGCGGCTGCTCAACAAGCACCTCGCCGTGAAGTCTCCCTACAACACCTACAAGGTCGCCGGCCTGCCGCCGGGGCCGATCGCGTCGCCGGGGCTGGCCAGTCTGCGCGCCACGCTGTATCCCGCGAACGTCCCGTTCCTGTATTTCGTGGCACACCCGGACGGACATCACGAGTTTCGAACGACGCTGAAAGAGCACGACGCTGCCGTGCGAATCGCGCGACAGCTCTGGGCGGTCGTACGCAAGCGCCAGGCGGATTCGGCAAAGGCCGCTGCGCGCGCGGCGCATGCGGCGCTGCCACCCAAGACGCACGCGACCGCGAAGCCGCCGACGTCGCGCGACTAACTCGCTCGCGTCACTTTTTCGCGGACGGACCGGGGAAGCTCCGTGCGCGTGCGCCAGCGAATGCGGACGCGCGGCGCTTTCTCGCTGCCGCGGGCGTTGCTGCGATGCCGCAGCGTCGATGGCCGCATCGCTTGCCGGTGCGCGCGCGTGAGCTCCGCGAACACCGGCGGCAGCATCATCAGGTCGACGAGCTCCGGATCGAACTGCGTCCCGCGTCCGGCGAGGATGATCTCTGCGGCCGCCCCCGCCGTCTTGCCATCGCGATAGCGCCGACGATGCGTGATCGCATCGAAGGTGTCCGCCAACGTGACGACGCGCGCCGCGCGCGGGATGCGGCGACCGGCGACACCGCGTGGGTACCCCGACCCGTCCCAGCGTTCGTGATGGGCGAGCACCGCTTCGGCGAGCTGCTCGTGAAAGTACGCGATCGGCGCGAGCACATCGGCGCCGCGCTGCGGATGCGTCGCGATCGCGCGGCGTTCTTCTGCGGTGAGCGCGTGATGATCGTGCACGATGTCGAACAACGCTTCGTGGATCTTTCCGATATCATGGAAGAGCGCGGTGAGCTCGATGGTGCGTCGCTCGTTTTCGTCGACGCCGAGGGCGTCAGCGATGATGAGTGCGTAGCGCGCCACGCGCCGTACATGTGCGCCCGTCTGGGCGTCGTTCGCGTCGATGGCGCGCAGCAGGGACTCCAGCGCGGCCGCCGCGAAACGTTCCGCTCGCCGTCGGCGTCGATGTGCGCGCGTCAACAGTACGGCGGTTCCTGCCGCGACGCCCGCGATGCCCGCGACCAGTGGCGATCCTCGCATGGGAGTGAGAGTGGGCAAGAAGCGAACTAGGCGGAAAAGAAAGAACCCCGAGTCACGTGAGTGATCGGGGTTCAAAGAGATGCCGGCGACGGCCTACTCTCCCGCGCCCTCTCGGGCGGAGTACCATCGGCGCTGCAGGGCTTAACGGCCGTGTTCGGGATGGGAACGGGTGTGGCCCCTGCGCTCTAGTCGCCAGCGACTATGGAGAAAGGAAAGGGATAGGTAGATCGTGTTCTTCGTTTCGCATTGCATTGCGTGCTCTGCGGTGACATGACATGACGTCCCTAGAAAGGGAGTAGTCAAGCCGCACGGGCGATTAGGACCGCTTCGCTCGGAGCGTGTTGCCACGCGTCCACGGGCGGCCTATCGACGTGATGGTCTCTCACGGCCCTTCAGGAGGCTCGAGGCCTCGGGAGAGTTCATCTTGGGGCGT
>DATFHG010000224.1:0-2428 GCA_035248725.1 Gemmatimonadaceae bacterium | reverse complement strand
CAGAAGGCCGCGTATCGGCGGTGCTGTTGTCGTCGTCGAGGCACCAGGCGAGGGTCGAAGGGAAATGTCTGGGCGCACGCGCGCGGCGAGGGCGCCGGCAGCGCCCGCGCCGGCGGTGGCCGCGATTAGCACGAGAACGCGCCTGCGCCTCACGTCGCGCGGTAGATGAACCCGCTCGCCTCCGGCGCGAACCAGATCGTCCCGCTCGCCCCAGTGAAGAGGAACTGCAGCCGCGCGGTTGTTGCCAAGCTACCAGCGCGGCTGAGGAACGAGCCGGCCGCGTACTCGATTCGACGAACCTCGGCACCCGTGTCGCTGTACACGTGCAGCACGGCCTCGCGCGCGCCGCGGAGCACGAGTGCGTCAGTGCTCGTCACGGTCGCCGCGCTCGCGTCGGTCTGCGCCGGCAGGGCACGGGTCGCGGTCGCGCGCGCTGAGGCATCGAGGCGACGCCAGTCGCGTCCGACCGCCTGCACGCCGGCCGGTCCGCTCGCGATGCTCGCGGTGACCCCCGGGATCAGCACGACCGTCCGCGCGGGCGTGATGCGCCCGATGAACGCGCCGAGCTGATCGGTCGGTCCGAAGTTCGTGGTGAACCACACCGTCCCGACGGTGTCCACGGTGAACGCCTTCGCGTCCACATCCTCAGGGAGCGCGACCGGCGTCGCAGCGCCGCTGCGATCGATGAGCGTGAGTTCGTGCGCCGCGTACCGCCCGACCCAGATGCCATCGCTCGAGGCGGCCAGGCTCGTGGCCTGCCCGAGTCCGAGGACGGTGCCGTCGGGCGTGCGCTGTGCGTGGCTCGCGACCGCAGCGACCCGCGGGAGCGTCAGGGTGCGCACGACCACCCCCGTGTTCGCTTCGAGCGCGACGACCGCCTGGCCGGACGCGGCCCAGACCGTGCCGCCGTCGACGGCGATTCCGCCGAGCCGACCCGCGGCCGTGAGTGGCAGCGGCACGCGCAGTTGCACCCCCGTCACCCCGACGTGGTAGGCGGACGTGCCCTCGGCTCCCTCCGATCGCGCAAGGACCCACGCGCCGTCAGCGCCATCGGGCGCTCCGGCGACGACGAAGTCCCCACGCTGGAGCGGCAGCATCGTGGCTTGGCCCGCGGCCACGGGGGCCTCACGCGCCGACGAGGGTTGCGGTGCGGTGGCTTGGCTCACCGCGTACCCCAACACCGCGGACGTGCTCAGCAGGAGTGCGACGAGAAGACGGTGCATTTACGGACCTCCTCCGCCCACACGTGTGTGGTCCCAGTTCGGCGCGGACACGTTCTGATAGATGTACGGATTGTTGTTGTCTTGCCCCACGCCTGTCACGAAGGCGCTCGTCCAGTCGTGCCACACGTCCGTGAGCACGAGGAGCGCGGTCGGACTGCCCTCCTCGTGGAGGTTCGTGGCGCTCGACGAGAGCCACAGGCAGCCCGTGTTCTGCGTTCCACCGAATGAGGCATCCGTCGCCTCGGCTTGGGCGTTCGCGTCGGCCTGATCAGTGTCGAATTCCGCGTAGCCCGCTTGGAACCACGTGCCGGCGCGCTTGAACCATGCCATGAACTCCTGACGTCCGGTCGGCGAGGTCCCGGCCCAGCTCACCTCGTACTCCCCGAGCGTCTCCGCGGCGCCGTACGTCGCACGGTAGTCACCGACGTTGTCGAGGCCCTCGAAGAAGATGGTCGGGCTGTGCGACCAGGTGGACGCGCCGGATGGCAACTCTTGCAGCATGCCCATCGCCCACCCGACGTTCGATAGCACCTCGTTGTTCGCGTGCTGGCTGTCGACCTTGTGCATGTTGATCGAGGCGGCGATGTGCTGTTGGGTGAGCTGGTTCGGATCGGGATCCGGCGTCCCCGATGCGATCGCGATCGACCCGTGGACGCCGCGGTAGCTGTGCGGACCCCGCCGCCGCCGGCCCGACCGTTGCCGAAGGGTGTAGTCACCAACATGGTCTCGCGGTTCGCGCACGCACCAGAAGAATCATGGTCTCGAAACTCGGCGCTGAAACCGGAATTCGAGTCCCAAACAACATGGTCTCGGTCACCAATAGTCTTGAGTGCGGCGGGCAGCCGCTCCTCACCCGCGTCGTCCGCGACTTCCCGCGACCCTGTGGGTGCCGTGTCGGACCCAGCCGCAGCGGGTCGAACAATGGCACGCGATTGAGTCTTGCCGTTCGCGGAAACGACAATGCCGTCTGGGTAAATGCTTGGACCAGTCTCAGTGGCTGGACGGGCTGGACATCACTCGGCGGCGATATCAGTGCAGGCCCCGCGCTCGCAGCTCAGAGGAGCGGAACGCGCATCGACCTGCTCTGGCGCGACACAAATAACCAAGTGCAGCTCGTGCCCTGAGGCCACGTCTCGTGCCTGCACGTGAGGCATGACGAATGTGACCGGTCGCCTCACGCGCGACTCTTCCGCCCCGCGACGAAC
>DATFHG010000223.1:0-5326 GCA_035248725.1 Gemmatimonadaceae bacterium | reverse complement strand
CGAGCCCATTCCCCACGTCAGCTCGCACGGTGCACTGCACCGCGAGCACATGCTCGTTCCGCTCCTGGTCGATCGCCAACCCGCCCGTATGCCGCGTCGAACGGTCGACATCATGCCGAGCGCCCTCGCCGCGCTCGGACGCGAGATACCGGCTGGTCTCGACGGGCAGTCGTTCGTGTAAAGCAGCGGCGCTCTCCCGCGCCGGCGTACATTCCACGTCATGCGCTGGACGGGACTGATCGTCACCCTCGCGGCGCGGTCCGTCCGCAGCCCGGCGACCGCAGTCGCGCTGTTGCGCGTCGGGTGGCGATTTCGCCGCCGCGGGTGGCTCCGCCGCTTTCCCTTCCTTCCACTTCCCGATCCGACGTATCTCCGCTGGCGCATGCACACCGCCTACGGGAGTGACGACTCCGTTCCTCCTGCCGATGATGTGATCCGATACGCGCGGTGGGCGACGCATCGGAGGCCACGCGCATGACGGACGCTCGGTCCCTCGAGGAGCGCGTCAAGGCACGGGCGCTGGAGATCGGTTTCGACCTGGTGGGAATCGCTCGTCTGGGGCCCGCCGAGTCGCACGACGCATATACGGAATGGCTGCGACACGGCTTCGCGGGCGAAATGTCGTATCTCGAGCGCGGTGCGGAGAAGCGCCGCGATACCCGGCTTCCCTTTCCGGCCGCGCAATGCGCGGTGGTCGTCGGGCTCGACTACGGCGGCCGCCAGCCCGCCGGTCCCGTCGCGCGATATGCGCGCGGCGACGACTATCACGAAATCATGACGCGGCGGCTGGACGAGCTGCACCGCTGGATCGCGGACACCGTCGGACGTGACATCGCCGGCAAGCCGTACGTGGACACGGGGCCAATTCTCGAGCGCGAGCTCGCAAGCAAGGCGGGACTCGGCTGGATCGGCAAGAACACCATGCTCGTGAATCCGAAGCGCGGTTCCTTTTTCTTCATCGGCGCGTTGCTGCTGGACCTGAACCTCGAGGCCGACGCGCCATTCGACAGCGACCGCTGCGGTCGCTGTACTCGCTGTCTCGACGCGTGCCCCACCGCGGCGTTTGTCGCACCACGCGTGCTCGACGCGAACCGCTGCATCTCCTATCTCACGATCGAACATCGGTCGGAGATTCCGGAGGAGCTGCAGCCGCTCATGGGCGAGCTCTTATATGGATGCGACGTGTGTCAGGACGTGTGTCCCTGGAACGTGCGCTTCAGCTCCGAGCTGAAAGAACCGGCGTTCGTGGAACGCGATGCACTCGCAGGGAAGAGCGCGGACACACTCGCTCGGGACATCGCGGCCATGAGTGAGGAGGACTTCCCGTCGGCGTTCGCTCGATCGCCGATGAAACGCGCCAAGCTGCGCGGCCTCAAGCGCAACGCCGCCGTGGTACTGCGAAATCTCGAAGCGGACGGGACTTCGGATTCCTAAACGCCGGATAACGGCGCGCGACTCCTCCCTCTTGCAATCGCCGTGTACCGCGCGGTAACCTCGCCGGTCCTCGACGCGGCACGTGCGCGCCGCGTGGGGCGCCGCGACGATGCGGTATCCGTGTGACCCGCGCTCGTTGGAGCGCGGGCAACTCCATTTGCAGGAGAACTGCCTAATGTCGTTTGGCACTCGCACGCTCGTAGGTCTCACCGCACTCGCCGCGCTCGCGGCCTGTTCGAGCGACATCCCCGATTCCGCGACGATCACCGCGCCCGATTCGCGCGTCGCGAACGTGGGACAGGGAACGGAGATGCGCTTCCTGCACGCGAAGGTCTGCCCAAGCGCCGCCCCGCAGACGGCGCGCTGTCACGCACTGGTGCGCGTCGACGCGTCAGGCTCACCGCTGGCGACCAGCGGCCCGAGCGGGTACAAGCCGGTGGACCTGGCGTCGGCGTATGCATTGAACACGAGCGGCGGCGCGGGCGCGACTATCGCGATCGTCGACGCATATGATGACGGCAATGCGGAGAGCGATCTCGCGGTCTATCGCAGCGCCTTCGGACTGCCGGCATGCACCACGGCGAACGGCTGCTTCCGCAAGGTCGACCAGAACGGCGGAACGTCGTATCCGCGTGGCGACGCGAATTGGGCCGAGGAGATCTCGCTCGACCTCGACATGGCGAGCGCAATCTGCCCGAACTGCAAGATCCTGCTCGTCGAAGCGAAGACGTCATCACTCAACAATCTCTTCACCGCCGTCGATCGCGCGGCGGCAATGGGCGCTACCGTCATCTCCAATTCGTACGGCGCGCCGGAGTTCTCCAGCGAAGCGAGCTACGAGTCGCACTACAACCACCCCGGCATCGCCATCACGGTGAGCTCCGGCGACAACGGATACGGCGTGGAATATCCCGCCGCATCTCGAAACGTGATCGCCGTGGGCGGCACGCATCTCGTTCGTGACGCCAGCGTGCGCGGCTGGAGCGAGACCGTATGGAGCGGCGCAGGCAGCGGTTGCAGCGCGTACATCACGAAGCCCACGTGGCAGGCGGATGCGGGTTGCGCACGTCGTACCGTCGCCGACGTATCCGCGATCGCCGATCCCAACACCGGCGTCGCTGTGTACGACACGTACCGCCTCCGCGGCGGTGGGTGGCTGGTGTTCGGCGGCACCAGCGTCTCGGCGCCGATCATCGCGAGCATGTACGCGCTCGCCGGTCACACCAGCACCGCGCAGTCGCTCTACGGCGCGACCTCGCTCTTCGACGTCGTGTCGGGTAGCAATGGCTCCTGCGGCGGCTCATACCTGTGCACCGGGAAGGCCGGTTACGACGGACCAACCGGCAACGGCACGCCAAACGGACTCGGCGCGTTCTGATCGTCGCGCTTACGTGAGAACGGGCCCGGTGCGATGCATCGGGCCCGTTTCTTTCGCTGGTATGCGTCACTCCTTTCTGGAGGCGCATGGAGAACTCTCGTTCCGTCGGGGAACGCGCGAAATTCGCGGCCGAGCTAGCGAGCACGACGGCACGAAAGTCGCAGTAATTTCTCATTTATGGCCAAGAATGCCCGGCCCGCACCTGGCGACCTCCCCTCGACTGCTGGTGCCCGAGCCGCCGCCGCGTCGTTCAGCGGTGATGACAAGACGACGCATCATCACATCGACGAGGGCTTGTATCGCCTGCTCGTCGAGAGCGTGCGCGACTATGCCATCTTCGCCCTGGATACCGAGGGCACGATCCTCACATGGAACGCGGGCGCCGAACGACTGAAGGGATACGCTCCCGACGAGATCATCGGAAAGAGCTTCCAGCTGTTCTATCCGCCGGAGGAGATCGCCAAGGGCAAGCCGGGACACCTGCTCGAGATCGCGCGTCGCGAAGGACACGTCGAAGACGAAGGCTGGCGCGTGAGAAAGGACGGCTCGCACTTCTGGGCGGACGTCGTCATCACCGCGTTGCGCGACCGCTCCGGCGCGCTCGTGGGCTATGCCAAGGTCACACGCGACCTCACCGAGCGCCGCGCCGCCGAAGAAGCCCTTCGGGTCAGCGAAGAGCGCTTTCGACTCATCGTCAGCAGCGTGCGCGACTACGGCATCTTCATGCTCGATCCGCGCGGCTACATCGCGAGCTGGAACGAGGGCGCTCAGCGCATCAACGGCTACACCGCCGACGAGATCGTCGGCCGCCACTTCTCGCTGTTCTACCCACAGAAGGATCTCGCGGCGGGCAAGCCCGCCTATGAGCTCAAGGTCGCCGCCCGTGAGGGCCGCTTCGAGGACGAAGATTGGCGTGTGCGCAAGGATGGGTCGCTGTTCTGGTCCAACGTCGTCATCACGGCGCTGCGCAACGAGAAGGGAGAGCTGGTGGGCTTCGCCAAAGTGACGCGCGATCTCACTGAACGGAAAGCCGCTGAGCAGCGTGCGATCGAGGACGCCAGGCGCGTCGCGGAAGCCGAGGCCGCAAATCGCGCCAAGGGAGAGTTTCTCGCCGCGATGTCGCACGAGCTCCGAACGCCGCTCAACGCGATCGGCGGATATGCGGAGCTCATCGAGATGGGAGTCGCGGGTCCCGTCACCGAGCAGCAGCGCGAATATCTCGAGCGCGTGCGAACCAGCCAGCAGCATCTGCTCGCCATCATCAACGACCTGCTCAACTACACCAAAGTCGAATCCGGGCAGTTGGCATACGAGATCGAAACGATCGACCTGCACACCGTCGTCGAGAACGTCCTCGCGATGGTGACTCCCCAGGCGGGGACGAAGCACATTACTCTCGGCCATGGCCCGTGCAGCGAGCACACGCTCGCGCGCGCCGACCGACTGAAGGTCGAGCAGATCGTGCTCAACCTGCTCTCGAATGCGGTGAAGTTCACGCCCGAGCGTGGACGCGTCAGCGCGAAGTGCGGCGTTGAAGGCCGGATGGCAACCGTGACTGTGTCGGATACCGGACCCGGGATTCCTGTGGACAAAATCGAGGCGATCTTCGAGCCGTTCGTACAGCTCGGCCGCACCTTGAGCTCCATCCGGGAGGGCACCGGGCTCGGACTCGCGATCAGCCGCGACCTCGCGCGCGCGATGGACGGTGACATCGTCGTCGAGAGCGAGGTCGGCGAAGGCTCGACGTTCCGTCTGCTCCTGCCGCTCGCGCACTCGTAACCGGTAAAAATTCGAGTTCGTTGAGCTCGGGTCTGGCGGACCCGAGCGCGTTTCCTTATAGTCGGGTCGCTCGTCATCCCCCCGGCGAGCACGACGGCCTGAGTTGCGAGAACCCGCCCGACCATCCTCTCGCAAGCCCGCCCGGTACGTCGAGTCCGCCGGTCCGTTTTTGCCCTTCCTCCCCGCGGTTCGTTGAGCCGTTTTCTCATCGCATTCGCGATCGCCGCTGTTGGCATCGGAGTCGCCGGTGCCAGATCGCCGGCGCACGGACCTGAAGCGACGGCTCACGCCTGGACGCGCGAGATCACGTCGAGCGGTAGCGTCGGTCCCACGCTCACGCGCCGTGTGCTGGGCCGCGGTGACGACGATCGCGAGCAGATTCGCCATCGCATTCGTCAGGGCGAGGCGGGGACCTACATCGGTGAGATCCTTCGCGCGCGCGATTCCGCGCTGGCGCGCTGGCCCGATGCGCGCGGCGTTCCGAAGCGCGTCTGGATTCAGCCCCTCTCCGATGTCGAAGACTGGCATGCGCGCTACATCTACGAAGTGCAGGCGGCGTTCGTCGCCTGGGACACGCTCGGTCTTCCGATGCACTTCGTCATGGTGCCGGATTCCGCGCACGCGGACATCCATGTGACCTGGATCGATCACTTCGACGAGTCCATCAGTGGCCGTACGCGCTGGGCGCGCGACGAGAATTACTGGATCATCGACGCCAGCATCGTCCTCGCCGTG
>DATFHG010000222.1:0-10530 GCA_035248725.1 Gemmatimonadaceae bacterium | reverse complement strand
CGCGAGCAGTTCGTCGCCATCAACTGCGCCGCGATCCCCGGCAACCTGCTCGAGTCCGAGCTGTTCGGCCACGAGAAGGGCGCGTTCACGGGCGCGAGCGAGAGCAAACCCGGTCTGCTCGAGCACGCGCACACGGGCACGCTGTTCCTCGACGAAGTGAACCAGCTGCCGCTGGACCTGCAGTCGAAACTCCTGCGCGTGCTCGAGGACCGCACCTACCGCCGCGTGGGTGGCGCGCACGAGCTGACGCTGCGCTGTCGGGTCATCGCGGGCACGAACACCCCACTCGAGATCGCGGTCGCCGCCGGCCGCTTTCGCAGCGACCTGTTCTTCCGTCTCAACGTCTTCCGCATCGAGCTGCCGCCGCTGCGCATGCGATCCGCCGACGTCGTGCTCATCGCCGAGAGCTTTCTGAAGGAGATCGCAACGCGCCGCGGCACCTTCGCGCGCACGCTCGCCGACAGCAGCAAGACGCTGCTGCGGCAGCACAGCTGGCCCGGTAACGCGCGCGAGGTGCGCAACGTCATGGAGCGCGCGAGCATCCTCTGCAGCGGCGACGTGATCCAACCGAACCACCTCAAGCTCCAGCACCGCGAGCTGGTGTCGTTCGGCGACGGCGACGGCATCGCCGGCATGATCGCGATCCCGTCGCGCGGCAAGAGTCTGGAGGAAGTGGAGCGCGAGGCGATCCGCCTCACCATGATCCTCACGGGCGGCAATCTCAGCGCCGCCGCGCGCATCCTCTGCATCTCGCGCCCCACGTTGTCGCGCAAGATGCGCGACGCCGGTATCACCCGCCGAAGCCTGCTCGCGTCGAGTTAAATGTCATCCCGAGCGCAGCGAGGGAGCTGCACTCCCATGTACAGATCCCTCCCTTCGGTCGGGATGACAGCATGATCGCGCGCCTGATCGCGGACGCGGAGGAGAGCGAGGCCCGCGGCCGCTGGCGCGTCGCACGGGAGCAGTACGAGCAGGCGCTGCGCGAGGAAGGTCAGGACGAGCCGGCCGTGGTGATGCGCACCGTGCGCCGTATCGCGCGCTGCCTGGTGGAAGAGGGTGATCTCGACAGCGCGCTGGATGCGCTCGAGCTGGCGCGTACGATCGCCGAGGCGCATGACGATACCAGCGCCATCGCGCACGCGATGAACCTCGAGGGGATCATCGCGCAGCAGCGCGGCGATATCGCCGCTGCCGAGGGCTACTATCGCTCGGCGCGTACGCTCGCGTGGCGAGTGCAGGAGACGCTCCTCGTCGCCATGCTGGAGCAGAACCTCGGCACGCTCGCGAACATCCGCGGCAATCTCGTGGAGGCCAAGCTGCGCTACGAGGCGAGTCTCGCCGCGTACATGGTGCTGGACATGCGCCAGCCGGTGGGACCGCTGCACAACAACCTCGGCATGCTGCACACGGACCTGCGGCTCTGGCACCAGGCAGAGAAGCACTTTCACAAGGCGCTGGACAGCGCGCGCGAGAGCGGCGACATCGCGGGCAAGGTGCGCGTGCTGGCGAACCAGGCGGAGATGTACGTCAACCGGCGGCGCTTCGCGAAGGCGAAGCGGTTGTGCCGCCGCGTGCTCGCGCTCTCGCTGGCGCCGGATGCGTGCGAGGGCAGCTGGCTCGCCGAGGCGTACAAGCATCTGGGCGTCGCGCATCGGGAGACCGGCGCGCTCGAGGAAGCCGGGCGCTGCCTCGCGCGCGCGCTCGAGATCTCCGAGCAGCGTGGCGACGTGCTGCTCACCGCGGAGATCATGCAGGAGCAGGGAATCCTGCATCGGCGCGCGGGTCGTCACCCGGAGACGCTGGCGGCACTGACGCGGGCGCACGGACTGTTCACGCAGCTCACCGCCAATCCCGATCTCACTGGCGTGGAGAAGCAGCTGCGCGAGCTCGAGGCCGAGTTCCTGGAGATCGTGCAGCGCTGGGGCGAGTCCATCGAAAGCGCGGACAGCTACACGCAGGGTCATTGTCAGCGCGTGGCCGAACTGGCGACAGTGCTGGCGCGCGACTGCGGCGTGCCGAAGGACGCGCTGCTGTGGTTCCGCATGGGCGCGCTGCTGCACGACGTCGGCAAGATCGTGGTGCCGGCGGAGATCCTGAACAAGCAGGGCGCGCTGACGCCGCACGAGCTGGACATCATGCGCGAGCATCCGGTGGCGGGCGAGATCCTGCTGGCGAACACGCGCTTTCCGTGGGACATCCGGCCGATGATCCGGCACCACCACGAGCGCTACGACGGCACCGGCTATCCGGACGCGCTGGCCGGAGAGGAGATCCCGCTCACGGCTCGGATTCTGTGCGTCGCCGACGTGTACGATGCGCTGACGAGCACGCGCAGCTATCGCGAGGCGTACACCCCGGAGGTCGCGACAGCGATCATGCGCGCGGCGTCCGCGCAGACGTTCGATCCCGACGTGCTGCGCACCTTCCTGGAAACGACGCTGCCGCAGATCCGCCGGCGCACGTGGCGGTACTCTCAACCGTCGCTCAAGGCGTTCGAGCAGGAGCCGGAGCTGCTTACCGCGTGAGAACGGCCCGGGCTGGCGCCCGGGAGAACGGCCCGCGCTGGCGCCCGGGAGAACGGCCGGCGCTGGCGCCCGGGAGAACGGCCCGCGCTGGCGCGCGGGAGAACCGCCCAGGAGAACAGCCACGCTAACGCGTGGTGGAGAGCCGCATGCGAGTGACATGCAGGCAAGACTCGCGGCCTGTCGAGTTGACCATCCCGACTCGCGGCAATTGAAGCAGTTTGGTTGACATGATTGACGGGGAAAGCGCCGTCGTGCGACTCTGCGCCGCCGGAATGGCTGTCGACGGTGATCCAGCCGCGGCCGGCGCACTGTTCAAGCAGGCATGGGAAGCGCGGCGCGACGACTATGAAGCGAGCATCGCCGCCCACTTTCTTGCGCGTCATCAACCCACGCCGTCCGACACCCTGCATTGGAACCGCATAGCCGCCGAGCACGCGGAGGCCGTTCTCGATGACCGAGCGAAGCCGCTCCTGGCCTCCTTGTATCTCAATCTTGGCGACAGCTACCTCAGTCTCGGCTACGTCGCTGAAGCCGCAGTGGCCGCGGCCCGCGGCACAGCCGCCCTTCAGTTCCTGCCGCCGGACGGCTATCGCGAGTCCGTTTCGCGTGGCTTGCAGCGCCTGCACTCTCGCATCGCCTCAAACGACGTTCCACAAGCGGACAATTAGCGAATCCGATCGACCGTTCTTGCGCACACGTACCTTTTACGATGACCAAGCCCAAACCGGCAGAGCTGCCCGTGCGCCTGTTCAAGGACGGCGCGGCATGGGAAGCGTGGCTCGCCAAACAGCACGCCAGGTCCACTGGTGTGTGGCTGCGGATCGCGAAGACAGGGTCGAACGTGAAATCGGTATCGTACGCCGACGCGCTCGACGTCGCGCTCTGCTACGGCTGGATCGACGGGCAAAAGAAGGCGTTCGACGACGCGACCTGGCTGCAGAAGTTCACGCCGCGCGGCAAGCGGAGCATCTGGTCGAAGATCAACCGCGAAAAGGTGCAGCGGCTCGTCGACAGCGGCCGCATGCAGTCAGCCGGGCTCGAGGCCGTCGAGCGCGCGAAGGCGAACGGGCAGTGGGACGCGGCGTACGACTCGCATCGAACCGCGGGTGTGCCCGATGACCTTCAGCGCGCGCTCGACGGCAATCCGAAAGCCAAGGCGTTTTTCGCGACGCTGAACAGCGCGAACCGATACGCGATCCTCTTCCGGATCCAGACGGTGAAACGGGCAGAGACGCGCGCGCGGAAGATCGAGCAGTTCGTCCGCATGCTGGAGCGGCACGAGGTGATCCACCCGTAACGCTGCTACATCGTTGCTCGAGCTGCGCGCCGGTTCCACAGCTGCCGCGCCGAGAGAACGATGCCGAGCGTCCCGGTCAGGCCAAGCGCATACAGCGTCCAGACGAAGAAGAGGGCATCCGCGGACCGTTTGACGCCGACGCCCGCGCCCCTCATGTGGAGCACGGGCATCAGGATGGCCATGAGCGATCCGAGGAGGAGGATGATCAACCCCCAGCGGCGATCGCTCCACAGCAGCGCCGCGCACAGGAAGACGGCGAGGACGCCGATGCCCATGAGATTGACGAGGCCTCCGCCCGCGAAGCCGAGGATGATGTCCTCCGCGATGTGGAGCGAGAGGAGGAGGACCGAGAGCAGCGACGTGACGACGAGGAGTACGTTCGGTTTCATCGCGCAATTTCCGGGCGATAGGTTCGTGCTGCGTCAGACGTCCATACGACGAGACGTCATCCCGGTTTCCACGTCAATGTCAGGGCTCATACATTCAGGTTCGGAGCGCATGCCTAACCAGGAGTAACTGTGCGTCGTCGTGCTTTTGCTGTCGCCCTCTGCTTCATGGCTGTTGATGGGAGCAGCTGGTTAGGCAGCGTCGCGGCGTCTGCGCCGGTCGGCGCGTGCGGCGGACAGTGTCTGCGGAACCTGGCTGATCGTTACCTCGAGGCGCTTGTCGCACACGATCCCTTTCGTCTACCGGTTGCGCCGTCGGTCACCTTTACCGAAAACGGACGACAACTCAAGCTGGGCGAGGGTCTGTGGAAGACGGCCGCGGCGCTGGGCACGTATCGGGCGTACGTGTCGGACCCGGACAGCGGCGCCGTGGCGGTCCAGGCAGTTCTGAACGACGGTGCCGAGCCCATTCAGTTTCTACTCCGTCTCCGCATTCGCGGCGATCGCATAACAGACGTCGAAACGCTCGTTGCCCGACAAGGCGACACGTGCTGCTGGGCGCCCGAGCGGCTCAGCGCTCTCTCGACCGTCTTTGACCAATCGGTCCCCACCGGCCGACGCGCCGGCCGGAAGGAGTTGATCACGATTGCCGACGGGTATTTCTCAGCGCTTCAAGCCGGGGGCACCGCCGAATACAGACGGCCAAGCATGCTTCCGGGAATGAATCGTTACGAGAATGGCCTGCAGACAACGAACGTCGCGGGCGGCAACCGCATCACGCGATGGGACGCCGCGACGCAACTCGATAGCGCGATGTTCGGACCACTCCGCGTTGTGGATCGTCGTTATCCGGTCGTCGACACACGGAATGGGACCCTACTCGCTGTGGTTGTCTTTCAGCGGCCGCAGTCTCGACAGCCGCCCACGATCATCGCGGAGTTCTTCAAGATCATCGATCGCAAGATCGCTGAGATTCGCGCCGTCATGGTCAGTACGCTACCCGGCGTTGCGCTCGCGCTGCGTCGCAATGCTCTCAACGGCGGCGCCGATTCCGTAGTGGCGCAGTATTGCGAAATGAAAGCGCGTGAGGCTAATGCATGGTTGTTCGACGAGGCCCAGTTGAACGGAATCGGGTACTGGTTCCTCGCGCGCGGACTCAAATCGGATGCTGTCCGGACATTTCAGCTCAACGTCAATGAGCATCCCGATGCGTGGAATCCATACGATAGTCTTGGCGAGGCTTACTTGAGCGTGGGTGACACGTCAGCCGCCATTCTCGCATACGAGCGTTCCGTGCAGCTCGATCCGAAGAACGACAATGGCGTCGAAGTGTTACGGCGCCTATCGCGCAAGACCGGCGATGTGTCCACGCAGCCAACAATGACGTCGGATGACATTCGGCGCGCGATTGCTCCGGCGCGGTGCAGTTCATAGCGAGAGGTGCAGATCGTTCGCTGCGCTCGGGATGACAGGAGCAACGGTTGTCCGCCCGAAGGGCGGCACTTCTCCCCGCGTTTGTAAGACGTCTATTCCGCGCGCAAGGCTTCCGTAGGCTGGACACGCAGCGCGCGCCAGGTGGGGACGACGCACGCGAGCAGGCAGACGGCGAGCATCACAGTCGCGTGCGCGACGAGGAGCGCGGCGTCGGCGACGCTGAGCCCGCGCTGGCCGAGCTGACCGAACTGCTCCGTGCGCGACAGCGCGACCGCCGCGACGCCGATGAGGATGGTGCCGGCGGCGACGCCGATGGTCACCTGCGTCAGCGGCCGCCGGAAGATGGAGAGGATGATGCGCCGCGCGCTGGCGCCGAGCGCCACGCGCACACCGATCTCGCGCGTGCGGCGCGCGACGGTGTACGACAGCACGGCGTAGATGCCGGCGAGCGACAGCAACAGCGCGATCGCGGTGAGCCCGATGGTGAGCTTCAGCCACAGCCGCAGGAACCAGAGGAACGGATTCGCGAACTCGTTCATCCGCACCATGGTCCCGATGCGCAGCGTGGGATCGACCGCCGTCGCCAGCTCGCGCAGGCGCGGCGCGATGGACAGCGGGTCGCCGCGCGCGTGCACCAGCATCTGCATCGCTCCTTCACTCCCCGGGACGACGGCGAAGTATATGCCCGGGTCCTTGTGCGGCTGCGCCACCGGAGTCATGCCCAGCTCCTTCACGACGCCCACGACATCGTACGTCGGAACCTGCGCCGCCGAAGAATCGAACTGACGTCGCGTTCCGATCCGGATCCGCTGGCCGACGGGGTTGTGTCCCTGCATCACCTTGTCGACGAACACCTGGTCGACGAGGACGGTCCGCGCGTCGGGCCGAAGATCGGCCGCGGTGAAGCCTCGGCCGGCGCGCGGCGGTTGCTGCAGCACGTCGAAGTACGACGGGTCCACATCCGCCGCGGACACGATATGCGTCTCCTTCTCACCGGTGGACACGAGCTGGACGCGACGCGAATAGTGATAGTCGCGCGGCAGCACGTCCACGAAAGTGACGCCGGCGACGCCAGGCTCCGCTTCGAGGCGATGCCGGAAGGAGTCCAGCACGCCGGCGAAGCGCGCATTCGTCGCGGCAACGGCCACTGAATCGCCCGACTCGTCGCGCGGAGTCTCGATGTCGACGCTCACGCCGAGGTACTGGTCCGACGCGAAGCCGACGTCGAAGGTCTCGATGCGCCTGATCTCGCTGTTCACGAGCAGCACGACCGCGGGCATCGCGACCGTGAGCGCGACCTGCACGACGATGACCGCGGTCCACATGCCGCCGAACCTGACGCCACCACCGCCGGCGGTGCCCGCCTTGAGCTGGGCGCCGAGGCCGCGGGTGATCTTGCGCGCCGGGATGATGCCGGCGATCGCGGCGCCGAGCACGGCGAGCGCGCACGCGACGAGGACCGTCATGGGCGAGAGCCCGAACTCGTACCAGAAGGGCAGACGTCCCATGTTCACTTCCAGGTACGGCCGTCCCCAGTTGGTGAGGGCGAGCTGCGCGGCGACGAGTGCGACCACGACCGCCACTCCACCCAGCACGAGCGCCTCGGCGAACAGTTGGGTGACGATGCGGCGGCGGGTGGCGCCGAGGGCGCTGCGCACGAGGATCTCGGTCTCGCGCGACGCGGCGCGCGCGAAGAGCAGGAGCGCGACGGTGCTGCACACGACGACGACGAGGACGATGATGAAGAAGTAGATGATGGTGGTCATCATCAGTGCGTCGGGGCTGTTCAACCCGGCGCCCGCGTACGGCTGCACGCGCGGCTGCAACTGCGCGTGGGTCTCCGGAGACGCCGCGGCTGCGCGCCGGCCGAGGGACGTGAGCTCCGCCTGCGCGGTCTCGAGCGTGGCGCCCGGCGCGAGCTTGCCGAACACGTTGATCGCCGATCCCGTCCTCGGCGCGATGCCCGCGACGCCGGCGCGGAGTGGCAGCCAGAGCTCGTGCGACACGGGGAAGGCGTAGCCTTCGGGCATGACGCCGACGACGGTTGCGTAGCTGCCGCCGATGCGGACGATGCGCCCGACGACAGTGGGGTCGCTGTTGAAGCGGTCGCGCCAGACCGTGTATCCGAGGATGACGACCGCCGGCGCGCCGGCGCGTTCGTCCGACGAGTCGAGGACCCGGCCGTGCAACGGACGCGCGGGCGCGATGCGGAAGGCGGACGCGGTGACCTCCGCCGCGAACGCGGGCTCTGCGCTGCCGTCGGCGCCGACGACGTTGGCGCTCACGTCACGATACGCCCCAAGATCGACGACCGAGCGAATGGAGGAACGCCAGAGCTGGAAGTCGTACAGCGAGCGCTCTTCCTTCTGGTTCTCCTTCACGTCCCAGTTGTAGATCTGGACGATGCGGTCGCCGTCGGGGAGCGACAGCGTGGGGTTCTGCAGAATGCCGAACATCTCGAACGTCACGGCGCCGAACCAGATGCCGAACGCCATCGCGAGCCCGCCAACGACGGTGAGCCCGGGATACTTCGCGAGCATGCGCGCGCCGAGCTTGAGGTCGAGCGACAAGCCGGTGAACGAGGACGTGCCGCGTCCCTCGCGGAGCGTCTCGCGATGCTGCTGTACGCCGCCGAAGGTCACGAGCGCGCGCCGCCGCGCGTCGTCTGGCGAGAGTCCCTGTTCGCGTACCAGCCGCTCGGTCTCCATGTCGATGTGGAAGCCGATCTCGTGGTCGATGCGCGATTCGGCGTCGCGACGCGCGAGGAGGCGCACGCGGGCGCGCAGAGCGTGGAGCCAGCTCATGAGACGCGGAGTACGGCTTCGAGTCCGGCTGCGAAGCGGCGCCAGCTCTCGAGCTCGACGCCGAGTGCGCGTCGTCCGGCGGCGGTGATGCGGTAATAGCGCGCGCGTCGATTGTTGTCCGTCGTGTCCCAGTCGCTGGTGATGAGCCCGTCCTTCTCGAGGCGCTGCAGGGCGGGGTAGAGGGAGCCCTGATTCAGCTCGAGGACGCCGCGCGAGATATGTTGCACGCGCTGGCCGATGCCCCAGCCGTGCATCGGCGCGAGGGAGAGAGTCTTGAGGATGAGAAGGTCGAGCGAACCCCGCAGGGCATCGACGGTGGGGCGAGAGGGCACGATCTGACCTGTTCTGTAGCTGTCGACAGTAGCATAGGGACGTGTTCCTCTCGCTGTCAAGAGGAAGCCCGGGATTGGTGCGCGGAAACTGCTTTGACGCGGAGGTCGCGGAGGCAAGGAGGGCGCGGAGGACGGCTGCAGATGTCCACTGGTCTGGCGGTACTGTGGAGGCGGACCTCTATTGGGTTACCGACGTTGCGTCCTGTCTTCCGATTCCGGTACGTGACTCCAATGGTCATTCGGCAGGCCAATACTCATGACGCCGCAAGCATTGCGGATGTTCTCGTTCATTCATGGCGCAGGACGTATCGAGAGATCGTCGCCCGGAGCTACCTCAATGCAATGTCGGTAGAGGCCCAGACGCGACGTTGGCAGAAACGCTTCGATGACGAGGGCGCAATCACGGCGCTTGTAGCGAGCGACGAGACTGACCGAGTCGTCGGCTTTGCCGCAGGCGGACGATTGCGCGAACGGCACGCTGGCTTCGACGGTGAGCTCTACCCCCTTTACCTGTTATAGACAGTGCAGGGCCTTGGCGTCGGTCGTCGGCTATTGATCGACTGGGCAGCTCAAATGCGCTCGGCTGGCTTTCACTCGGTCATCGTCCGTGTTTTCTCCGCCAATCCAGCCCGAGCATTCTATGAACGTCTCGGAGCTCGCATCCTGAGAGAGGGTTTCCTCGAATTGGACGGTGTGCCGTATGCGGAAACATGGTTTGGATGGGACGATCTCAGCGCGCTTGCCGCGCATGGGACACCGCGCGACCACGGAGGCTGACCGTTGCGGTCACGTTCATGTCACGACTGACCATCGCACTCGTGTTCTGGTTGCTGTCGTGCGATCGCGCTGCGCCCAAGCCGCCGTGCGACTGCGACGGGCCCGGACCCTTCGAGACGATGATCATCGGCGGCGCCGTGGGGGATGGGAGCGAATCGCCGGTGGCCGGCGTGTTGTCATGGTGGTCTGCGATCACCGACGCGCCGTGCGACAACCGATCGCAGATCACAGGCGCGGGAGGAGCGACCACAACGGATACGCTGGGCCGCTTCCGCCACGACGTGCACCTCGCGCCGACAACCTGCTTCCGCGTCTGGGCGATGGATTACGGCAGGCACCCACCATCCAGCGATACACAGATCGTCAACTTCGCCGAGCGAGTGAACGGCGTTTATCCGGAGAGTGTGGACGTCACACTACACTTCCACTGACCGTCGGATAGCAATTCTCTGATGAAGCGCGTTCGGCTATGGACCGAGAAGCTCCAGGACGCAACAACGAATGACCGGGACGAATCGACTCACGCTCGCGGCTTACGTGCCTTCGTTTCTCGTTGTATTTGTCGTGGTTCGCGGCGTGTGGCTTCGATACCTTCGGACGCTGTCGGAGAGCGAGCTGCACACGAGAGTGTTCGATCACTCTACCGCGGTGGCGTTGAGCATCTGGGCACTGTGCTTCGTGCTGGCGGCGGTCGTCGCACGCGTCATCGCGGTCGTGCTGACGCGCAGGACGGCGTGACGTCGACGTGCAGGTGCCCTCGCGCAGTTTACCCGAGTGAGTGCAGATCCCTCGCTGCGCTCGGGATGACATGTGAGGGGCTCGGATGACAGGCGCGGGGCTCGGGATGACACTCTAACCTGATGACATCATGGTTCTGACGGTGCTCGAAGGAACGGTGGCGATGGAGCGCGCGTCGGCGCTCCAGGCGGCGTTCGCCGAGGCGACGCAGGCCGGCCGGCCTCGGCCGCCCGGCCT
>DATFHG010000221.1:0-5254 GCA_035248725.1 Gemmatimonadaceae bacterium | reverse complement strand
TATATAGGATGCATTGCCGAACGCCCGGCGAGCCGCCACGTGCGCGTCCGCGCGCGACATGCCATTGGCCACCTGTCGCTCGATCTCGCGATCCACGTGATAGCGGAGCTCCTCGTCGAGATCGGACTCGAGGCGCGCGCGGGTGAAGAGCGCGCGCAGGCGCACCAGGGGCCGCGTCACCGATGCTCCAGGATCATGCCCAGCGCGCCCGCGAACCGTTCCCACGTCTCACGCTCGACGTCGAGCTGCCGGCGACCCGACGCGGTGAGCGCGTAGAAGCGCGCACGCCGGTTGTTGTCCGTAATGCCCCACTTGCCGGTCACGAAGCCGCGGGCCTCGAGGCGCCGGAGCGCCGGATACAGCGATCCATAGTTCACGTCCAGAACGCCCTTCGAGACGGCCTGGATAGACTGCGTCAGGTCCCAGCCATTGGCCGGGCCGGCGCGGAGCATCTTCAGCACGATCAGGTCCAGCGTGCCCTGCAGCAACTCGAGCTTGTCGCTCACCACCCACCTTCTCTAGACATGCAATAGGAGCACAGTACGGTGCTCCTCTGGAATGTCAATAGGAAATCGCGCGCACGTGGCGCGCGCGCCAGCCAAACCCTATCGGCGTGGTCCGTGTCTCACCGTCATGCGTCTCGAAAGCTTCCGGCAGGACCTCGCCTATGCGATCCGCGGGCTGCGTGCCCGTCCCGGCTTCGCGCTCGCCGTCGTCACCACGATCGCACTCGGCATCGGCGCAAACGCCTCCATGTTCGGCATCGTCGACCGCCTGCTCTTCCGGCCGCCGCCGCTCCTGAAGGAGCCGTCCACCGCGCACCGCATCTACCTGTACCAGACGTATCGCGGCAGCGAACGCGCCTCCGGCGGCGGACAGTTCGCGCGCTATCGTGACATCGCGACGTACACGCACTCGTTCTCCCTCGTCGCCGGGTATACCATGCGCGACCTCGCCATCGGCGTTGGAGACGCCGCGCGCGAGATGCACGTGGGCGCGGTCTCCGCGAACTTCTTCGCCTTCTTCGACGCGCCACCCGCCATCGGCCGCTACTTCACCGCGTCGGAGGACCAGCCGCCGGAAGGCACGCCCGTCGCGGTGCTGTCGTATGCCATGTGGCAGGCGCAGTACGCCGGATCGCCCGCCGTGCTGGGACGTACGCTGCAGATCGGCCCGACCATCTATACCGTGATCGGCGTCGCGCCCCCCGGATTCGTCGGCCTGTGGGCCGAATCGCCGCCCGCCGCCTTCATCCCGATCACGTCGTACGCCGCTGGCACGGGGTTCAAGCCGCAGAACGGTGTGGCGTGGTGGAATACCTACAGCTGGGGATGGATGTCGGTGCTCGTGCGCCGGAAACCGGGCGTGACGGTGGCGGCGGCGAGCGCGGATCTCACCAATGCGTTCGTCCGCAGTCTCGAGGCACAGCTCCTGGAGCAGCCGCGCTCACAGCCGATCGCGGTCTCCAAGCCGCGCGCCGAAGTCGGATCGATTCTGTTCGAGCGCGGGCCGAACGCCAGCGCCGTCGCCAAGGTGGCCACGTGGGTCGGCGGTGTGTCGGTCATGGTGCTGCTCATCGCCTGCGCCAACGTCGCCAATCTCCTGCTCGCGCGCGCGCTGCGCCGCAAACGCGAGATTGCGCTGCGGTTGGCGCTCGGCGTCAGTCGGTCGCGACTCTTCGCACAGCTGCTCACGGAAAGCCTATTGCTCGCGTTGCTGGGCGGAGTCGCCGGGATGCTCGTGGCCCACTGGGGCGGCGCGGTGCTGCAGGCGACACTGCTCGAGAAGAGCGAATCGGTGGGCGGGCTGCGCGACCCGCGCACGGTGCTGTTCGCGGCGCTGATTGCAGTCCTCGTCGGCCTGTTGACCGGCCTCGCGCCCGTGCTGCAGGCGACGCGCGCGAATCTCACCGACGATCTCAAGGCCGGCACGCGCGAAGGCACCTACACGCGCTCGCGGACGCGGTTGGTGCTGCTCATCGGCCAGGCGGCGCTTTCGGTAATCCTGCTCGTGGGAGCAGGACTCTTCGTGCGCAGCCTGCGCAACGTACAGGCGGTGCGACTCGGCTTCGACGTGGACCCCGTGCTCCTGGTGAATCTCAACATGCGCGGCGTGAAGATCGACAGCATGGAGCAGATCGCGCTGCGCCAGCGGCTGCTCGAGACGGCGCGCACCGTTCCAGGCATCCGGGCCGCAACGCGTCAGGCATCCGTGCCGTTCGCAAGCTTCTGGAGCATGTCGCTGTTCGTCGACGGCATCGACACCGTCAGCAAGCTGGGCGAGTTCGATCTCAACATGGTGACGTCGGACTATTTCACCACCATGGGCACGCGGATCATCCGCGGCCGCGGCATCACGGATCAGGATACGTGGGATGCGCCGCGCGTCGTCGTCGTGAGCGACGCGATGGGCAAGGTCCTGTGGCCGGGGCGCGACCCGCTGGGTCAGTGTCTCAAGATCAATCTCTTCGGTGGGGGCCGCGATGCGCCGCGCGCGGATACGCTGCCCTGCACCACCGTCGTCGGCATCGCGGAGAACATCAAGCAGGCGACGTTGGCCGCGGACTCCAGCTTCTACTACTATCTCGCGATCGCGCAGGCACGGCCGCAGGTGGGCGGCCTCCTCGTCCGCGCGAACGGCGATGGTGCGAAGATGAAGGAGCCGCTGCGCCGCGCGCTCCAGGCCGCGATGCCCGGCGCGTCGTACGTCACCGTGGCACCATTCACGGATATCATGGGATCGCAGAAGCGGTCCTGGCAGCTCGGCGCGACGATGTTCGCCGTCTTCGGCGCACTCGCGCTCGTGCTCGCCGCCATCGGCTTGTACAGCGTGATCGCGTACAACGTGACGCAGCGCATTCACGAGATTGGCGTGCGGCGAGCGCTCGGCGCGCAGGCCTCCCACGTCGCGCGGCTCGTGGTAAGCGATGGCATGCGCGTCGTCGGCGTCGGCATCGCGCTCGGCATCGTCGTGGCGCTGTGGGCGAGCCGCTTCGTGCGGCCCTTGCTCTTCGGCGTTTCACCGACAGACCCGCTCGTCTACGCCTTCGTGGCTGTGGTGCTCGTGCTCGTGGCCATCGCGGCAAGCTGGAACCCCGCCCGCCGAGCGTCGCGCGTGGATCCGAGCGTGGCGCTGCGGTCGGAGTGATGGCGCGACGCAACGTGCGTCGCCGCGCCACAGACCGTATTGTCAGCACATGAAATACTCCGCCTGTCTGCTCAGCGTCGTACTGGTCGCCTGTGCCACGCACGTCGCGTCGTCTCCGCGCACATCGCCGGACATCACCGCGGAAGATCTCCGCCAGCGGCTCTTCGCGTTCGCGGCCGATTCCATGATGGGACGGGAGAGCGGCAGCGCCGGCGACTACGCCGCCGCCGAGTACATCGCCGCCGAATTCAAGCGACTGGGCCTGGAGCCCGGCGGCGAGAACGGCACCTACTTCCAGACCGTTCCCTTCTGGCGCGCGGCGATCGATCCGACATCGCAGCTCGTGGCGGGCGGCCATACGCTGAGCACGGCGAACAACGACTTCGTTCCGGTCATCATTCCGGCGGCGTCCCGGGGATTTGCGGCGCTACCCGTGGTCTTCGGGGGGAGCGTTGCGGACACGGCGCACCTGCTGCCCACCGAAGACGGCGTGGGAAAGCTCGTGGTCGTGGAGGTGCCGGCGAGCTTCGCACGCACCGCGGCGGCCGTGCGCGGCCGCTGGCCGAACGCCGCCGGCGTTGCGCTGGTCGTCCTGGAGCACGTCGGTCCCGAGATCGTGGCGCGATTGCGGGAAGGACGGCCCATCGCCGACACGTCGACGAACGCGCGGATCGTGCAGCTGTTGTGGGTGAGCAGGCCGGCTGCCACGGCGCTCTTCGGCGCCGATCCGGCGCAGCTCGCGGCAGGCACTGTGGGTACGTCCGTGTCCGGCCACTGGGGGTACACGCGCACGCCCGTCCCCTACGCGGCCAGGAACGTCATCGGCATCCTGCGCGGGCGGGACCCGCAGCTGCGCGGAGAATACGTTTCCCTCAGCGCGCACAATGATCACGTCGGCTACGACCACGCGCCGGTGGACCACGATTCGCTGCGCACCTTCAATGCGGTCGTACGGCCGATGGGCGCGGACTCGCCACTGCGTCAGCCCACCGCGGAGGAGTCGACTCGCATCACTGCGGCTCTCGACAGCCTGCGACGCATTCGTCCTCCGCGACCGGACTCCATTCGAAATGGCGCTGACGACGATGGCTCAGGCACGGTCGGCCTGCTCGAGATCGCCGAGAAGTTCGCGTCCGGCCCGCACCCTCGGCGGTCGATCCTGTTCGTGAGTCACACGGGCGAGGAAGCAGGACTCATCGGATCGCGGTGGTTCACCGACCATTCCACGGTGCCGATGGATTCGATCGTTGCGGAGATCGACGAGGACATGATCGGACGCGGCACGTCCACCGACTATCCGCGCGGCGGTACCGTTGCGGCGAGCCCCACCTACCTGGAGGTCGTCGGCGCGAAACGGCTGTCGCGTGAGTTCGGCGACACGCTCGAGGCGGCAAATGCCCGGCAGGCGCTGCCCTTCGTCTTCGACTACACGTACGACGCCCCTGGCCACCCCCTGCAGTACTATTGCCGAGCGGACCATTACAGCTACGCGCGGTACGGCGTGCCATCTGTGGCGTTCTCACGCGGCGAGCACATGGACTACCACCAGGTGACGGACGAGCCGCAGTACATCAGCTATCCGGATCTCGCGCGTGTGTCGCGGATGGTGTTCGATGCCGCTCTCGCCCTGGGCAACATGCCGTCCCGACCCCGGCTCGACGCCCCGAAACCGGCTCTGGGAACGCCCTGCCGGCAGTAGCCTCGCGCTGTGAAGTGCCAGTAAGTGGTTGTTCGACAACCACTTGAGCGAATGACGAAAGTGTCATTTGGGCGCAAGAATCCTGTAATCGCCGCCCACCGACCTTATGCGCGCTCGAAAGAACGACCCTTACTGGAGACAGCAATGAACGCAGGACGCGTGTTTGTGACGATGGCTCTTCTGGCTGGCGCGACGACCGTTGCGACAGCGCAGACGGCCACCCAGACGGTGACGTTTGCCGTCAACGCGATCAACAAGATCGCGGTCTCGGGCAACACCAGCTTGACCGTCTCGAACGTGACCACGGTCGGTAGCGAGCCGGATCCGGTCTCGAGCAGCGGCCTGACGTGGGCCGTGACGACCAACGCTCCGGCGGCCAGCGCGCAGAAGGTGACCGCGCAGCTCACC
>DATFHG010000220.1:0-44611 GCA_035248725.1 Gemmatimonadaceae bacterium | reverse complement strand
CGGTGATCGCGCGCGCGGGGGAGACCATCCCTGCCTTCACACTCAACGTGATTGCCGCGTCGGGCACCGGATTGCCGTAGATGTCGGTCACCACGGCGACGAGCTTCTTCGTCTGCGAGCGCGCGCCTTTCTCCGCCGGCGCATCTTCGAACGACAGGTTCGCCGGCGCGGCCGGCGCGGCATGCGCCGTGAGCTTGAGCAATTTCTTCACGCCGTCCACATGCGGTGCCAGCGAGTATTCACCGGCGGACCGACCCATCGTCCACCGCACGCGAACGGTGCCGGTCGAGTCTGTCTCCATGACGCTGTCCGATACCAGCCCGCCCGAGAGCGAGAGCGTCACGCTGAACGCGGACACGCCGTTCCCGTTCGCGTCCACCACCCGCAGCACGATCGGCTTCTTGAGCACCGTACCCACGACGCCCTTCTGGTTGTCGCCGTCGAGGATCACGATGTCCGCCGCGCTTCCCGCCAGCGACGCCGTCGTGATGGATACCGGAGGAATGGCGAGCGGTCCCGACGCGCCACCGATGTAGGCGCGCAGCTTCTGCATGCCAACGCTCTTCGCCAGTGTCCACTTTGCGCGAGCGACACCGAGCGAGTCGGTACGGGTCGTGATCGCTTCGGCGCTGCCCTGGAGCGCCACCCAGCGCACAGGCACGTCCGGCAGCGCGCGCCCGACCGTATCCGTCACGCGCACGCCGACGGAATCGAGGAGCGTTTCTCCAGCGTGTGCGTGCAGCATGTCGACCAGCGGAGCGACGCGCGTGTTCGCGGCTTCGGGATCCGCCTCGGCGACGATGGCGAGGGCGCTGTCGACATTTTCGACGTTGGCGAGCAGCGTCTGCCGTCCCGGGAGGGCCCCGAGCGTCCACGATGCCCGAGCGCGGCCGTCGGCGTCCGTCACGACCGAGTCCGGCTGCACCGTACCCGCGGCCTGTCCTTCCGCAGTGCGGAAGCGCACGACTTTGCCCACGGCGGGCGCGCCACGCCGCGTGGTCGCCCGCACCACCACAGGTTGCGGCAGCGCTTTGCCCGCGAACGTGCGCTGGTTGTTGCCCCCCACCACATCCAGCGCGCTCGCCACGGTCACCACCGCGATCGGCAGGTAGCCGGACGCGCCCTCGATCGTGGCCGAGACGACGGTCCGGCCCGGGTTGCGCCCGGTGAGCATGCCTTGTGCGTCCAGCCCCACGACCGTGGAATCATCCACGTGCCACACGGGCGTCGATGCGCGCACGACGCTGTGTCCGCGCGCGTCGATGGCGCGTGCATGCAGCGGCATCGACTTGCCCTCGCCAACCGAGAGCGCACTGTCGCCACCGGTGCTGGCGAGCACCACCCCAGCCACGCGCTGGCGCACCATGATGTGCGCCTGAGCCACGAGGCTGCCCACGACGCAGCTGACCGTGGTGACACCCGGTCCGCGTGCGATCACCGCGCCGTCCGCCGCCACGGTGGCGACGCTCGAGTCGCCACTCGTCCACGTGGGCTGCGCGCCGACCAGGATGCTGCCGTTTTTGTCCGCGATCGTCGCGGCGAAACGGATCGTGTCTCCGATCGCGTAGGCGGTGTCGACGATGGGGTTCAGACGCACCCATGCCGCGCCGTAGTTCCCGATCGACTGATGCGATTCGGACTTTCCGAGAAATCCGTACGAGAAGAGCGCGGTGATGATGCTGACCAGCGCCGCGCCCGTGGACGCCAGTACTGCGACGCTCTTCCCGATGTGCTGCAACCAGGTGGGCTTCGACATGCCTGAGGCGGTCTGCGACATTCGTATAAAAGACGTGACGGACCGCTCATTGTCACGCACTTTTAGGCCGGGTGACCGCGGTCACCTATCCCGCCCTCTCCAACCCAATGAACGCGCGTAAACTGGCCCCTGCCGGGGTCGCGGCAGCTCTCCTGGCGCTCTCCGCCCTGGCAGTGCGCTATGCCATCCACGTCCCGGACGTCGTTCCTTCGTCCGCACCGGCGGCAATGTTTTCCGCCGAGCGCGCGATGCAGCACGTCAGCGACCTCACCAGTAGACGCAGCCCCTCCGCGCTGATCCGCAACCAGATCGCCCGCGACTATCTGCTCCAGGAGCTGCGATTCATCGGCGTCGAACCCGTCGTTCAGACCACCACGGGTGTCGGCACGCGCTACGCGGTCGTGGGCGCCGTGACCAACGTTCTCGCCCGGTTGCCCGGCACGCAGCCGGGCGGTCCGGCCGTGCTGCTGATGGCGCATTACGACGCCGTGCCGGCGTCGCCGGGAGCTGGCGACGACGGGTCGGGTACCGCGGTCCTGCTCGAGGCATTGCGTGCGTTGCGATCCGGTCCGCGGCTGCGGCATGACGTCATTGCGTTGTTCACCGATCAGGAGGAAACAGGGCTGCTCGGTGCTGCGGCCTTTGCCCGGGAGCATCCGTGGGCGCGGGACGTAGCGGTAGTGCTCAACTTCGAAGCCCGCGGGACGTTCGGTCCGTCTCTGATGTTCGAGACCGGTCCCGGCAATCTCGACGCCGTGCGCATGCTGCGCCGAGTTCCAGGCGTGCGCGCCACGTCGCTGAGCGCCGCGGTCTATCGCCAGCTGCCAAACGACACCGACCTCTCCGAGCTCATGATGCTCGGGTTGCCCGCGATGAACTTCGCGTTCATCGGTGGCGTGGAGCGTTACCACAGCGCGGAAGACGACGTGATGCATCTGGACCCGCGCTCGGTGCAGGGGCACGGAAATCAGGCGGTCGCGCTCGCGCGCGGCTTCGCGAACGCCGATTTACCGCGCCCGAGGACAGGCGACGGCATCTTCTTCGACTTTCCGCTCGTGGGCCTCGTGGTCTACCCGGAATGGCTCGGGGCGGTGTTCGCGGCATTGGCGCTCGTGCTTGCGATTGCCGTGATCATTCGCAGCCGGCGGCCGGGCGTGCAGACGACGGTCGGTGTCGTCGCCGGAACGGTCGCCACGCTCGCGGCCATCGTGGTGGCGGCGCTGTGCGGGGCGCTTGCGGCGTACGTCCTGCAGCGGCTGCACGGGTTATCGGCCGTCGGAGGCCGGCCGGAATGGAGCGGCGTATACGCGGCCGCGATAGCGGCGCTCGCCGTGACCGTCGCCGCCGCCATCTATGCGATCGCGCGACGACTGGGAAGCACCTCCACGCTGTACGCCGGCATCGTGCTTTTCTGGGCCTTGCTCGCGGCCCTGACCACCGTGCTGATGCCTGGCGGCGCCTTCGTATTCACATGGCCCGCCATCGTCATGAGCGCCACCGCATTGATCTGCGATCGCTGGCCGCGCTGGCGGCTGATTCCAATGTGGATCGGGTCCGCGATCGCGTTGTTCGCGGTCGTGCCGATCGTGTACGTGATGGCGTGCCTCGCGCTTGGCGTGGGAGTCGTAGGCGCTGCGGTGGTCGGAATATTCGTGGCTGCACTCACCTGTCTTCTGGCGCCGCTGCTCGAGGTCATGGCCGCAGCCTCGGCTCGCGTGTGGCAGATCCCCGCGGGGAGCGCGGTTGTGTCGCTGCTGTTGTTTGCCATCGGCGCATTCACGGTGCGCACGACGGCGCGTCATCCCGGTGGCGCGGCGCTCATCTATGGCGTGGACGCCGACTCGGGGACGGGATGGCTGACCGGATATGCCTGGGGCGCCAGCTCGCACACCGCGCTGCTTGGCGTATTGCGGGTGGCCGCCGAGGGACGCGCCGCCGCAACGTCGAAGCCGGGGTGGATCGGTGGAGGTCCGAATACGCCGCTGTTGCAGGTACCGGCGTTGCCGTTGCCAGCGCCATCCGTGTCGGTGCAGAGTGACGTATCCAGCGGCGGTCAGCGGCACCTGTCGATGCGTGTGCGTCCGGGCGGCCCGAGACTATCGGTGTATCTGACTGCCAATCCCGGCGTCGTCCTCGACGCGGCGGTGAACGGCAGGCCAATCGATGTCCGCCGCTATCGCCGCCATACGGCGCAGTGGATGCTGGAGTTCGCGGCCCCGCCGGACAGCGGATTCACTCTCGCGCTCACCATGGATCCGAGCGCGCACGGCATCATCGGCGTGCGTGGCGTGGCGCAGGGCATTCCGCCGATGCCGGAGCTGCATCTTCCGCGTCGTCCGGAACACATCCTGCCCGTGCAGGATGGCGATATGACATGGATCTACACGCGCGTGCCGTTCTGATCCGATCGTGCTCGACGCGGTCGTCATCGGTGCTGGTGTAGCAGGGCTGGCCGCAGCGCAGCGCTTGCGTGAGAGTGGCGCGAGCGTAGCTGTGCTCGAAGCGCGCGATCGCATCGGCGGGCGCGTGTGGACGCTGCAGCCGGCAGGGCTGAGCGTCCCCGTGGAGCTGGGAGCGGAATTCCTTCACGGTGAGACACCCGAAGTGGCCGCGATCGCGCGTCGCGCCGGTCTCCGTTCCGTCGACATCAGCGGACGACGCTGGACGACGATGCGTGGCACGCTGCGGCTTCTGGACGACTTCTGGGAGCGTCTCGATGTCGTCATGCGACGGCTGGATGAGGCGCGCGAGCCCGATCGCTCCTTCGCCGACGCACTCGCGCGCATGCGTTCGGTGCCGCGCGCCGATCGCCTCCTGGCGCGACAGTACGTCGAGGGTTTCCACGCAGCGGACACTCGCGTCATCAGCGAGCGGTCCCTGGCGGAGGGCGGCAGTCCGCGCGGTGACGTGCGTGAGCGACGTATTGGGCGCGTGGTCGAGGGGTACGGCCGCGTGGTAGAGGCGCTCGCCGAGCCGGTGCACGATGCAATCCGTCTGGGCGCCGTGGTGACGCGAGTGCGATGGTCGCGCGGTCGCATCGCGATCTCGTGGCGTGATCACGGCGGCGTCGAGCAGGATCCCTTCGAGGCCCGGTGTGTCGTCATTGCGGTGCCGCTCGGTGTCCTCACGGCGCCGCGTGAAGCGTCTGTGCATCTCGCGATCGAGCCCGCGCCCACGGTCATGGTGCGGGCGACCAATGAACTGGCGATGGGGGGTGTGGTCCGCGTCGTCATTCAGTTCGACGAGCCATTCTGGACGGACGCCGCATTCGCGAAACGCATCGGCGATGAGCGCTTCGACACGATGTCATTCGTGCACGGTCACGAATCGGCCGCGTTTCCGGTATGGTGGTCGCACTATCCGATCCGCGCGCCTCTTCTCGTGGCGTGGCGCGGGGGGCCGCGCGCATACGAGCTCGCATCGATGCCGCGCGAGCGCATGCTCGATCAGGCGCTCGAGTCGTTGGCCGAGGTGTTCGGCATGCCGCGACGCGCCGTCGGCCGACATGTCGTCGCGATGTACAACCACGACTGGATCAACGATCCGTTTGCCCGCGGAGTGTACAGCTACGCCACTGTGGGCGCGAAGAATCCCTTTGCGGCGCTCGCCCGGCCGGTGGACGGGACGTTGTTCTTCGTCGGCGAGCACGCGGACAGGGGAGGGCGCAACGGGACGGTACACGGAGCGATCGCCAGTGGCTGGAGGGCCGCGGACGAGGTGATCAAACCGCGCAACTGAGATTGAGACGGCCGTCACAACGGCAGTTGCGCCTGAATGGGCGCCGTAACGTAGTGCGGACCGTTGCTTCTACCCCTTCTGGACCGTCCAACCCATGTTTGAGCCGCCCCGCACTCCTCCCTCCACGCGGCAGGCACCCAATGGAAAGCACCCCGAACCTGGCTCCTCCGCCGCCGGCGCCGACGAAGAAAACGCCGACGCCATCGCATGCGACTGCGATCTCTGATGACCGCGCGTCGTCGAAGTTCAGCCAGATGCTGGCGGTGGTGGAGATGCACCGCACGCGTGTCCGTGCCGCGCTCGGCGCGGCGCTCCTGGCGCGCGTGCTCTTCGAATTCCAGTTCGTGTCTCTGCTCCGCGACAGCCGCAACCTCATGGTGCAGATGCCGTATATCGGCTTTGCGATGCTGTCCTATCTGCTCGTGTTGATGTGGCTGTCGGCCCGCACACGCGACCGGTTCGGCTTCGGCATGGCGCTCGGCATCGGTGTCCTGGAGGCGACCTATTTGTTCGCGCTCGCAGCCATGCAGCGGCCGTTCACCTTCGCTGGTATCTGGCCGCCTGTGCTCGTGGCGCTCGCGCACCTGCCCATGGCGTACTTCGCCTTCCAATCCTCCACGGCATATCCGCCACTCGACAGCAAGCGTCCGTGGATCGTGGGTTTCGTGACCGCGCTCGTGTTCCTGGCAATTCCCTGGATCGCGCCTACGCTCGTCTCGTCCCTGGGCTGATCGGCCCGTGCCGGCAGCAGCGGCCGATACTTTCCAGTAGATGGATTCGAGCCGGCCGGACACCGTCGCGCACGCGTACGACCGCTGGTCGTCCACGTACGATGAAGACAAGAACACCACGCGCGACCTGGACGCACTGGTGCTTCAGCGCGCACCGCTGGTCCTGAAGGGCAAGGACGTCCTCGAGCTCGGGTGCGGCACCGGGAAGAACACGGCCCACCTGGCTACGCACGCGCGCAAGGTGCTCGCCCTCGACTTCTCCGAAGGGATGATCGCGCGGGCGCACGAACGGCTCACCACCTCCAACGTCAGATTCATCCGGCACGACGTGCGGGACACGTGGCCGGTGGATTCCGCGTCAGTCGACGCCGTCGTCGGGAACCTCATTCTCGAGCACGTGCACGATCTGGCGCCCGTCTACTTCGAGGCTGCACGCGTGCTTCGACCCGGCGGACAATTCTTCATCTGCGAGCTGCATCCATTCCGGCAGCTCCTGGGCTCGCAGGCGCAGTTCGTGGATCCGAAGACCGGTGAGACGATCAAAGTCACGGCGCACGTGCACACCGTCTCCGAATATGTGAACGGCGGCATCGAGGCGGGCTTCGAGCTGCGATCGGTTGGGGAGTGGACGGAGGAGGCGGCGGTTGCGGATGCGCCGCCGCGTCTCATCTCACTCGTGTTCGAGCTGAGGAAGTAGCCCGTCCGCTACGGCTTGATCGGGAAGGGGGCCTTCCGCAGCACTTCACCCATGCTCTTGTAGCCCCCGGGCGGGGCAGGCCGCACGGACGACGCCGGAAGCGGCTTCTGAGCGGCGGGGCCATCGGCCAGCTGCTGACTCGAATCGCGCTGTGGCGCGTTCGGCGTGTGCGACTGCGTCTCGGCCTGTGACGGCCCGTGAGGGGCCCGCTCCGTCGTCTGGGGACGAGGAATCTGTTCGATTGCGGACACGACCTTCTGTCCGCCGCCAGCGGGCGCCATCTCGAAGGACGACGCAGAGGCCGCTTCGAGGTCCTTCTTGAGCTGGTCGTCCGGCGCCCGTTGCCGGGAGCACGCCGCAAGCGTGAAAGCCACACCGATGACGATGGCGATGCCTTTGTTGTACATAGACTTGCGATGCTGGACGGTGAAGGTTGCCAAGGATGACGCTCGATCTCTCCGACACGTAATACCCTTCTATAAAGCCAAGTTACCAGACAAGTAGCTCCCAAGTCTGTTAATCGTTGACCTGAAACGACATCCGTGACATCCGAGGCCGCGAAAACGGCTTGCCGGGCGACGTACCCAAAAGCATTATTGGCCGCCCGGAGGCTGTGTGCGCGGCGTCGCGGGTCAGGACTCCCATACAACCACCGCCGGACGCCGATTGAACCACGAGCCCGAGCCTGACGACTCACGCCCGACGACGGGCGAACAGGACGAGAACTCGGTTCGCCGATTTCGCGCGTGGGCGTCCGCGCATGAACCGCACGACTCGTGGTGGGAGCGTGCACGCGCGCGATTCGCGGCGCTTTTCACGCGCCGGAAAAAGACCGCCGACGTCGCGGTGGATGAATTCGACGACGAGCACGGCGATGTCGAGTCCGAGGTCCCGGCGCCGTCATATGCGTCCGCCACGCTCAATCAGACGCTCGACGACGGCGCCGTCGCGCCTCCGCCGGGATTCAAATTTCCCTGGCCACGCGCCGGTGCGGGGTCGTCTGCGCCCGTGATCACCGCGGCGCCCCCGGACTCGGGCTATGCGCCGCCGCCGCCGCCGGATGATGTCTTCGAGTCCGTCGACGATGCGCTGCCAGTCGATGAAGTGGCGGAGGTCAACGACACCGCACCCGACACGAAGCGCAGTCTGTTCTCGCGCCTCTTCAATCGCACTGCGACGCCCGCGCGCGACGAGACGGACGAGCTGGAGATCGAGGTCCACGAAGACCGGATCGAAGCCGCCGCGCAGGCGCTCGACGAGGCAGGCGCCGAACAATTCGAATCCTTCGACGGCGCGCACACTGCTGTGCCGCCGCAGAAGTTTGTGTCCGTCGACGACGCACTGCCGCCCGCCGATCGCACCACGGCCGAAGTGTCGGTCCAGGAGATCCCCGCGCTCAGGGAAGTCGAAGTGGCGCCGCTCGACGCGGACGAGCCGACGATCGAGGAAAAGACCGACGAGTTCGAGATCGCGGCGCTCGAAGGGCCCACCGATCCAATGGGCGAGGTCGGCGAGCACACCGCGCAGGTCGAACGCAAGAACTTCTGGACGTCGACGCTGGCGCGGCTGTTCCGCCGTGGTGACACCCAGGTGGAATCCGTCGGCGCCGACGAGGAGGAAGCCGCGCGTGCCAGTGCGGGATTCCTGCTCGCGAAATTCCGTGCCTTCTACAACGAGGTCATCAAGTTCCAGCACCAGAAGTCCGAGTTCAGCGCGGGCTTTGCGACGGCGATGATCGCCGACTATACCTCCGATCTCAGCCCGGACGCCGCTGCCGAGGCGCTCAGCAAGCGGCTGTCCGAGCTGCTGGAGCTGCAAGCGGCCGAAGCGAAATGGATGGGCGGCGAGGCCGCCGAGCGATACCCTGACGCGCAGTACGCAATGGCAGCGCTCGCGGACGAGCTGTTCACCTTCTCCGAGTGGGAAGGACAGGCGTCGTGGCCCACGTTCAGTCTCGAGCGAAAGCTGCACCACTCGACCGCGGCCGACGTCGAGCTGTTCCGTCGCATGGACACGCTGCTCAAGGAGTCTCCCGACTCGCCGATCGCGCGCGATCTCGCCCGCGTCTACCTGCTCGTCCTCGGCGCCGGCTTCCAGGGCAAGTGGCGCCCCTTCGAGCTCGTGCGACCTGTCGCCGAATATCGCCGTCGCCTGTACGAGTACATCTACGGCACCGATCCGCTCATGCTGTACTCCTCGGATCGGAAAGTCTTCCCCGCCGCGGCGTCGCGCACCCTGCAAGGGCACGCGGTGTCGCGATTCACAGCGGCACAGCGCTGGGCCGCGATTCTCGTCGTATTGGTCGTGACGTATGCCGTCGTCGCGCATCTCGCCTGGGCCCGCGTGTCCGCGGACCTGAAGGACGTCACCGCCCGCATTCAGACGGGCACTGCTGCAACCGGAGCTCGGTGAGACGATGACCCTGGCGAAAGTGCTCCCCTGGATCATCATCGCACTGTCGGTGCTCGGTGGCATTGGTCTGCTCGTGTACAACGCGCTCGCGTCGGACGAAGAGGACATCGACGAGAGTCCGGACGGTACCGACACGCTGGCGATCACCGCCGCGGAGGGGATGAAGGACGCCCTCGCGAGCACGACGGAGGAATACCGCGGCGCGACGCGGAAGAGTCGCATGATCGCGCTCAAGCAATCGCTCGAGCGGTCTATCGACTCGCGCGAAGGGGAGCGCATCCAGTCGAAAAACCGGATGACCATGCCGTGGTTCCTCCTCGTGGGCGCCGACGGCTCCGGCAAGCGCACTGTCCTCGGCAACAACGGCCTGCCGCTCCCCTTCGGTCCACCGATCGAAGTCGACTCGCAGCGCAAGGACGCGGGCAAGTGGTGGCTGTATGACGAAGCCGTCGTGCTGGAGGCGCCAGCCGCTGCGCCGGGCGCTACGGCCAGCGGCGCTACGCTTCCGCCCGATCAGACGGTCGCGGATTCGTCGCTCGGCTGGCACACGCTGCTCCACATGCTGCGTCGCGAACGCCCCGATTCGCCGCTGAATGGCATCATCGTCACCATCTCCTGCGCCGATCTGCTGAGCGGTCGTGCGGAGCCGGACAAGCTGACGGAACAGGCGGACCGCATCCGGAATTTCCTGGAACGCACCCGCCGCACGCTGGGAGTGCGTCTGCCGCTGCACGTGATCGTGACGAAGTGCGACACGCTGCCGGGATTCCGGACCTTCGCGCGCACGCTGCCGGAAGAACGACGCAATGACATTTTCGGCTGGGCCAACCCGCACGACGTCGAGGCGCGCTTCGACGCGGGCTGGGTCGACACAGGCTTTCAGGAGCTGCGGTCGGAGCTCATCGCTCTGCGGGACGAGCTGGTCGCCGCCCCCGAGCAAGTGGAAGACGCCGTCGGTCTCTTCGTGTTCGACTCCGAGTTCGTCGACATGCAGGAGCCGCTCAAGGACTTCGTCTCCAAGCTGATGAGCGAGGGTGAACGGCGCCCGTCGCTCTTCTTCCGCGGCATGTACTTCACGGGCGACGCCATGGACGTCACCGGACTCGATGCCAACGAGGAAACGCAATCGGAGCGCGGCCCGCGGCCCACCACCCGCATCACGGGAGAGATCGCCGGCGGCGAGGCGCACCACCTGGTGTTCCTGCGCTCCCTCTTCGCCGAGAAGATCTTCAAGGAGGCGGGCCTCGCGCGCCCGACGGCGCGTTTCCGGCTCGCGCGCGACCGGCGCGTCGTCGCGGCGCAGGCGGCGGCCATCGTGCTGCTCGCGGGCGGGAGCGTCGGGCTGTACAGCTCCATCTACGGGTGGACCAGTGAGGGTCAGGTGGTCCAGGCCGGCCTCGCATCGGACGCCGAAGCGCTGACCCGGGTGTTGTCCGGTCTCGCGATCGATCTCGACGAAGTCACTCGGCCCGCCGTCGATACGCCGGCCGTCGCCACGCGACGTACGCACGACGCAGCCGTGCTGGAGCTGGTGTCGCAGATGCGCGACGTCCCGAGCATGCGCATCCGCTCGCCGTTCCTGCCGTCGTCGTGGTTCTCGTCGCTGCCGAGCGACGTGCGCGCGTCGATGATGCGCGGTGTCCATGACATCGTGCTTCCGGTCACGCGCCAGCGTCTCGAGGAGCGCGCCGACCGGTTGCTCGGCTTCCGCAACGGCGTGCGCGACACGACCGTGAGCGCGGAGCTCGACGTCGCCGATCCCCGGTCGATCACGACGTACCTGAACGACGTGCGCACGTTGAGCCGCAACATCGCGCGCTACAACTCCCTGGCCGATCCCAAGGGCGGATCGGTGCGCGAGCTCTCCGGCCTGCTGGACTATCTCTTCGGGGAGCGTTTCTCGTCGGAATCGGATCTCGCGAACTCGGACTTCGACAACGCGCTGCGTCGCGCGTCTGCCCCTGTGATCACGGTGTCGCCCGCGATGGCCGCGTCCGTGGTGGAGCGCGCGTCGGCGCTGATCGCGTCGGTGGCGACGGCAGCGGCGCAGCAGCTCGCCCCGCGCGAGACCCCGCAGGCGTTGAAGGCCGTGAATCCGGAAGAGGATCTCCAGGCGCTGTTCGATCTCGCCGCGCTCGTGGACCTCGTGGACGCCAAGCATGGACTCGTGGCCACGGTGTCCGACTCGACCATCCTCGGCATGCGCATCGCGCGTATCGTGGAGGACTCGATCGAGTCGCAGCTGCGCCTCGTTGCCGCGCGCGTGCGGCAGGATACGCTGTCGCCGGCTGAGGCCGCGGACAGTCTCAAGCGCGCGGTGAGCGACCTCTTCAAGTTCCGCCTGATGCTGCCGCGCGAGGGCCGGCAGGTGTCCAGCGAGATTCTGCCGAACCAGCGGCTGCGCTGGGATGTGGGGCGTCTGGAGCTCGCGATCGCGCTGCGCGGCGAGTTCCTCCAGGCACTCGTGACGCTCAACAGCGCGTTCCCCGGACAGCCGCAGGAGCGCATGCGTCGCGCGTTGGAAGTGCAGCTCCGAGCGCGCGCGGTGGACGCCGCGGCGAGCGCGCAGCGGTGGACGCCGGCCGTCGGCGAGAGCAATCTCGAGGTGCGGGCCGAAGGCGCGAACCTCGAGGCTGCGGCGTCGCGTCTGCTCAACCTCGCTGTGCTGTTCGATTCGCTGGGCGCCGGCCCCGAGGGACATGCGCTGGTGGAAGCCGGCGCGCGTCAGGCGGAGCACACGCTCGCCATGGCACAGGCCCTCGTCGACCGGCAGCGGTACTTCTATCCGCAGACGGCGCGCATCGCCGCGTGGCAGGGCGTGATCCCGGTGTCGTTCGCGGCGCTGGGCGTCACCGACTCCTTGAACTTCCAGACGACGCTCATCAATCACACGACGGACATCCGGACGCTCGCCCACGACGTATCACCCGCGCTGCGCTACCTGCGGCTGCGTGACGTGGACTCTACACACGTGACCCCGTTGCTCATGCGGTGGGAGGACATCGCCAGCGCCGTCGCGCGGTACGAACGCGGCGACTACACCAGCACGCTGGGCCAGCTGCACCGGTACATTCGTGAGAACATGACGCTCAGCGACCTGACGTCGTGCAACGCGACCGCGTCGCAGCCGGATCAGGATCCCGACACGAAGGCCACCGACCTGTTCGCGGTGCGACGCCGTCAGTTCTACGCCGCCCTCGTCGGACGGTGCACCGGGAATCAGGCCCAGGTGATCGCGGCCTACGCCAGGCTGCGCGCCTACTTCACGCAGCGCCTCGCGGGGCGATTCCCGTTTGCGGATTCGGCGGACGCCGCGCGTGCGCTCGACGCTGATCCAGCCGCCATCCGGGAGTTCGTGCGGCAGTATGACGCGTTCGAGACCACGAACGACGTGACCCTGCGCAGCGATCCGACGATGGCGCAGCCCGCGAAAGCCGCCATCGTCTTCCTCGACCAGGTGGCAGAGGTGCGACAGTTCCTCGGTCCCATCGTCGAAGCGGAGAAGGGGAAGCCGGAGTACAGCGTCTTCGTGCACTCGGGCGACGAGGACCGCGTGGAGCATTGGCGCTACGGCGACTCCATCCACGTGACGACGCTGGTGGATTCGCTGGGGAACGAGCGCGCGCTCTACGTTCGCGGCGGGTGGTCAGCCCTGCGCGCGGTGGCGACGCGGTACGATACGACGGCGATGATACGCTTCTTCGATCCGCGGTCGGCGCTGGAGCTGGAATATCCTGCGAGGTGGCCGGTCGCTGCGCCGGAGATCGTCGTACCCAAGGGAAAGTAGACTTGGCGGAATAAGGACGCACGCGGCTGCGCATATGAGCCGTTGTGTGCGCCGGAGCGACGTCAGCGTCCCGCTTGGAGTCCTACCCTCAACCGCAGCATCGAGAACTCGTCCCTCCGCTTCTCCCCCGCGACGACAGGAAACCCGAAGCTCTCCACGTAGTACGTCACGGCCGCGCTGAGGACACCCGTCCTCACCTCGAGCCCCGCTTCCCCGGACATCGAGAACGGGTTCGGCTTCACGTTCACGCCGAGGCTGTCGGTGTATCCCGTGTACGACGCACCCGGCAGGAGCGACAGGCCCGTCAGCGTCGTCATGCGACCACCGACGAAGGGTAGTCTGGCCATCGCCGACACCCGCGGGAAATCCCAGCGCTGCGTTGCCGTCTCGGTCTGTTCGACACGGCGCACGAATCCACCGCCGAATCCGAACCACGGCGCCGGCGCGAAGGTGATGTCGGCCTGCGCTTCCGTGACGGTCATGTCCTCCCCCGTGGGCTGGTTGGTGCTCAGCAGCCCCGTGCGGAAGTCACCGGACACGCGCGCCCAGCTTACCGGCGCCAGCTCGCCGCTGCCGCCGTACATCAGGCCCGTGCGTCGCTCGGTGAACGCACGCGAGATGTGCGACGCATGAGACACCTGCGCCGCGTTCGCCGACAGCGACAGCATGCGCCCGGTGACGTCCTTGACGATGCTGCTGCGGCGGATGGCGCGCGCGGCGCTGTCGAGTCGCTGCGCATAGACGCGGCGCGCCGCCGCGGTATCGAAGCGTGGGCGTGCGAAGGTGATGGCCGCAGCACTTCCGGCGAGTGTCGTCGTCGCCGTGCCCTTGGCGCGGACGCTCACCTGCAGGGAATCCACGATGGACCCGAACTGCGCGACGAGATACGTCACTCCAGTTCGTCGTGCAACCCATCCCTGGCCGGAGCGCGTGACCACGCCGCCCACCACCGAGGTGTCATTCGACCGGAACGACAGTCCCGGATTGCTGATGGTGTTGCCCGCGGCATCCTTCGCAACGGCGCTCACACGCCCCGTGTCGCCGACCATGAGGTAGAGCGGCTGCAGCGACAACGTGGGGACGCGCGGCGCGTCGAGCCGGGGCAGTGCGTCGCCGCTGTCGCCCGGCGCGGGCATCGGCATCCCGAACCCGGGATTCACCGTGATGGACACGGTATCCGTCGCGTCGCCCACCTGCGCCACGATGCGCGCGATGCCCGGGCCCACCGATCGTGCTTTCCCGGACAATGGGTCGATGCTCACGACCGTCGGGCTGAGCGACGCCCACGTGGCTTGCACATCGCGGATCTCGTCGCCCACGCGGTCGAGCGCGCTGAGACGGATCTGAAACGTGTCGCCAACACTCTTCGTGGTCAGGTTGACCTTCTCGGCGATGACCGCCCTCACCGCGCGCTGGCGGACTTCCACGCGCACGCTGTCGGCGATGCCGCGGTCGCTGCAGCGCACGTACGTCACCCCATTCGAGCGTGCGGTGAGCTCACCGCCGAGGGCCAGCGACGCGACGCGCTCGTTCAGGCTGCGGCAGCTGGTCGTCCGCCGATTCTCCTCGGGGATGACGTGCCCCGCGGCGTCCCGGACGACGACCCGCAGCGGCAACTTGGAGCCCACGGCGTCGAAGCGCACCGCCGCGGGCGAGAAGTCGAATTTGGCCGCCCACTGATCCACGAGAATCAGCGCCGACGCGGAGTCGCTGCCCGAGACCGCCCACAGCTTGGTGTAGCCCGGCCGTCGCGACACGACGACTCCGCTTGACGTCACGGTGGCGATCGTCGAATCGGCGATGTGCCACTGGATACGCGCGTTCGGCACCGGGCGTCGACCGCCATCGGTGACGCGCGCGGAGACCGGCATCCGCTCACCGATGCTGGTAAGGCGATAGCCGGTGCGCTCGAAACGCACCTGCGCGTGGAGCGGCAGTGCCACGCCGACCATGACCGCGGCGACGAATGCCGCCCGCCTCATCGCGGGCACCCCGTTGCGGGGCAGATCAGCATGATCGTGCGGCCGATGCGCTCCGCGTTACGCGCACGCACACCCGCGTTGAAGATGGCGCGCTGCTGCTGGCGTCGGGTGTTCTCGCGTACGTTCGCGGGGATGGCGCGGTGCGCTCTCCGATACGAGAACGAAATCACCCCGCTCGCGAGCCCCACGGTCGCGGCGACTCCCGCGTGCGGCACCCACCGCACGTTGTTGTCCAGCGCGAGCAGGGGGAGCGCCACGGCGGTCAGCGCGAGCGAGCTGCCCTTGATGAGATCACGCCACGGCGACGACTGCGGGTATTGCTCCGGGAGCAGATCGCTCTGCGCGATCGACGGGAGCGTGTCCTCGAGTGGCTCGAAGACGTGCTCGATCTTGAAGAGCTGGCGTTCCACGGTTTCCGCGTTCGCGCCCGGCTGTCGTGCCCGGACGCGCAGATCGTAGAACGTGGAGTCCGCCCGCTGTCCATTGCGCAGCAAACCGTTCCACGGGATTTCCCGCGGTCCGTCGTTGTCGCCCTGGAACAGCGCTTCCTTCTGCGTGGTGTCCGCCTGCTTGATGACCTCGACGATCAGGTTCGCGCGCTGCGTCGAGATGAGCCGGAACACGAAGTTCGAGTCCAGGCGCTGCGGTTCGACCGGCCGCACCGCGACCTTGAAGATCTTCGTCTTCGCCTCGTTGAACGCGGCCAGCTCCGCGGCGCTGAACTCGCGCGGATCGAGATCAGTGAACGGATCGCGATCGATGGCCGCGCTGAAGAACGTGACGGCGGAGTCGCGGCGATCGAGCACCGCGTACGATGCGCCGAGGTACTTGAACGCCTTCACTTTCTGCTCGTTGGTCACGGAGAGCAGGTAGTTCGGCGAGATGATGTTGAGCAGGATCGGGCGCGCGCCTTCGATGTTGAACGCCTGATACATGTCCACGGCGCGCTTGAGGTTGTCCTCGGTGGTCTGGGCGCGCAGCGGCGCCGCCGCCAGGAGTGGCGCCGTCGCGGCCATCAGCACCAGCATGCGAGGCAGCATCATCAATGGCAGTTCAGCGACAGGTTGGGGACGATCAGCAGCTCACCCTTGTTCACGGTGATGCTGCGGTCCTCGGCGTCGCAGTTGGGGGCGGTGTAGCGCACCGTGTGCGGCCCCACGGTGAGTTTTCTCACGGCGCGTCCCGAGCCGATCTTCGTGCCGTCGATCAGGATATCCGCATACGGTGGCGTGACGCCCAGGCGCACCTCGCTCGAGTCGCGTGGAGCGATGGGGAGGAACTGCTGCTGCCGCTGGCTGGACTGCGCGGCGCTGGACGTCACGAGAGGCTTCATCTGCAGGTACACCGTGTCCGTCTTGCCGGCTTCGATGACGACGGCGCTCTGCAGCGGCTCATAGCCCGGCGCGGTCGCGGTCGCGGAATACGTCGCCGTATCCGCGGTGAACGTCTCGCCATTCGCGTACAGTCGCCCGTTGATCGCGACACGCACGTTCTCGGGAAGGCCGGCGATGACACGGCTTCCGCGTGTGAGCGCGAGCTCGCGCTCCTGGGCGAGGGAATCGGCGACTCGCGTGGAGTCCGCGATACGCTTCTGATCCGCCTGCATGTTCTGGTACTGCAGGAAGATCCCGCTCCCAAGTCCCGCGAAGATGAGACCCATCGCGGGCAACATGAGCTTGTTCTTTTTCTTCTTGCGCCGGGGAGCGATCGCCGCCTGCGGCGGCCGTGTCTTCGGCGACGTGATCGGACGGGGCTGGACACGTGGCCCCGGTCCCGAAATCGTGAGATTCAGCGGGGGCAGGGTGCCCGTGCGCACTTTCGGAATCACGCGCCCGGCCGACAGATCCTTGAGCAGCGCGTCCGCTTCTTCCCGCTCCGTGTCGCTGAGCGGGACGTTCTCCAGCGCCTGCGCCATCTCGCGCGTGGTGGGGAAGCGGTCGGCCGGATCCTTGTTCAGCGCGCAGTAGATGATGTCGAGGAGCTCCTTGGGTACTTCCGCGCGCACCTGCAGGATGTCCGGCACCGGCGTCATGTAGTGGTGCTGGATGACGCCCACCATGGAATCCGCGAGGAAGGGCACTTCGCCCGTCAGCATCTGGAAGCCCATGATGCCGAGCGAGTATTGATCCGATTGCGGGCTCACCTTCTGGCCGCCGCACTGTTCGGGCGACATGTAGTACGGCGTGCCGATCATCATGCCGGACGCTGTCATCGACACTTCTTCCAGCGCGCGTGCGATGCCGAAGTCCGACACCATGCAGCGGCCGTCCTTGTCGATCAGGATGTTCGCGGGCTTGATGTCGCGGTGGACGATCTTGCGTTCATGCGCGAATGCGAGACCCGCCGCTGCCGCCTTCAGGATCGCGACGCAGATCGAGAGGGGAAGCGCGCCCTGCTGCTCGATGATCGCGTCCGCGGCACGTCCTTCGACGAACTTCATCGCCATGTAGTGCAGCGGACCCGCCTGGCCGACGCGATACACGGGAATGATGTTCGGGTGGTCCAGCGATGCGGCGAGCTTGGCCTCACGACGGAATCGCTCCGCCGCCTGGCCCACGTTGGCGCTATCCGGGGGCACGACCTTCAGCGCGACGGTGCGCTCGAGCGCGATCTCGACGCCCTTGTACACGACCGCCATGCCGCCGCGGCCCAGCTCCTTGTCGATGCGGTAGTCCCGGCCGAGCTGGTCCTTCACCATCTGCAGGAGCGCGTCGCCGCCGGTCGCCCCCGGCTCGCCCGGCGTCAGGGAGATGGGCGGGATGTCTGGCGTGAGGTCCTTCGCGACAGTCGCGACGGCACTCTGGCCGGCGCCTACGGACGCACCGCAGTTGGCGCAGAAGGCAGCGCCATTGGGGACAGCAGTTCCGCAGTTAGGACAGAACATGAGGCAAAGTCGGAGAAGCGGGGCGCGCGGAGACTCCGCGCCCGATCCCTATATAAGGAAGGAGTATGAAATCGTGATTTTCGTCACACAATAGTGCCAATGGTGTCCTCACTACTCGTCACTCGTAATCGTGGCGGTCGCCTGGCCAGTTCCGATCGTCACCGTTGCCGGTGCCGTATTGATGGCGAGCCGCGCGATCACGGTTTCCGGAGTCGGCTCCGCCACGACATCGTCGAGTACGCTGACGGTAAATGTCGTGCTGGACGACGTGTTGGTGATCGTCGCCGTGGCGCCGAACGCCGTGTAATCGGACCCGGCGGTCGCCGTCCCTCCCTGGGCAACGGTCTGATCGGAGTAGTCGATGAGGATGTCGTTTCCGGTCACGTTGGTCTTCGCGATGCCGTTGTGCATCAGCTCGACCTTGTACACGACGTCCGTGGCCGGCTCCGCACCGTTGGTCTGCACGGTCAACTCGACCGTCGCGCCGCTCTCCACGATTGTGGCGGTCGTGACGTCCGAACCCGACGAGAACGTTACGTCGCCGTTCGTGGGCCCGGAGATCTGCGCGTCGAACGTCTCGTTGTTCTCCAGCAAGGCGTCGTCGACGGTCGTGAGATTGGCCGTGCCGTTGCTCTGTGTATTCGCGACGGTGATCGTCGTCGGCACTAGTCCGTAGTCGGAGGCGTCGGTGGTTCCGCCGGCCTTTGCGAATGTGAAGTCGATGTCGGCGCCGGTGACGTTCTGCTTGTTGAGCGTCACGGTGAATACCACGTCCGTGCCTTCAGTGGGGCTCGTCGCGGACAACGTCGCGGTCGCACCGGTCTCGGCGATCGTCGCCGTCGCGAGATCGGAGCCGGCAGAGAAGGCGACCTTCGGGTTAGTCGGCGAGCTGACCTGCGCGTCGAAGGTCTCGTCGTTCTCGAGCAGCGCGTCGTCGGTGGTCGTGAGGTTCGCCGATCCAGCCGTCGCCGTGTTGGCGACGGTGATCTTGACGGGCACCGCGCCGTAATCGGCGGCCGTGGCGGTGGAGCTACCCAGGCGGGCGAAGGTGAAGTCGATGTCGCTGCCCGTCACGTTCTGCTTGTTCAGCGTGACGGTGAACACGATGTCGTTGCCCTCCGAGGGGCTCGTCGCCGAGAGGGTCGCGATCGCGCCCGACTCCACGATGTTCGCGGTCGCCGTCGGCGTCGTCACGGTGACGGACGCGAGACTCGGGTCGCTGATCGAGGCCTCGACGGTCTCGGTGCTCTCCAGCAAGGCATCGTCAGTCACGGGGACGGTCAGCGTGCCCGTGGACTGGCCGTTCGGGACGCTGATCGGCGTCGCGCCAAAGGCCGTGAAGTCGGACCCGCTCGTGGCCGTTCCGCCACTGTTCGACACGACGAACGTGATCGGCGCGCCGGTGTTGTTCGTGCGGTTCAACGTCACCGTGTAGATGATCGGAGTGGTGGCGCCGACCTCGCTCCCGTTCTGCGTCACGGACAACACCGCGGTCGCGGTCTCGTTGTCCACGATGCTGGCGCTGGCCGTGCCCGCGCCCGAGATCGCAACCGACCCGCTGCTCGGCGTCGTGATCCTGGCGACGACCGTTTCCGTGGACTCGAGCAGCGCGTCGTTCAGCACCGCGACGCTGAACGTGCCGCTCGATGCACCATTGGCGATGCTCACGCCGGCCGCGCCGCCGAACGCGGTGTAGTCGGAGCCGCTCGTCGCGGAACCCGTGCCGTTGTCCGCGGTGGTGAACGTGATCGCGCCACCGGTGGCGTTCGTCTTGTTCAGCGTCACCGTGTAGACGATGTTCGTCGAGGTCGTGGCCTCGGCGCCTGACTGCGTGGCGGACAATGTTGCAGTCGCACCTTCCTCGAGCAGGTTCGCGGTAGCGCTGGAGCCGGCGCCCGGGACGGTCACCGACGCGAGACTCGGACTCGAAATCGTTGCCTGTACGGTCTCGGTGTTCTCGAGCAGGGCGTCGTTCAGCACCGCCACCGTCAACGTACCGGTGCTCGAGCCGTCGGGGACGCTCACGGCCGCCGCGCCTGCAAACGCCGCATAGTCGGATCCGGCGGTCGCGGTGCCGCCGCTCGCGACCGCGAACGTGATGGGCGCGCCGGTGTTGTTCGTCGACGTCAGTGTCACGGTGTACTGGACGCTCACGAGACCGCTCTCATTGCCGTCCTGCGTCGCGGCGATGCTGGCGGTGGCGGTCTCGTTGTCCGTGATGTTCGCGGTCGCGCTCGCGGTCGCGACGCTCACGCCCGCGTGACTCGGGTTGCTGATCGTCGCCTGCACGGTTCGCGTTCCGTCGAGCAGGTTGTCGTTCAGGACGGCGACGGTGAGTGTGCCCGTCGCAACGCCGGTGCCTACCGAGACGGCCGCCGAGCCACCGAATGCGGTGAAGTCGGTGCCGCTGATGCCCGTGCCGCCCGAGTTGGCGACGTCGAACGTGATCGGCGCTCCGGTATCGTTGATCTTGCTGAGCGTCACGGTGTACACGACGTTCGTGGGGGTTGCGGCTTCCGCACCCTGGGTCGTGACCGCGATCGAGGCCGTCGCCGTCTCGTTGTCGACGATGTTCGCCGTCGCCGTCGCGCCCGTGATCGACACCGCCGCATTGTTCGCGTTGCTGATCGTGGCGTCGACGGTCTCGGTCGCCTCGAGCAGGGCGTCGTTGGTCACCGTGACGCTCAGGCTGCCCGTGCTCGATCCGACCGGGACGCTGATCGCGGCGGTTCCACCAAAGGCGGTGAAGTCCGAGCCGCTCGTCGCGCTACCGCCCGAATTCGCGACGTCGAAGGTGATCGGTGCGCCGGAGTTGTTCACGGCGTTCAGCGTGACCGTGTAGACGATATTGGTCGGACCGGCTTCGTTGCCGTTCTGCGTCACCGACAGCGCGGCCGTGGCCGTTTCGTTGTCCGTGATGTTCGCGGTGGCCGTGGCGGCTGTGAACGTGAGCGCGGCGCCGAGGCTCGGGTTGCTGAGCGTCGCCTGGACGGTCTCGGTGCCCTCGAGCAGCGCGTCGTTCACCACGGCGACGGTCAACGTGCCGGTCGTCGCGCCGTTGGCCACGCTGATGGCAGCGGCGCCGCCAAAGGGTGTGAAGTCGGAGCCGCTCGTCGCCGTACCGCCCGAGTTGGTCACGTCGAACGTGATCGGCGCACCGGTGTTGTTGGTGGCGCTGAGCGTGACCGTGTAGACGATGTTCGTCGGCCCGGCTTCCGCGCCCTGCGTGGTGACCGACAGCGCGGCCGTTGCCGTCTCATTGTCGGTGATGTTGGCGGTGGCGGTCGCGCCGACGATGCTCACCGCCGGATTGCTCGGGTTGCTGATCGTCGCCTGGACGGTACGCGTGCCGTCGAGCAGCGCGTCGTTCAGCACCGCCACGGTGAGCGTGCCGGTCGAGCTGCCATTAGCGACGGTGATCGCCGCCGCACCACCGAAGGCGGTGAAGTCCGTGCCGGCAACCGCGGTGCCGCCACTGTTGGCGATGTCGAACGTGATCGCGGAGCCGGTGTTGTTCGGCGCGCTCAAGGTCACCGTGTAGACGACGTTCGTCGGCACGGCCGCTTCAGCGCCCGGCGTCGTCACTGACAGCGAGGCGGTGGACGACTCGTTGTCGGCGAGATTCGCGGTCGCCGTTGCACCTGTGATGGTCACCGCCGCATTGCTGGGCGCGCTGATCGTGGCGCCCACCGTTTCCGTGCCCTCGAGCAGTGCATCGTCCAGGACACTCACCGTTAGCGTGCCGGTCGACGCGCCGTCCGGCACACTGACCGCGGCCGCGCCCGCGAAGGCGGTGTAATCCGACCCCGACGTCGCGCTCCCGCTGCTGGCGACCGTGAAGGTGATCGGCGCGCCGGTGTTGTTCGTCCGGCTCAGCGTCACCGTGTACACGATGTTGAGCGGCCCGGCCTCGCTGCCGTTCGATGTCACGGCGATGCTGGCGTTCGCGCTCTCGTTATCGGTGATGTTCGCGGTGGCCGATGGCGTGCTGATCGTCACCGCGGCGAGGCTGGCGTTGCTGATCGTCGCCTGCACGGTTTCGGTGCTCTCGAGCAGGGCGTCGTCGGTCACGTTCACCGTGAGCGTCCCGGTCGAGCTGCCGTTCGCCACGCTGATCGCGGCGCTGCCGCCGAACGCGGTGAAGTCCGAGCCGCTGGTGGCGGAGCCGCCCGAATTCGCGACGTCGAATGTGATCGGCGCGCCGGTGCTGTTCGTCGTGCCCAGCGTCACGCTGTACACGATGTTCGTGCCGCCTTCCGCGCCCTGCGTGGAGACGCTGAGCGCCGCCGTTGTGGTCTCGTTGTCGACGATGTTCGCGGTCGCCGAGGCGCCCGAGATGGAGACGCCGGCGTTGCTGGGATTGCTGATCGTCGCCTGCACGGTGCGCGTGCCGTCGAGCAGGGCATCGTTCAGGACGGTGACCGTCAGCGTACCGGTCGAGCTGCCATTCGCGACGGCGATGGCCGCAGCGCCACCGAAGGCGGTGAAGTCGGTGCCGGCGACCGCGGTGCCGCCCGAGTTCGCGACGTCGAACGTGATCGGTGCACCCGTGCTGTTCGTGGCGCTCAGCGTGACGGTGTAGACGACGTTCGTCGGACCGGCTTCGCTGCCGTGCTGCGTGACCGAGAGCGTGGCGCTCGCGGCATCGTTGTCGGTGATGTTCGCGGTCGCGCTCGCGGTCGTGATGCTCACGGACGCGTTGCTCGGATTGCTGATCGTGGCCTGAACGGTCTCCGTCGGCTCGATCCCGCCATCATCGATGACGGCCACCGAAAGCGTGCCCGTCGTGGCCCCATTGGGAACCGTGATGGCGGCGACTCCACCGAAGGGCGCGAAGTCCGAGCCACTCGTGGCGGAGCCCCCGGAGTTCGCCATGTCGAAGGTGATCGGCGCGCCCGAGTTGTTCGCCGCGCTCAGCGTGACCGTATAGACGATGGCGACCGGGCCCGATTCGTTGCCGTTCGTGGTGACCGAGAGGGCGGCGGTGGCGCCGTCGTTGTCGGCGATGGTCGCCGACGCCGTGGGTGTGGTGATCGACACGGCGCCGAGGCTGGGATTGCTGATCGTCGCCAGCACCGTCTCGGTGCCCTCGATGACCGCGTCGTTCGTGACGGGCACGGTGAGTATGCCGGTCGACGCCCCGTTCGCCACGCTGATCGCGGCGGTCCCGCCGAAGGCGGTGAAGTCCGAGCCGCTCGTCGCGGTGCCGCCGGAATTCGCGACGTCGAACGTGACCGCCGCGCCGGTGTTGTTCACGCTGCTCAGCGTCACCGTGTACACGATGGACGTCGGGCCGGTCTCGCTGCCCGGTGTCGTCACCGAGAGTGCGGCGGTGGCGCTCTCGTTGTCGCTGATGCTCGCCGTGGCCGACGGCGTCGTGATCGTCACCTGCGGCGTGCTCGCGTTGCTGATGGTCGCTTGAACCGTGCGCGTGCCATCCAGCAGTGCGTCGTCGAGCACGGTGACGGTGAGCGTGCCCGTCGAGCTGCCGTTCGCCACCGAGACGGCGGCGGCGCCGGCGAACGCGGTGAAGTCGGTGCCGGCGACCGCGGTCCCACCACTGTTCGCAACGTCGAAGGTGATCGGCGCGCCGGTGTTGTTGGCGGCGCTCAAGGTGACCATATAGACGACGTTTGTTGGCGACGCGGCCTCGGCGCCGTTCGTCGTCACCGACAGCACCGCGGACGAACCGTCGTTGTCGAGGATGTTGGCCGTGGCGGTGGCGCCGGCGATGGACACCGACGCGCTGCTCGGATTGCTGATCGTGGCCTGGACGGTCTCCGTGCCCTCCATCAGCGCGTCGTTGGTGACGGGAACCGTCAGCGATCCGGTGCTGGCGCCGTTGGCGATCGAAATGGCCGCGGCGCCGCCGAACGCCGTGAAGTCGGATCCGCTCGTCGCCGTACCGCCCGAGTTCGTGACGTCGAACGTGACCGGCGCGCCCGTGGCATTCGGGGAGCTCAGCGTCACCGTGTAGACGATGCTGGTGGGGCCGGCTTCGCTGCCGTGCTGTGTCACCGACAGCGTCGCCGTCGCAGCGTCGTTGTCGGTGATGTTCGCGGTCGCGGTTGCGCCGGTGATCGTCACCGCCGCATTGCTCGGATTGCTGATGGTCGCCTGAACCGTCTCGGTGACCTCCACGACCCCGTCATCGGTGACCGGCACCGTCAGCGTCCCGGTCGTCGACCCGACTGGCACCGCGATCGCGCCTGTGGCGCCGAAGGCGGTGAAGTCGAGGCCACTCGTCGCGGTGCCACCGGAATTCGCGACGTCGAAGGTGATCGGCGCCGCCGTGTTGTTCGCCGCGCTGAGCGTCACCGTGTACACGATGCTCGTTGGCCCCGTCTCCGAGCCCGCCGTCGTCACTGACAGCGCCGCGTTCGCGGCATCGTTGTCGCTGATCGTGGCCGTGGCGGTCGCGCCGGCGATCGAGACCGCACCGTTGCTCGGATTGCTGATCGTCGCCTGGACAGTCTCGGTGCTCTCGAGCAGGGCATCGTTCGCCACCGTGACGGTGAGCGTGCCGGTCGACGCACCGTTCGCGACGCTGATCGCGCCGACGCCGCCGAACGCGGTGAAGTCGGACCCGGATGTCGCGCTGCCGCCGCTGTTGGAGACGTCGAAGGTGATTGGCGCGCCCGTGTTGTTCGCCGTGCTCAGCGTGACCGTGTAGACGATGTTCGTCGGGCCGGCCTCGGCGCCCGGCGTCGTGACGGTGAGCGTGGCGCTGGGGCCGTCGTTGTCCGTGATGTTCGCGGTGGCCGTCGCGCCGGCGATCGTCACCGAGGCGTTGCTCGGGTTGCTGATCGTCGCCTGCACGGTCTCGACGGGCTCGAAGATCGCGTCGTTCAGGACGGTGACCGTGAGGCTGCCGGTCGTGGCACCATCCGCCACGCTGATCGCGGCGACACCGCCGAAGGCAGTGAAGTCCGACCCGCTGGTCGCCGAGCCGCCGGAATTCACGACGTCGAACGTGATCGGTGCGCCGGTGTTGTTCGCGGTGCTCAGCGTGACGGTGAAGACGATGTTCGTGCCGGGCTCGCTGCCGTGCTGCGTGACCGAGAGCGAGGCGCTGGCGCCGTCGTTATCGCTGATGTTCGCCGTCGCGGACGCGCCCGAGATCGTGATCGCGGCGTTGCTGGGATTGCTGATCGTGGCCTGGACGGTCTCCGTCGTTTCTACCGTGGCGTCGTTCGTCACGGGCACGCTCAGCGTACCCGTCGTCGCGCCGACCGGAACCGAGATGGCGCCGGCACCACCGAACGCCGAGTAGTCCACGCCGCTCGTGGCCGTGCCGCCCGAGTTCGAGACGTCGAAGCTGATCGGCGCCGACGTATTGTTCGCCGCGCTCAGCGTGACGGTGTAGACGATGGCCACCGGTCCGGCTTCGGTCCCCTGCGTCGTCACGGACAGCGCCGCGGTCGCCGCGTCGTTGTCCGCGATCGTCGCCGTCGCCGTTGCCGTGATGATGCTGACCGCCGAGTTGCTCGGGTTGCTGATCGTGGCCTGTACGGTCTCCGCGCTCTCGAGGAGCGCGTCATTGCTGACCGGCACCGTCAGCGTAGCGCTGCTGGCACCATTCGCCACGCTGATCGCGGCACTGCCGCCGAAGGCAGCGAAGTCCGACCCGCTCGTGGCGCTACCACCCGAATTCGTCACGTCGAAGGTGATCGGCGCACCCGTGTTGTTCGTCGTGCTCAGGGTCACCGTGTATACGATGCTCGTCGGTCCGGCCTCGCTTCCCTGCGTCGTGACGGCGAGGCTCGCCGACGCGGTCTCGTTGTCCACGATATTCGCCGTCGCCGTGGGAACAGCGATCGAGACGGACGCGTTGCTCGGATTGCTGATCGTCGCCTGGACAGTCTCGACGGGCTCGAATACCGCGTCGTTGAGCACCGCGACGGTGAGGCTGCCGGTGGTCGCGCCATTCGGGATCGTGATGGCCGCCGCACCGCCGAACGCGGTGAAGTCCGAACCGCTGGTGGCGCTGCCACCGGAGTTCGACACGTCGAAGGACAGCGGCGCGCCCGAGTTGTTCGCCGAGCTGAGCGTGACGGTGAAGACGATGTTCGTGGGACCGGACTCGCTGCCGTTCTGCGCGACGGAGAGGGAAGCGGTGGCGCCGTCGTTGTCCGCGATCGTCGCCGTCGCGGTTGCGCCGCTGACCGTGACCGCCGCGTTGCTGGGGTTGCCGATGGTCGCCTGGACGGTCTCCGTGCCCTCGACGAGCGCATCGTTCGCGACGGTGACGGAGAACGTGCCGGTGCTGCCGCCGTTGGGGATGCTGACCGCGGCGACGCCGCCGAAGGCCGTGAAGTCGAAGCCGCTGGTCGCCGTGCCGCCGCTGTTCGCGACGTCGAAGGTGATGGGGGCGCCCGTATTGTTCGTGCTGCTCAGCGTCACCGTGTAGACGATCGCGACCGGACCAGTCTCGTCACCCTGAGTCGTCGCGGCGATGGACGCCGTGGCGGTCTCGTTGTCCGTGATGGTCGCCGTGGCCGACGCCGTCGTGATGGTGATCTGCGGATTGCTCGGATTGCTGATCGTGGCCTGCACCGTCTCGGCGCCCTCGAGCAGGGCATCGTCGGTGACGGGAACGGTCAGCGTGCCGCTGCTCGAGCCATTGGCCACGCTGATCGCGGCCAGTCCGCCGAACGCGGTGAAGTCGCTGCCGCTGGTCGCCGTGCCGCCGGAGTGCGCCACATCGAAGGTGATCGGGCCGCCGGTGTTGTTCGCCGAGCTCAGCGTCACCGTGTAGACGATGCTCGTCGGCACGGCGGCTTCGGCACCTTGCGTGGTAACGGAGAGCGAGGCCGTCGCGCCGTCGTTGTCGAAGATGCTCGCGGTCGCCGTAGCGCCCGCGATCGAAATCGCGGCGTTGCTCGGGTTGCTGATCGTGGCCTGCACGGTCTCGGTGCCTTCCACGACCGCGTCGTTCGTCACGGGAACGGTCAACGACGCCGAGCTGGCGTTGTTGGCGATCGAAAGCGCCGCGACGCCGCCGAAGGCGGTGAAGTCGCTGCCACTGACGGCCGTACCGCCTGAGTTCGCGACGTCGAATGTGATCGGCGCGCCGCTGGTATTCGCGGAGCTGAGCGTGACGGTGAAGACGATGCTCTGTCCCGCTTCGCTGCCGTTTTGTGTCACGGAGAGCGTCGCCGCCGCGCCGTCGTTGTCCACGATGCTCGCCGTCGCGCTCGCGCCGGTGATCGTGACGGCCGCGTTGCTCGCGTTGCTGATCGTCGCCTGGACGGTTTCCGTGGCTTCGACGGCGGCGTCGTTCGTCACCGGCACCGTCAGCGTGCCCGTGCTGGCCCCGTTCGCAACGCGGATGGCCGCAACGCCGCCGAAGGCGGTGAAGTCCGCGCCGCTCGTCGCCGAGCCACCCGAGTTCGCGACGTCGAACGTGATCGGTGCACCCGTCGCATTCGTCGCCGAGAGGGTGACGGTATACACGAGCGCGACCGGTCCCGTTTCGTTGCCGTTGGTCGAGACCGAGAGCACGGCGTTCGCCGCATCATTGTCGGTGATCGTCGCGGTCGCGCTCGCGGTGCTGATCGAGACGGTGGCGTTGCTCGGACTGCTGATCGTTGCCTGAACGGTCTCGGTGCTCTCGACCAGCGCGTCGTTCGTCACGGTCACCGTGAGCGTTCCGCTCGAGGCGCCATTCGCGATGCTGATGGCGGCGGCGCCGCCGAATGCGGTGAAGTCGGACCCGCTCGTCGCCGTGCCGCCGGAGTTCGCCACCGCGAAGGTGATCGGCGCTCCGGTGTTGTTGGCGGAGCTCAGCGTGACGGTGTACACGATGTTCGCGCCGCCTTCCACGCCCTGCGTTGTCACGGACAGCGCTGCCGTCGCGCCGGCTTCCACGATGTTCGCGGTCGCCGTCGCCCCGGTGATGCTCACGGCCGCGCTGCTCGGGCTGCTGATCGTTGCCTGAACGGTCTCCGTGCCCTCGATACTCGCGTCCGCGAGCACTCCCACACTGAGCGTTCCCGTCGACGCACCATTGGCGACGCTGATGGCCGCCGCGCCCCCGAAGGCGGTGAAATCGGTGCCGCTCGTCGCGGTGCCGCCGGAGTTCGCAACGGTAAACGTGATCGGAGCGCCGGTCGTGTTGGGCGCGCTCAGGCTCACGGTGTACACGATGCTCGTCGGACCGGACTCGCTTCCGTTCTGCGTCACCGAGAGCGCGGCTGTGCCGGTCGCGGTCGCGCTGAAGGTCACCGGACTGCCGGCCAGCCCCGGGACCGTGGCGGTCATGGTGTTTGGTCCGATCGCGCTACCCAGCGTCCAGCTGCCCGCCGTGGCGACGCCACTCGCATTGGTGAGCGCCAGCAGACCGGTGCCGCTCCCGCCGCCAGATGCGACGGCGAACGTCACGGTCACGCCTGCCACCGGGTTGTTCTGCGCGTCGCGAACGATGACGGACGGTGCGATGGCGACGCTCGTGCCGGTCGCTGCCGATTGTGCGTTGCCCGCATTCAGCGCGATCTGGGACGCCGCGCCCGCACTCGTCGTGATGGTCGGGCTCGTGCCGGAGATCGCGCCGATCGTACCGGTCACGGTCGTCGCCGTCCCCGCCACCGTATGCGTCGTGAAGGCGATCGTCGCCACGCCGCTGGCGTTGGTAGTGGACGCGTCGGTCGCTCCACCGGGGAAGGAGCCGTTGGCGTTCGACTTGGACCAGGCGACGCTGACACCCTGCTGAGCCACGTCGTTGCCGTTCGCGTCCCGCAGTTGCGCGGTGATGGTGACCACGCTGCCGGCCGTCGGGCTGGTGGTCGACGCAGAGACCAGAACGCCCGCGACCGTGCCCGGAACCGAGACGATCGCGGCGCTCGCGCCTGTGATCGCGCCCGTCGTGGCGGTGATCGTGTGCGAGCTCGCCGTCGCGTTCGTCGTGAACGTGATCGTAGCCAGACCGCTCGCGTTCGTCGTTGCGCGACCGTTCACGGGCGTGAACGAGCCGCCGTTCGTGCTCGTGAACTGCACCACGTTCCCCGAGATCGCGACGGGGTTGTTGTTGCCATCCGCGACCTGCGCCCGCACCGTCACCGCCGAGCCGGCGGTGGGCGTGAGGTTCGTGGGCGTCACCAGGTACTTCGCCGCCGTGCCCGCGGTGAACGACACGATCGCGTTGTTCGTGATGGCCGAACCGGCGACGGTGCCGCTGATCGTCGCCGCGCCGCTCGCCGTGCCCGTCGTCAACGTCGCTGTGTAGCGGCCGTTGCCGGCGTCGGTCACCGCGCCGAGCGTGCCGAGCGACGTGGCGAGCACCACCGACGAGCCGCCGAATGCGATGTTGTTGTCATTCGCATCCTTCAGCTGAACGGTGATCGACGTGCTGTTCGTCCCGTTGGCCACGAGCGTGGCGACGCCCGGTACGATCGTCGAGCGCGTCCCGGAGATGACCTGCGCCACGGTTACGGGGACGTCTGTCGTCACGCTGCCCGACGTCGCACGCACGGTTGCGGACCCGTTCGCAAGCACCTGGGCAATGCCGGTGACCGGATCGATCGCGAGGACACCAGTGCCGCCCGCGAGCACCGACCACGTCACCTGCGCGCCCGCGATCGGGCGGCCGGCCGAGTTCAGGACGGTGGCGGTGAAGGGAACCGTGCCGTTGAGCGAGGTGATTGTCGGGGGCGGCGAGGGCGACACCGTGATGCTGGTCGCCGCGTTGGTCACGGTGACGACGATGACGTCGGTCACGAGCGGATCGATCGGGCTCGTGGCGTGGATGCGCGCGATGCCGGACCCGGTGGCGACCACGAATACGTTGTTGTTCGCATCCACCGCGACGTTCGCGATCGCGGGGTTGTCGCTGCTCCAGTTGGCCGAGCCGCGGGGGAGTGTGGCGCCGAGGCCGTTCGTGATCGTCGTCGGCAGGTTGACCAGTGTGTCGCCGACGCTCGCCACGGTGGTATCCGTGGGCACGATGTCGATGGATGCCGGCGCGTTCGTGACCACGACGTGCGCGGTGGCGCTCTTCCCATTGGGCGTGGCGGCGGTGACGTCGGCGGCGCCAATGCCCGCGGCCAGCATGGTGCTGTCCGCGCGCGCCTGGACGACGCTGGTGTTCGACGAGCTCCAGGTGATCGGAATGCCGCTCGTGAGCCGGTCGCCCTTCGTGTTCTTCAGCACCACGTCGGTGAATCGCTTCACCTCATTGACGCTGCGCAGATACAACGTGTCCGGCGACAGGATCACCGTCTCGGGATTGTTGGTCACCGAGACCTGGATGGAGTCCTTCACGAGGTCGCGCTGCGCTACGAACCAGGTGCTGCCCGTGTCGATGGCAAAAGCCTGATCGGTGGGCGTGGACTGATAGCGCGCGATCGCCGTGTTGCGCGACAGCCACGTGATGCCGGTCTGGACGTCGTTGTTGCGGGCGTCCTTCACGATCGCGCTCAGGTCCTTGGTCGCGCCGATGGAGGGGATGGTGTCGACCCGTTTGCCGATGATCGACAGCGAGATCGCTTCCTGCTGCACGCGCACGCGGATCGTATCGCTCTGCGCGACGCCGTTGACGTTCGCGTACACGATGGCCGGCGCGGCAACGTCCGTGTTCAGCAGCGCCTCCACCAGGCCGCTCACCGCGTTCACAGGTGCGCGGTCCGGAATGGAGCTGATGAACGTGGGCGCCGTGGGTGTGGCGGAACCGGTGGTGAGCTGCGACCCGATCGAGTCGAACGGCGTCGCGGTCACGACGACGGAATCGTGCAGCGACTTCAGGATGATCTCGCCATTCACGACCGCGGGCGACGTGAGCCGGTACTTGAACAGCCGCTGCTGGACCGTGATGGTCGTGGTCTTGGTGCGCACGCTGTCGAATAGCGCAGTGATCGTTGCGGTGCCGTTGCCGACCGCCGTGACGACCGTGACGTTCGAATCGGCCGCGTTGGTGCCGAGCGGATCCACGGTGATCACCGACGGGTCGCTGCTCGTCCAGTCCACTCGGCCGCGCTTCGTGCGCGTGCCGCTGCCGTCGGTGGAGAACGCGGTAAGGGGAAGCGTTTCGTTCAGGCTGGTGAGCGTCGTACGCGGCGCGACAACGACGTTATTCGCGGGGATGACGAACACGTCGACCGTGTCCGCGATCTTGTCGCCCGGATTCAGCTTGCCGCCGACGGTCGCGCCCACGAGGGTCACGATGATCTTGGCGCGCCCGCGATCCTTCGCGATGAGCGTGTCCGCCGTCCGGTTGACCGTGATGATCGTGTCCGCCGAGCCGGTGAGCGACGTGTCGCGCGTCGAGAACACGTAGCGCGCCCGCGTGACCGGCGTCCCGCCGATACGGATGTCGACGGGCGGGGAAACGCGCTGTCCGGCCGTGAGCTCGACCGCGCCGGAGGGGCCGCGCGCGCCCATGTACGTGACGGTGACTTGCCCGCCGCCAGTCGCGAGGCCGGTAGGACCGGTGAGGTCCTTACAGGTTGCGCCAGCGAACGCCAAGGCAACGACGCCACAGGCGTACCGTGCGAGTGTGCGGCCGGAAGGCAGCCGCATCACAGGGCGGAAAAAATCACAAACGTGACGGCTTGTGCGCGACGGGTGGAAAGGAGGGCCCTTCTACAGAAACATTTGACGATCCTAAAGCCGTCAGAGCAACGATTTAGGGCGTCGGCGGGAGCAGCGAAATCGCTTCCTTATATGTCTCGTCCGGACCAAATAAAAGCCAGTGCCGTTACACCCCCGTAACTCCGCATACATTTGGCACTATGCGGTTTGCCCCCGACTTCGAGCCCGTTGATCCGGACGACGGCAACGGAGAGTCCGAGCCGGATCTGGACGAAGAATTCCCGTTGGGCGACGGCACCGCCGACCTCGATGCCGATGTAGTCTGCCCATACTGCGGGGAGGCTGTCACTTTGGCGCTCGACGCCGGGAGTGGGGAGTCCCAGGAGTATGTCGAAGACTGCCCGGTCTGTTGTCAGCCCTGGAAGGTCGTGCTCCGATATTCGCGTGATGGTGCTGCGCGCGTGACCGTCGATCGGCTTTGAAGCGGCCGTACTCAGCAGTCAATACGAGGCTCTCTGCGCCAAACCCAACGCGTACTCGGGCATCCACGTCCCCGCCGCTGGATTGCCATTGCACGCGCCGTCCGACTCGCCGGCGATCTTCACCCACAGGAAGGCATCGGCCAGCGCGTAGCCGGTCGCCGTGGTCGGGCGATCGCCGAGCGCGCGCCCGTCCGGGTTGCACCACTGACTGTCGCCCGCCGAACCCAGGCCGTTGCGGCTCGTGTCGATCACGTAGTGCTTGCCGCCGACCAGCGACGAGATGGCGTCGCCATACGTCGCCTGCTCGCTCGTGTAATAGAAGTTCGACACGTTGAGCGAGAAGCCGTTGGCCGTCGCCACGTTCGCGTTCGTCAGCCGCGTGGCCATCGTCGACGCGGAATGCCAGTGCGAGTGGCCCGCGTCGATGTACACCGCGGTGGCGCCGAGCGCGCGTAGCGTGTTCACCGCATACCCGATGAGGCTCGAGCGCGTGGCCTGATCGGTCGCCGAGAGACAATCCATCCCGGCGAGCGCGTCGGGCTCGAGAATCACGATCGCGTGCCGGGCGCCGATGCCGTTTGCGAACGCCGTGATCCAGGTGCGATAGCCGTCGGGATTGTTCGATCCGCCGGACGAGTATCCGCCACAGTCGCGCTGCGGAATGTTGTAGGCGACGAGCACCGGAACGGTCCCGATCACCGACGCATTGCTGACGGCGCGGTCGACGTCGGCGCGCACGTCCGTGTTCCAGTTGCCGAACCACTTCGCCGCGGGCTGCGCCGCGATCTTGTCCATCTGCAGGGCATCGGCCGGCCGTGTCGTGCGCCAATCACTGGCCTGGAGGGCGGCGTGCGAGCTCGGGTTCACGTACAGCGACATGCCGATGAGCGGATTGCTCAGGTCGGGCGGGGGCGGTGTCGGCGTGGGCGTGGGAGTCGGCGCAGGCGCCGGCTGCTTCTTGCGGGCCTTGGCGGCTGCGGCCTCCGGTCCGGACGTGGCGTCAGGACCGATGGCGTCGGTGCAGGCCATGAATAGCGATGTGAGCGCGACGGCCAGGAATGGCGCCGCGCGACGAACGGCTGCGAGCTGCATGTGCGTCTATGTCTGGGAGGACAGTCCCGGGACGAGACGAAACGTTGCGAGTAACTGGCGGCCTCGAGTAGCGCGTGGTCGCGGCCGGCTGTGGTATGGCGCTTGACTTATACCATAGATGTGAGAGCCACCCGGACGATTCGCGCGGCGTTGCTGCTGGTCCTCGCGGTCGCGTTCGCCACGCGCGCGCAGGGTCAGCGTGCCGCCCAGTCGATCGCGTCGATGGGGCAGCCGCCGATCTGGCATCCGTACGTGGTCGGAGGCGCCAGCTTCGGCGGACCGCTCGACCGCACCGATGGTCTCGTGTCATTCGGCGTCCTCCGCCATGTCACGAATCCCGTCACGGGTCTGCTGGCCGCGAAAGCGGAGGGCTATGCGTCGGTGGCGTCATCGCTGCAACCAGGCGTTCGCCTGCTGGCCGCGTCGCCCGCATTCGGGCTCGCCGCCGGCGCCGACTGGAACGTCGACGATGGCGATGTCGCCACGATCCTGAGCTTCCAGACCGCGATTCGCCGCGGCGGTTTGCTGGGGCGGGGCACGATGCTGCGCTTCGACTGGATTCCGCGTCGCAACAACCAGATCGCCTTCGGCATCCACCTGCCGCTCGGCGACGCGCTGGCGGGACGGACGCGCGCCCAGGAGACGGACCACGACTTCGCGAGCGACGTGACCTTCCGTGTGCGCTCCGTCCCCATCCCCCGACGCGCCGAAGCCGCGCTGATACGCGTGAACTATGCGGCGGCGCAGATTCTCGCCTACACGAATCTGTTCGCCGAAGACACGACCATCACGCGCTATGGCCGCAGCTTCACGCACGCGACGCAGTCGTACCGGGAAGAGCTCGCGGTGGCATTCGCCGCCGTCACGGGCGACTCCGCCCTCGGCGCGCGCATCGCCGACCATGCGCGGGCAAATCTGCTCGACGCCGTCCTGCTGCCCTACGACCGGCTGTTCGGACAATCCAAGGACGTGGGTATCTGGCCCCTCATCGCCAACGCCCAGCAGCGGTTCAGCGCCTGGGTGCGCGATTCCGGAGTCGTGGCGGCGGCCTACGTGCCGGCCGTCGAACATGTGCACGCGCGATGGTTGTCCGTCATCGAAGCGGTGCAGAGCAACCTGCTGGACCAGTGGGGCGACACGCGCCTCGTCTGGCTGCCGCTGCAGCTCGCGCTCACCGAAGACCAGTACGACGAGCAGACCGAGGTGGACGGGCTCATCGAGCGCGCGGTGGGCCGGCCGTTCACCGACAACAACGCGCTGACGTATCTCCGCAGCAGCGACCTGCCGCTCGAGATTGCGCGATCCATTTTCGCGACGCGCGACTACCACGTGCTCTGGACGCACGACTTCACCGGGCGCCGCGACATCACGAAGGAGGTCGACGACATCGCGTACACCATGGTCGCCGACGCATACCTGCCCGCGCTCACCCAGGCGGTCGCGCGCTACGACAGCACGGGGCAGATGCCGGTCTACATGATCCTGCTCGACCAGTTCTACTACGAGAGTCGCGACGGCCGCCTCTGGATGTCGATCCTGGAAAATCCGTTGCACGCGAGCATGCGCCTGCCCGGTAACAATGGCGCGCGCGAAGCACATCTCCGGGAGCGCCAGGACGCGCTGCGCCGCGCGGTGGCGGCTTCGCGCCGGCTGCAGCGCGAGGCGGCGGACAGTGGAGGCGCGTCGTGGTTGAGTCGCGTAGTCAAGGTGCACGTGAACGTCGTGCTGCCCAGCGATTTCAGCTTCCGCAGCTCGCACATCATTCCCGGCATTCCGTTCCTGCCCGACAACCTCCAGCGCGACCATCGCAAGCTCGTCCTGTACGACCTCACCGAAAGCGATCCGTATCGCGGCGCGGCGATCATCACCGGCGTCGGCATCGGCGAGCACTACGCGAGCGCGACGTGGGAAGACCGTGGCTATCGTGTGCGCGGCCCCGCCGCGATCGAGGCGAAAGCGGCGGCGCGGCGTGCGCTGCTGGAGAACGGCATTCCCGAGAATCGACTGCCGCCGCCGTTGCGGGAAGCCAAAGCCGCATCGGCACCGGCGGACGCCCGCACCTATGTCGGTCGCGCGCTGCAGGTGCACAACGAGCCCGGATTCCGCGCGAAGGAATCCTCGGTCGCGCGCGCGATGCTCTACAACCTCGCGCCTCCGGGCAGCGTCATCATCGTCCCGGATCCGCTGTGGGTGAGCGACACGTGGGCGGCCATGCTCGCCGGCGCCGCGGCCCGAGGCTGCCGCGTCTACATCATCTCGCCGTCGCTGGCGAACGGACCCAATCCCCAGCCGCCCGTCGCGGCGATCCAGCACGACGTCATGCAGCGCCTGCTCGACATCAACCGTCGCATCGGTCCGCAGATTCACGCCGCGGGGGGTGAGTTGCGCGTCGGGTTGTACACCGCGCGGGCCGAGGTCACCGACCTCGAGGGACGCCGGCGCGAGATCACCGAGGGGCTCGAACGCTCGCCCTGGATCAAGCAGCTCATTCCCTTCGACTCCGCGACGCTCGCCGTGCTCAATCAGGCGACGACGCGAACGGAGGCGGACGGGGAGGTGGGCACCTCGCTCGCACACGACGAGCGCCCCCGCGCGCCGCAGCTGCACCAGAAGACGCAGCTCATCGCGCGGCCCGGCGCCATCGCGGCCCTCACTCGACAGAGCGGCTGGGATCGCGTGTTCGCGCAGGCGATGCAGGCGCAGTCACGACAGTCCACGGACTTCGCGAAGGAGCTCGGATATGTCGCTCCCGAGATCGACTCGGCGGCGACGCGCAGCGCGGACGGCATGATCCGGGGATATGAGCAATCACTCAGCCCAGCGGAACGCAAGTCCGTCAGCTTCTATTTCACGCTCGGCTCGCAGAACGAGGATCCGCGCGGCATCATGCAGGACGGCGAGGCATCCCTCGTCGTGTCCGGAGTCCACGCCGCGCTGGGGCTCGTGGACCTGTACTACATCATGGCCCGGTCCACGTGGATCACCACGCCCGAGGAGCTGGATCGCCTGCTGCCGCGTCCGAAAGGCATCCAGGGCCGTCTGGCGCGCCTGATGCGCGCCGTGCTGTGATCTAGTCGGCCCGCAGCGCGCGCACCGGGTTCACGCGGGCGGCGCGCACCGCCGGCGCGGCGCTCGCAATCACCGCGACGATGAGAAAGAGCAGCGGGACCAACGCCAGCGTGATGGGATCACGCGCGCTCACGCCGAACAGCAGCGACGCCAGCGCACGCGTCGCGGCGAACGACGCGATGATTCCCGCCGCCGCGCCGATCGTGGCCAGCACGGCTCCCCGTCGCACGACGAGGCCGGTCACGTCGCGCGCCGTCGCGCCGAGCGCGAGGCGGATCCCCATTTCCCGCGTCCGCTGCGCGACCAGGTAGGACATCACGCCGTAGATCCCCACGGCGCCAAGCAGCAGCGCCGCGAGCGCGAACGCCGCCACGAGCAGCGTGGTGAATCGTGCCTTCTGCACCGAGTCCGCCACGACAGTCTCCATCGTCCGGACGTCGCTGACGGGGACGGCGCGATCGGTCTCGCGCACCAGTCCGCGCATCGCGCTGGCCAATGAGCCCGGATCGCCCGTCGATCGGGCCAGCAGCCACATCTCGTTGCCCGACATGCGCGAGCGCTGCTGCCAGGGTACGTACATGCTCGTGACGGCCGTGTCCCGCAGGCTGTCCTGCCGCACGTCGGCAACGATGCCAACCACCGTAAGCCAGGGACTGTCCCACGCGTAGCCGATGCGCTTACCGATGGCGTCGGCGCCGGGCCAGAAATGCCGCGCGACACTCTCGCTCACGATCGTGACTGGAGCCTGGTCCTCGCGATCGGCTTCGCTGAACGGCCGGCCACGCAGGACGTGGATGCCCATCGTCTCGAAGTAGCCCGGTGTGATCTCCTGGAAGTGCGCGATGTCCGGCAGCGGATGCTTGTTGTCCTCGAATTGCCCCTCGATGCGGACGGCGATGCCCCAGACACTCTGCGCCATCGGCAGCTTGTTCACGGCCGCTGCACTCTGCACGCCGGGCAGCGTCGCCAGCCGGTCGAGCAAGGACACGTACAGATTCGTCACACGGTGCGGGTCGCTGTACCCGACGCCGGGCGGACTGACGCGGGCGGCGATCACGTGCGCCGACTCGAATCCCGGATCGACGCGTCGCAGCGCGGTGAAGCTCCGAACGAGGAGCACGGAGCCGACGCCCAGGAGTACCGCCAGAGCCACTTCCGTGGCGACCAGCAGACCCGCGACGCGTTGATGGTTCAACCCCGCCGTGGCGCGTCCGCTCGTCGTTGCCGCGCGTGAGACATTCGTGGCGCGGAGCGCAGGGATGATCCCGAAGGCGATACCCGCGACGACGCCCACGAGCGCCGTGAACCCCAGCACCGTGCCGTTGAGCGCGATCTCGTGCGTGCGCGGCACGCTCGCCGGCATCAGCGCGACGAACCACCGCAGTGCGCCGTACGCGAGTGCCACGCCGAGTGCGGAGCCGAGCGCCGATAGCAGCAGGCTCTCGGTGACCAGCTGCCGCAGAAGACGACCGCGCCCTCCACCGAGAGCGGCACGAACGGAAAGCTCACGTTCCCGCGCAGTCGCGCGCGCGAGCAGCAGATTGGCCACGTTGACGCAACCGATCACGAGCACCAGCAGCACGCAGCCGAACAGAATCCACAGCAGCGTGCGCGCGGTGCCGACGACGACGTCCTGCAGCGGCGTCACCGTCGCGTCCGTGCGATAGTCGGGCCCCGGCTCCCACAGGGGATCGAGGAATCGAATCGAGGGCCAAACCGCGCGGAGCTCGCGCTGAGCGGCGGCGGGCGTCATCGCGGGCGCAAGCCGTCCGATGAACCACTTGTCGCCGACGGCCCACGTGAGCCCGACGTTCGCGGGATTGAACGCGTACGGCATCCAGTACTGCGTCTCGCGTCCGGGGAACTGGAAGTCCGGCGGCATGACGCCGACGATGGTGACGGGAGCGCCCTCGAGCAGAATCCGGCGACCGATCGCCGCCGGATCGCCGCCGAAGCGGCGTTGCCACAACCCGTACGACAGGATCAACACGGTGTTGTTGCCGAGCACTCCCTCGCCGTCGGTGAAGTCACGGCCAAGCAGAGGTTTGACGCCGAGGGTGGTGAGCAGATTGGTGGTGATCGCCGCGCCCTCCAGGCGGACGGCCTCCTCGCCGTCGTCGATGGGGTGCGTCTGTCCGACGTATGCTGCGAGCTTCGAGTACGAATGCAGGCGGTCGCGCAACGCCGTGAACTCGCCTGCGGAGCCGCGCCCCAGACTCACGAGCTGCTCCGGAGCGGCGTAGGGGAGCGGCCGAAGGACGATCGCCTCGACGGCGGAAAAGATCGCCGCGTTGGCGCCGATACCGATGGCCAGCGTCGCGACCGCGGCGGCGGCAAACGCGGGCGCGCGCCGCAGCGAGCGCCACCCGAAGCGCAGGTCCTGCGCGAAGTCGGAGACGTACTCCTTGCGTTCGCTCACCGTCTGCTTGCGCGTGTCGTGCGAGACCAGCTGATCGCGGACGCGTGCCACATCACCGAAGCGGTCCAGCGCATCGGCGCGGGCCTGCTCGGCGGTCATCCCCAGCGCGAGGTTGCGCTGCACGCGCATCTCGATGTGGAAGGCCAGCTCCTCGTCGACGTCGGCCCTGGCGTTCGGTCGCACGAACCGGAGATACCGCAGCCAGCGCGGGCTCATGCGAGCGCGGGTGCGGCGCGGAGGACGCGCGTGACGGCCTGCGAGTACTTGAGCCAGACCGTTGCCTCGGCGCGCAGGTGCTTCCGTCCCGCCGCCGTGATGGTGTAAAACCGCGCGCGCCGGTTGTTGTCGGAGACGCCCCAGTCGGAGGTCACCCATCCGCGGTCCTCCAGGCGGCGCAGGGCGGGGTACAGCGAGCCCTCCTCGATGCGCAGCACATCCGCCGTCGTGTCTTCCACCCAGCGCGCCACGGCGTATCCATGCGAGGGGCCGAGGAGCAGCGCCTTGAGGATCAGAATCGCGAGCGTGCCCTGGAGCAGGTCGTTGGAGTTGCGGTGCAGCGCTGGCATCGTTCCCTGGGCAAGAGTATGGGAGGCAGTATCGGCCGCGATCGTTCCCCTGTCAAGGCGAGGTGAACGAACCGTCGGATGTCGCGGGGCCGCGACGCCGCGTAACTTCGAGGTCCTCCAATCAGGGATACGACGTGTCGACCTCAGGATTCGCCCGCGCGGCCCTCGTGGCGGCCGTGCTTGCCCCCGCGATCGCGTCCGGCCAGGATGCGCCGCTACTGCTCCGTCAGCCGTCCGTCAGCGCCACGGACATCTGCTTCAGTTACGGCGGCGACCTGTGGCTCGTGCCGCGCAGCGGCGGCAGTGCGCGTCGCCTCACGTCGGCTGTGGGGAACGAGACCGACTGCCGATTTTCCGCCGACGGCAAGTCGGTGGCCTACACGGGTGTGCGCAACAACAACGCCGATGTCTACGTGGTCGCTTCCGCGGGCGGTACGCCGAAACGCCTGACCTATCACCCCGCGAACGACTTCGTGCGCGGCTGGACGCCGGACGGCAAGGTGCTCTTTGCCTCCAATCGCCTGGGCTACGCGCCCGGCGGCGGCGTGCCACCGCGTCTCTTCGTGCAGGGCGTGAATGACGTCGTGGCGAAAGCGGTGGACCTGCCGACAGGGTGGGACGGTTCGTTCAGCGCGGACGGGCAGCGACTGGCGTACATGCCGATCGTGAACGCGAACGACATCTGGAAGCGCTACCGCGGCGGACGGACCACGCCGATCTGGATCGCGCGCATGTCCGACGCGGCCATCGAGCGCATTCCGCGCGACAGCTCCACCGATCGCGCGCCGATGTGGGTTGGCGACACCGTGTACTTCCTGTCGGACCGCGACGGCGCCACCACGCTGTACGCCTACGACGTCAATGCGAAGCGCGTCGCACGCCGCGTGGACAATCGCGGCCTGGACATCAAGAGCGCATCGGCGGGACCGGGCGCCATCGTGTACGAGCAGTTCGGGGCGATCCGGCTGTACGACACGCGCACCGGCCAGACGTCGGCGGTGCCGATTCAGATCGCGGGCGAGCTGACCGATGCGTTGCCGCGCTGGGTGCCGGTCGCATCCAAGCTCAAGAACGCCGCCCTCTCGCCGAGTGGCGCGCGCGCCGCATTCGAGGCGCGCGGAGAGATCATCACGGTGCCGGCGAAGAAGGGAGACGCGCGCAACGTCACGCAGACCACGGACGCCGTCGAGCGCTATCCCAGCTGGTCGCCGGACGGACAGACGCTGGCGTTCTTCTCGGATGCGGGCGGTGCGGGCTACCACCTGGAGCTGCGCAACCAGAGCGGACGCGGCGACGCACGCAGCATCAAGCTCGGTGACGACGCCACGTACTACTACGATCCGCTGTGGTCGCCGGACGGAAAGTCCATCGCGTTCACGAACTCCCGCGGCGAGCTGTGGTACGTGGACGTCGCCAGCGGACGGATGACCAAGGTCGATACGGATCCCGCCGGACCGCGCGGCGCCGGCAGCGTGCTCTATCCCAGTCTGGGGATGGCATGGTCCCCCGACTCGAAGTGGATCGCATACGGCCGCACGCTGCACAATCGACTCGGAGCGATTTTCGCCTACGACGTCGCGCGCGGTGCGTCATCGCAGCTCACCGACGGGATGAGCGATGCCAAGCTTCCCGCGTTCGATGCCAGCGGGAAGTACCTGTATTTCGTCGCCAGCACGGACGCCGGTCCCGCGCAGGACTTCAGCATGATGACGTACGACCACCCCGTCACGGCCAGCCTCTACGCCATCGTCCTGCGTAAGGACCTGCCGTCGCCCATGGCGCCGGAGAGCGACGAGGAAAAGGCGAAGGCCGACGCGGCGGGCAACGCCGCTGCGATGGGCACGCCGCCCGACACGTCCAAACCGAAGGGCGCTCCCGACGTGCGCATCGACATGGACGGCATCGACCAGCGCGTGGTGGCATTGCCCGCGCCGGCGCGCGATTACATCGGCGTTTCGGCGGGGAAGACGGGCGTGGTGATCCTGGCAGAAGCACCGCTGGTGCCTCTCAGCCAGTTCACGGGCCAGGAGGGCGTCACGCTCTACAAGTTCGACCTCGCTGAGCGGAAGACGGACAAGCTCGTCGAGAACGTCGGCGAGTACGACGTCTCACGCGACGGTGAGAAGGTGCTGTACAAGCAGCAGAATCGCTGGACAATCATCCCCGTCTCGACGCCCGCGAAGCCCGGCGAAGGACAGCTGGCGACGTCGGACATCCAGGTGGAGATCGATCCACGCGCCGAGTGGAAGCAGATGTACCGGGAAGCCTTCCGCGTCCAGCGCGCGTTCTTCTATGACCCGAGCTATCACGGTCTCGATCTGGCGGCCACCGAACGGTTCTACGAGAAGTATCTGCCGGGCCTCGGCGGTCGTGCGGACCTCGACTACCTGTTCCAGGAGATCTTCGGCAACCTGACCGTGGGGCATCTGTTCGTGTTCAACGGGCAGCCGGATCAGAGTACGGCGATCGCGCCGCCGGCGAACGGGTTGCTGGGCGCCGACTACGCCGCCGACAATGGGCGCTGGAAATTCGCGCGCGTGTACGCCGGCGAGAACTGGAATCCGCAATTTCGCGCACCGCTCACGCAGCCCGGCGTAAACGTCGTCGCGGGCGAATACCTGCTCGCCGTCAACGGTCGCGATCTCACGACCGCCGAGAGTGTGGATCAGGCGCTCGAGGGAACCGCGGGGAAGCAGGTGGTGCTGCGCGTCGGGCCGAATGCGAGTGGCGCGGGGGCGCGCGATGTCACGGTCGTGCCGCTGCCGAGTGAAGGCGAGCTGCGCCATCTTGCCTGGATCGACAACAACCGGCGCACGGTCGACCGTTTGTCGGGCGGCAAGCTCGCGTACATCTACGTTCCGAACACGGCGAATCAGGGATACACGCGATTCAACCGCTACTTCTTCGCCCAACAGGACAAGGTCGGCGCGGTGGTGGATGAGCGGTTCAACGGCGGCGGCAACATCGCGGACTACATGATCGAGTACCTCCGGCGCGACGCGCCATTCAATTACGTGACGTCGCGCTATGGGGACGACCAGCCGTTGCCGGCCGGCGCCATCTACGGACCCAAGGTGATGCTGATCGACGAGTACGCCGGCTCGGGCGGCGACGAGCTGCCGTGGTTGTTCCGGCGCTTCAAGGTCGGACAGCTCGTGGGGAAGCGCACCTGGGGAGGCCTCGTCGGCATCGGTGGCTATCCGCAATTGATGGACGGCACCACCGTCACCGCGCCGCGCATCGCGATCTATACACCGGAAGGGCAGTACGCGGTCGAGAACGTCGGCGTCGCTCCGGACGTCGAGGTCGATCTCGAGCCGGCGGCGTGGCGCGCGGGCCACGACACACAGCTCGAGCGGGGCGTGTCGCTGCTCATGCAGAACACCGTCGTGCAGTCAGGAGCGCCAAAGGCAAAGCGTCCCGCGTTCCCCGTCTGGGCCAAAGGAAGGACGCCGTCGGGTCCGTGAACGTCGGCGTCGCGGTCGCATTCACGGCGGGACTGTTGAGCTTCGTCTCGCCGTGCGTGCTGCCCCTCATCCCCAGCTACGTCAGCTTCATCACCGGCCTGGAGCTGGACGACGTGGGGCGGGCGAAGCACACCGCGCTCATCCACGCGCTGCTGTTCGTCGCCGGATTCACGCTCGTGTTTCTGGCACTCGGCGCCACGGCGACGCTCATCGGACGTTTGTTGCACCGCGAGCGCGACTGGGTCGGGCGCGTCGGCGGCGCGCTCGTGATCCTGTTCGGCCTGTATCTGCTCGGCGCGTTCAATCCGCGATTTCTCGCCGTCGACACGCGCGCGCACATCGCACGCAAACCGATGGGTTACCTCGGCACGGTCATCGTCGGGATGGCGTTCGCGGCGGGATGGAGCCCATGCATCGGGCCGATTCTCGGCGCGGTGCTCACGTACACCGCGAGCGCGGCGGATCTCCAGCGCGGCGTCGTGCTGCTGTTCGCGTACGCCATGGGACTCGCGCTGCCCTTCGTGGCCGCAGCCGTGATGATCGACCGGTTTGTACCGGCCTTTCAGCGATATCGCCGTGCGATGGGTGTGGTGACGCGCGCGTCGGGGGCATTGCTGATCGTCGTCGGCGTTCTCATGATCACGGGGAGCATGACGATGATCACGGCCTGGCTCCAACGCTGGACTCCTGCGTTCCTGTGGCAACGGCTGTAGGAGCGGAAACCGCGGACGTTCGCGAAGCGTAGGAGAGTCAAATCTCAGGAGCACCGATGATCGATCCTGGCGACTGGCTGCCCCTCGCGGGCGTGATGCTTCTTGGCGGCACGACGATCGTCGGCATCGTCGGCGCCTATGCTTACGGGAAGATGCGGGGCCAGCGCGACGGGGTGTGCGAGCAGATGCAGCAGGGGGACACGCACGCCCGCATCGAACGCATGGAGCGCTCGCTGCTGGCGGTCGCCGAAGAGATCGAGCGCCTCGGCGAGGTACAGCGCTTCGCGCTCAAGGTCATCGGGGACAAGGCCCTCGCGTCGGGCGAGAAGCCACCAGCACTGCCACAGGGGCGCGTGATCACGCCGCACTGACCGGATCCCGTCTACTTCACGACGGGGAGCGGAGGAGCCGCGCGCGGCATGTCGCGCCGGTAGTCCAGGCCAAGCACGGCGGCGATGCTTGCTGCGATCTGCGACTGTGTCACCGGCGCCACGTTGCGCAGCTCGCCGAGGGGCGGTGTGTCGGGCCCGAGGACGGCGATCCACATCTCTTCGGCACCCTCCACGTCGCGACCGTGATCGCTCCAGTCGCGCGTCGTGCGTCCCCGTCCGTGGTCGGTGGTGACGATCAGCGTCGTGCGTCCGCGGTATTGCGGGTCCGCCTGCATCGTGGACCAGAGCTCGGCGATGTAGCCGTCCACCGCGTGCAGGGCGTTGAGCGTTCGATCGTAGCGACCGTCGTGCGCCCACTCGTCCGTCTCCCCATAACCCACGAACAGCACGCGCGGCTGGTGATCGGCCAGATAACGCAGCGTCACCTCATGGGCGAAGCTGTCGTAGGCGTTGTCGTCCCACTGGCGGAAGGTCGACGCGTACAGGCGATTGAGCAGGCGCTGCACGGCGTTGTGTGCGTCCGGGTACGGCGCGTCCCATCCGGCGTCCACGTGCACACCGCTGCGTCGCGCGTTGAAGATGTCCTTGAACGCGCTCCAGGTGCCGATGGCCGCGACGCGTCCGTGATACTCGGGACGGCGATTGAGCCACTCGAACACGGTGACGTTCTCGTTCGGTCCATGCTCGTTGCTGTCGACGCGCGGATCGGGGTAGCCGACGGCCATCTCGTTGTAGCCGGGATAGGAAAACTTGAGACCGTTGGTGACGTCCGCTCGGCTCCCCAGGTCGCGATTGCCGAAGATCTCGCCCGATTTCGCCACGGTGCCCCACAGGAACGGCATCACTGCCGAGCGGCGCTCGGTTGGCGTGGCGCGCCAGTATTTGCGGCGAATACCCGCG
>DATFHG010000219.1:0-19804 GCA_035248725.1 Gemmatimonadaceae bacterium | reverse complement strand
CGAGCAGACGACCGGCCACGAGGCGCTGGATCCGCTGATCAACCGCAATCTCCTGTTCGCGTATTTCTACGGCGTGGGGCGCGCGCTCGACGACGCGCATTACTACCTGGTGCGCAGCCGCGCGCCGTGGAATGGTCGCGGTGTGACCGTGCGCGACTGGGAAGCGCTCATGTGGACGCTGCCCGCGGTGCAGCTCTGCGACGCCGGCCTCGCGCGCGAGATCCTGCTGCGCGTGTGCGAGCTGCACGGATACGCGCCCGGCCGGGGGGTGCACTACTTCGACGGGACGATGTTCGCGCCGGGCTTCTCGCTGGAGGGCGCCGCTGGATATCCCGTGGCGGTGGATCGCTACATCCGCGACACGAACGACGACCAGATCGTGGACGAGCCGGTCATCGCGGACACACTGTATCTCGCGTCCGAGGATCTGGCGGCGCGCCGCGACCGCAACGTGCCGCTGTACTCCACGGAAGTGTTCTCCGGCGGCGAACCCGCGAGCTTCGCGTTCACGCTGCACGGGAACGCCGTGGCGGCCAGCGCGCTGGACGTGTTGCGTCGCACGCTCGACGAGGAAACGGCGCGCAGCGTCGAAGATCCCGACGCCGTCCGTGCTGCGCTCAAGCGCCATTTCACGACGGAGCAGGGGGGCAAGCAGGTGTTCGCCACGGCCACCGATCTCGCCGGCCGCTTCGCGTTCGGCGATGACCCCGTCGGCTCCGCGCTCTGGCTGCCGCTCTACGACGCCGTCGAACGCCACGATTCCACGTACCGCCGCACGGTGAAGGACATGGCCGGGGACGCGGAGCAGCTCGCGCGCGAGTGCGCGCGGTTGCTCGGGCCGGACTCGTCGAAGGTACTGCAATGGTTCCGACGCGCCGCACTGGACGGCGGCTACGCGGCCGAGGTCGTCACGCCAGAAGGGCAGGCGAAGGCGAACGGCGGCGACGCGGCGCTGTCAGGGCTTCTCGCATGGACGGCGTGGTACGCAGTGCACGCGCTTGGAGAGCGGCCGTAGTGCTCCATCGCTTGTTCACCCAACGCGTTACGGGTATATTGCGGTCCGCGCGGGAATAGCTCAGTTGGTAGAGCACAACCTTGCCAAGGTTGGGGTCGCGGGTTCGAGTCCCGTTTCCCGCTCTGGACAGAAATCATCGGCGGGGGAGCGGCGACGGCCGTTCCCCCGCCTTTTTTCGTGACTGATGATGCATCGCGCAGGTCGTACTGACGGGTCCGTCGACTTCCGACGGCCGGGATGGCGAAAGTGGTAGACGCAAGGGACTTAAAATCCCTTGGGGGCAACCCCGTCCGGGTTCGAGTCCCGGTCCCGGCATCTTCGCGCGTGCGCGCCGCGACGCTGGTGATCTTTGCGAACGTCGTCGGGCTGATCGTCTTTCTGCACACCCGCTCCGACCGGCTGCTCGCCGCCGTCGTCGACCCGCTGCATCCGGACTGGTTCGGAATGGAGCGTGCCTTCGCAGGGTTTGCCCTCTACGCCGTCTCGCTCATCGGTGTGCTGTTCGTCGCCGCCCTGCAGCTCACGCGTTTCGTGCTGCAGCGCATTCGCCGCGCGCGCGGCAACGGCCATTCGCGCGCGCTGCCGACCGCGGCGCTTGCCGCGGTGCTCACCGCCTGCGTGGTGCTCGTCCTGATCGAGGTGCTGCTGTTCCAGGATTACGGCGTGCACCTCTACGAGTTCGACGTGTTCACGATCCTGGCCGACGCCGCCCTCCGACGCGACCTCGGCATTCAACCGGCCGAAGTTCTGCGCGTGACCGTGGCCGCCATCACCCTGCTCGGCGCCGAGTTGCTGATCTGCGTGGCGGCATTCCGCCTGGCGCCGTGGCGGAACGGTGCACTGTCGCGCGCGTGCGGCATGGCGATGCTCGTGACCGTTCCCGGCGGTCTCGCGCTCTTTCACTCGGGCGAGAGCTACATCGCGGCGGACCGCGCGGAATTCGAAGGCGCGCTGCCCCTGGGCAGAGCGCTCCTGATGCGGAACACCACGCGGCCGTTCATCCACGTGGCCCCGCGGCTCGGCGCGGGCGGGTATCCGACCGTCGCCTCCGGCGCTCCGCTCATTCGCGACAGGAAGAACATCCTGTTCTTCGTCGCCGACGGGTTGCGCGGCGACATGGTGCGTCCCGAGCTCACCCCGAACCTGCTGCGGTTCGCCGCGCGTCCGGACGTGATCCACTCGCGCCGTCACTTCAGCACCGGCCACGTATCGGAGGCGGGCATGTTCGGCCTCCTCTATGGAATCGACGGACAGGCGTTCTACAGCTTCATGGACGCCCGCGTCCCATCGTATCCGCTCGAGCTGCTCAAGGCCAATGGTTACCAGACGCTCTTGCTCGCCAGCTCGCGACTCAATCCGTATCCCAGCGATCAATTACTGCGGATGTTCGATCGGGTGGAGTACCCGAAAAACGACGATGAGGCGCTCGACGTGCTGCGACGATACGTGGCGGACCGCAAAGCGGACGGCAAGCCGTACTTCGTGGTCGCGTTCTTCTACACCCCGCACTACCCGTTCACGTCGGCCAAGCCGCGGTTCCGGAAATATCCGCTCATCGGACCGTCGGCGCGCACGAACTACATGAACGACGTGCTCCAGGCGGACGACTACTTCCGTCAGACACTCGACATCGTCAAACCGGATTTCGAACACGGTCGCACCGTGGTCCTGGCCACCTCCGACCATGGCGAAGAAATCCGCGACCACGGCGTGTTCGGGCACGCGCCGGCCACCTTCTGGAACGAGAAGATCGTCGTACCGTTCGTGCTCGGACTGCCAGGCGCGAACGCACGGGTCTCCGGGCATCGGTCGCCGGCATTCTCGTCGCACGTGGACGTCTGGCCCACCTTGTTCGATTACCTCGGCGTCAACCCCAATCCGCTCCCCGCGACCTATTCGGACGGGCATTCGTTGCTGGGGCCCGCGCAATCGCCTGTCGCGTACGTCTCCGGGCGGTTCTTCCCGTACGCAGACCGTCCCAGCGTCCTCGTGGACTCGACGCGCAAGTACTGGTTCCGGGTGGCCGGCCTCGGGGCGCAGGGCGCGCTGTGCGTGGTGATCACCCGCGTCACCGATCTGGACGACACCCCGATCGATGTCCGCCCGTCGACCGTTCACGCGGACACGATTCCGGTCTTCCAGCGGCTGCAGAAATCCTTCTGGAAGTTCATCGAACCCGTCGGCGCGCAACCTGCACCATGCACCACCGCCTCAAATGCGGAGTGAACCATGGAGCACGGCGTTGATTTCCTGAAAAGCCAGGTCAACAACGCGATCATGCAGCATCGCACCTTCGTGCAGTCGCTGCAGGATCACGAATCGCAGGCCACCGACCCCCGTTTCCGGGATCTGTGCGGCCGCTTCATTATCCGCGCGCAGGAACACCAGCGCATGCTCGAGGACTATCAGCGGACGCTGGGCGCGAGCGAGGGCGTGGTCAAGAAGGTCGCCGGCGTGGCACTGGGCGTCGCGCGCGATCTGGCGGACGTGGTGCGTGAGGACGATTTCCTGCGTCTCATCGGAGACATCGTCATGGCCCGGCAGGCGGAAGACACTTTCAAGACTTTTCGTGAGGCGGGGCGCCAGCTCGGCCTCACCGAGCTCGCGCACATCGGCGAAATCGGCGAGCGTCATCACGATGAATACGTGAAGGACGCGAATCGGCTCGCGCTGCAGATGTTCGTCGAAAATGTGCGCGGAGCCGAGACGGCGATCCGTGCGAGCGAACAGGCACGCTCCGGCATCTAGTCGTCACGGACGCGCGGTCGCAGGCGGGCTGGACGCTTCTCGCAAGCATCCAGCCCACCTAGCTTTGCCCGGCATGACCGACGTCGTCGCGCTCGCCGCCGAATTGCTCGGCATTCAGTCGTCCACGGGCGAGGAAAGCGAGATCGTGGAGTTCGTCAGCCGCTGGCTCGTGTCGCGCGGCTGGAGCGTCGAGCTGCAGGAAGTCAGCAAGGGACGCGCGAACGTCTGGGCCACGCGCAAAGGGAAGGGCGTGACGCTCTCCACCCACCTCGACACGGTGCCGCCATACATCCCTCCGCGCGAAGAGGGAGGAAAGCTCCTCGGGCGCGGCGCCTGCGACGCGAAGGGAATCGCGGCTGCGATGCTCGCCGCTGCGGACCGTCTCGTGAAATCCGGCGAAGAGCGCGTCGATCTCCTCTTTCTCGTCGGCGAGGAGCAGGGATCGGACGGCGCGCGCGCGGCGAATCGCCTTCCCGCCACCAGCAGGTACCTCGTCAATGGTGAACCCACGGAGAGCAAGCTCGCCAGCGGCGCGAAGGGATCGCAGCGCGTGACGCTGCGCTTCCGCGGTCGTGCCGCACATTCGGCGTACCCCGAGCTGGGGAAATCCGCGATCGCGCCCCTGCTCGAGCTGCTGCCGACCGTGAGCCAGCTGGATCTGCCGACGGACCCGATCCTCGGCGAGACCACGGTGAACATCGGCACTATCCGCGCGGGAACGGCGGGCAACATCGTTCCGGAGCTCGCGGAGACGGAGCTGATGTTCCGCCTGGTCGGCGACGTGAAGCCGCTGAAGAAATCGATCGAGAAATGGGTGGGGAAGCGCGCCGAGATGGAGTACGGATCGTACATCCCGGCGCAGAAGTTCGAGACGATTCCTGGCTTCGAGGTCGCGCCGGTGTCGTTCACCACGGACATCCCCCTGCTGACGAACTGGGGGAAGGCGCTGCTCTTCGGTCCGGGCTCGATTCACGTGGCGCACACGCCCGATGAATTCATCGCCGTTGATGAGCTCCGGAACGCCGTGGACGCGTACGAGCGCATCGTCCGCACCCTGCTGAAATCATGAATCGCGCGTCGCCCTTCGGATCGCGAAAGGTTCCCGTCGCCGTGCTCGGCGCAACCGGCGCGGTCGGGCAGCAGTTCGTTCGTCTGCTCGCGAATCACCCGTGGTTCGAGCTCGCGGAAGTCGCTGCGTCCGAGCGGTCCGCGGGAAAGCCATACGCCGAGGCGGCCCGATGGATCGGTGACGATCGGATTCCGGCGACCGCCGCACAGCTCACCGTGCTGCCGTGCGACGCGCGGCACGTGAAATCGCCGATCGTGTTTTCTGCGCTCGACTCCTCCGTCGCGGGCGACGCGGAACCGGCGATGGCGCACGCCGGCAAGACGGTGCTGAGCAACGCGAAGAATTACCGCATGGAGCCCGACGTGCCGCTCGTCATCGCGGAAGTGAATCCCGATCACCTGGACATCCTCGAGCTGCAGCGGAAGCAGCGGAAGTGGGCGGGCGCGATCGTCACGAACGGCAACTGCGCCGCCATCGCGGCGGTGCTGCCGCTGGCTCCCCTGCACGAGGCGTTCGGCATCGAGAGCGTGTTCATCGCCACCATGCAGGCGGTGTCGGGAGCGGGATATCCCGGGGTGCCGTCGCTCGACATCCTCGGCAATGTCATTCCCTACATCAAGGACGAGGAACCGAAGCTCGAGGCGGAGGTGAAGAAGTTTCTCGGGCGCCGCGGCGACGCGCGCATCGAGGCAGCCGACATCGGTGTGTCGTCGCACACCAATCGCGTTGCGGTTGAGCACGGGCACACCGTCGTGATGTCGGTGAAGCTCGGCAAGCGCGTGGAGTTCGCGGACGCGCGGCACGCGCTCGAATCGTGGCGCGGTGCGTCCGAGGCGTGCGGTCTGCCCAGCTCTCCGGATCGCGCGTTGGTGGTCACGGAGCAGGACGACCGGCCCCAGCCGCGGCGCGACGTCGATGCCGGCCACGGCATGACGGTGACGGTCGGACGGGTGCGCCCGGATCCCGTCTTTGACGTCCGACTGGTGGCCCTCGGACACAACATCGTGCGCGGGGCGGCAGGTGCCTCGGTGCTGAACGCCGAGCTGATGGCAGCCACCGGGCGAATCGACCGCCCGTGATCGTCTGCAAGTTCGGTGGGACGTCCGTCGCTGATCCCGAAGCGATCTCCCGGGCCGCCGGCATCGTTCAGGAGCGACTCGATCGCCAACCCATCGTCGTCGTTTCAGCGCTCGGCGGCGCGACGAACGCGCTACTCGGCCTCGCCGAGCAGGCGTCGCGCGGGCAGCTGATCGGCGCGTTGCGGGCGGTGCAGAACCTCCGCGATCGTCATCTCACGACGGCCGCGGCGCTGCTTCCGGACGGCGACGCGGAGATCAGCGAAGAGCTGAGCGGCATGTTCGACGAGCTCGCGAGTCTGGCCGAAGCGCTGTCGGTGCTCGGACACAGTACGCCGCGGAGCCTCGACACGGTCGCGGCGTTCGGTGAATCGCTGTCGTCCATCATGTGCGCCGCCGCGTTCCGGCGCCTCGGCATTCCCGCGGAACACGTCGACGCGCGCACGGTGATGATCACGGACGATCAGTTCACACGCGCCGAGCCGCAGCCGGAGGCCATTGCCGAAGCGTGCCGCCAGCATCTCCTGCCGCTCATCCGCGACGGCAAGGTGCCCGTGCTCGGCGGCTACATCGGCTCCACGGCGAAGGGCAGCATCACGACGACGCTGGGCCGCGGCGGATCCGACTACTCCGCGTCGCTCATCGGCGCGGCGGTGAAGGCCGAGAGCATCGAGATCTGGACCGACGTGGACGGCATGCTCACGGCCGATCCGCGCGTGGTGAGCGGCGCATACACGATCGACCAGGTGGGATTCGAGGAAGCGTCAGAGCTCGCGTCCTTCGGCGCCAAGGTGCTGCACCCCTACACGATCGCGCCTGCCGTGCGGATCGGCATCCCCGTGTGCGTCCTCAACTCGAGGAACCCGAAAGGAAAGGGCACGCTGATCACGTTCAACGCACCGAAGCGACCGGTGACGGCGATCGCCGGCAAGAGCAGCGTGACCGTCGTGAAAGTCCGCTCGCCACGCATGCTTCTCACCGAAGGGTTCATGCGCGAGCTCTTCGGCATCTTCGAGCGTCATCACACGTCGGTGGACGTCGTCGCCACATCGGAGGTGTCGGTCTCCGTCACCGTCGACGACGGCAGCCGGCTGGACGAGCTGGTGGGTGACCTGCGCCAGCTCGGCGACGTGGCCATCGAGCAGCGGCGCGGCATCGTCGCGCTCGTTGGCGCCGGGTTGAGCGAGAGCGGACCGGCGATGTCGCGCGCCCTCAAGGCGATCGGTGACTGCCGGCTGCACATGCTGTCGCTCAGCGCGACGGGAATCAACCTGACGATGGTCGTCGACGGCGACGAGGTGAATCCGCTGATGCAGCGTCTGCACGCGGAATTCTTCGAGCAGGGCTCCCGGAGCTGAATGTGCCAAAGCTCGCGATCGTGGGATTCGGCAAGATGGGGCGGGCGATCGAGCAGCTCGCGCCGGAGCGTGGCTTTCAGGTCGTCGCGCGCATCGATCCGCACGGCGGTGACGCGGCGGCCGTCAATCGGAGGTCCCTCGGCGGGGCGGACGTCGCTGTGGAGTTCTCGACGCCCGCATCAGCACCCGCGAACATCCGCGCCGCCATCGAGGCGGGCTGCCCGATCGTCGTCGGTACGACGGGCTGGTACGACACGCGCAGCGAGATCGAGGGGCTGGTCGCGCGGACGAAAGGAGCGCTGCTCGTCGCGCCGAATTTCTCGGTGGGCGTGGCCGCATTCGCCGAGATCGTGAAGGCCGCCGCGCGCGTGCTCAAGGACACGCCGGGGTTCGAGGCGCACATGGTGGAGACGCACCATTCAGCGAAGAAGGACGCGCCATCCGGTACCGCGGCGAATCTCGCGAAGATCGCCAGCGACGAATTGGGCCGGCACCTTCCGATCACGAGTGTGCGCGTGGGGTCCGTGCCCGGCACGCACGAGCTGATCATCGACGGCGCATTCGAGCAGATTCGTCTCGAGCACGTCGCCCGCGACCGTCGGGTCTTTGCCGACGGCGCGTTGCTTGCCGCGAAGTGGCTGATCGGCAAGCAGGGTGTGTTCTCCATGAGCGACGTTCTTCGCGGATAGGTACCCATGAACAAGCGACTCACTGGCTGCGGCACGGCGATCGTGACGCCGTTCACGAAGGACGGCGCGCTCGACGAAGGTGCGCTGCGCAGGCTCGTGGACTGGCAGATCGAGCAGGGCATCCATTTCCTCGTGCCGTGCGGCTCGACGGGCGAGGCGGTGACCATGACCGCCGCGGAACACCGCCGCGTCGTCGAGATCACAGTGGAGCAGGCGAAGGGACGTGTACCGATCGTCGCGGGGGCGGCATCGAACGACACGGTCAAGGCCATCGCGCTGTCGAAGGAGATGAAGGCGTGCGGGGCCACGCACCTGCTGCAGACGTCGCCGTGGTACAACAAGCCGCCCCAGCGCGGCATCATCGAGCACTACAAGCGCGTGGCCGATGCCACGGACCTGCCGATCGTCGTGTACAACGTGCCCGGACGCACGGGCAGCAACATCGAGGCGAAGACGACGGTCGCGCTCGCGCAGATTCCGAACATCGTCGCGGTGAAGGAAGCGTCCGGGAATCTCGGCCAGGTACTCGACATCCTGCGCGACCGGCCCGACCACCTCAGCGTCCTGTCGGGCGACGACGAGCTCACGCTTCCGATCATGGTGGCCGGTGGCGACGGCATCGTCTCGGTGGTGTCGAACGCGACACCCAAGGCAATGTCGCAGTTGGCGGAGTGCGCGCTGCGTGGCGATTTCGCCGCCGCGCGCAAGCTGCACTTCCAGCTGCTGCCGTGGATGCGCGCCGCGTTCGTCGAGTCGAATCCGATACCGGTGAAGGCCGCGATGGCGATGCTCGGCAGGATGGAGAATCGCCTGCGGCTTCCCCTCGTCCCGCTGGCAGACGCGCACGTCGAAACGGTGCGCAGCGCACTGAAAGCCGCCGGAGCGCTCGCGTGACTCTGCGGGAGCGGATCGAGCAGTTGGGACGGGCGGCGGACGCGAACACGATGCCTGCGGACGCGGAGCAGGTGATCCACGAGCTGCTGGACGCTCTCGAGCGTGGCTCGGTACGGGCGGCAACGAGGGAGGCGGACGGCACGTGGTCAGCCGTGCCGTGGGTCAAGCGCGGCATCCTGCTCGGATTCCGCATCGGCAAGCTGGCAGACATGTCCATCCCGGTCATGGCCGAGCATCGCTTGTCCTTCGTGGACAAGCACACTTTTCCGCCGCGCGAGATCAACGTGGCCGACGGTATCCGCGTCGTCCCGGGCGGCTCGAGCATTCGGCGCGGCGCGTACGTCGCCAGCGGCGTGGTGTGCATGCCACCCATGTATGTGAACGTCGGAGCGTATGTCGGCACGGGAACCATGATCGACTCGCACGCCCTGGTCGGGTCGTGTGCGCAGATCGGCGAACGTGTGCACCTGAGCGCGGCCGCGCAGATTGGAGGGGTGCTCGAGCCCGTGAATGCCAGCCCCGTGGTGATCGAGGACGACGTCCTCGTGGGCGGGAACTGTGGCGTCTACGAAGGCACGGTGGTGCGGCGGAAGGCCGTGCTGGCGGCAGGGGTGGTACTCACGCGAGGCACACCCGTGTACGACCTGGTGAACGAGCGTGTGCTTCGCGGCTCGACGGACGCCGTGCTGCAAATCCCCGAAAACGCCGTCGTTGTGCCCGGCGCCCGCGCCGTATCGTCCGAATGGGGTGGGAGCAAGGGCCTCGCACTTCAGACACCCGTGATCGTGAAATACCGCGACGACAAGACTGACCTGGCCACCGCGCTCGAAGGATGGCTGCGCTGAGCCCTTCCACGCTGACGGTGCGCGGCGCCATCCGCGTTCCGGGTGACAAGTCCATCTCCCACCGCGCGCTCATTCTGTCGGCCGTCGCGCCGGGCAGCTCGCGCATCGAGCACATTCTCGATTCCGCGGACGTCCAGTCCACGGCCGGCGCGTTGCGCGCGATGGGTGCGCGCATTCCGCCGCTCAGCGCGAAGATGTACGTCGAAGGTGGAGCGCTCGCGCGACCGCGCGATCCGCTCGACTGTGGCAACAGCGGCACGACCACACGCCTGCTCGCCGGTGTCGTCGCGGGCGCGGGGCTCGGCGCCACGTTCATCGGGGATGAGAGCCTGAGCCGGCGGCCGATGCGGCGTGTGGCGGATCCGCTGCGGGCGATGGGCGCGCGCGTCGAGCTGCCGCCGCACGGCGGTCTGCCGATGCGCGTCGAAGGCGGCAGGCTCAGCGGCATCGACTACGAGTCCAGCATCGCCAGCGCGCAGATCAAGAGCGCCATCCTGCTTGCCGCGGTCATCTCCGGTGTGCGCGCCCGGGTGACCGAGCCCCACCGGTCGCGCGATCACACCGAACGCATGCTGGCCGCGCGCGGCGTGGAGGTGCATCAGGTCGACGCGACGGTGTCGATCCCTCCCGCGCAGCAGCTCAAGCCGGCGAACGTCGCGGTGCCCGCGGATCCGTCGTCCGCCGCGTTTTTCATCGCCTTGGGTCTGCTCGCCGACGCGGGAGAGCTGCGACTCACCGACGTCTGCCTCAACGAGACGCGCATCGGCTTTCTGCGCGTCCTGCAGCACATGGGGGCCTCGCTGGAGCTGGTGGATCGCAGAGACGAAGGCGGAGAAACGGTCGGCACGATCGTCGCGCATCCGTCGCGGCTGAAGGGTATCGAGATCACGGAGGACGAGGTGCCGGCCATGATCGACGAGTTGCCGCTCTTCGCCTGCATCGCCAGTCGCGCGCGCGGCGAATCCGTGGTGAGCGGCGCCGGTGAGTTGCGCGTGAAGGAGAGCGACCGGATCAAGGCGATCGTCGACAACCTGCGCACCCTGGGCGCCGAGGCGGAGGAGCTCGAGGATGGCTTTCGCATCACGGGAACGACGACCGCGCTGAAGGGACGCGTCGTCACGCACGGCGACCATCGCATCGCGATGTCGTTCGGCATCCTGGGCGCGACCGCCGGCAACAGCATCACCGTCGACGATCCCGGTTGCGTCGCGGTCTCGTTTCCCGCCTTCTGGACGGAGCTCGAGCGGGTCCGTTCATGAAGCGGCAGATCGTCATCGCGATCGACGGGCCGGCGGCGTCGGGGAAGTCCTCAACCGCGCAGTGGGTGGCGCAGCGACTCGGCTACTGCCACGTGGACTCCGGCGCCCTGTACCGCGCGGCGACGGCCGCGCGACTGCGCGAAGCCGGCGATCCGGAGCGATGGACCGAGGAGCAGGTGCTGACGGCGGCGCGGAAGCGCGTGACGCTGGTGCCCGAGCACAGCCTTTTCGTCCCCCGGATCGATGGCGCGCTCGCCGACGACGAGATCCGTGGAAAGGCGGTCACCCAACACGTTTCGCGGGTGGCGCGGATGCAGGGAGTGCGTGCCTGGGTCAACGATCAGGTGCGGCAAGCGGCGCAGCAGAAGCCGGTGGTCGTGGACGGCAGAGACATTGGTACGACTGTATTTCCGGACGCCGACCTCAAGGTCTTTCTCATCGCGGACCCATGGGAACGCGCCCGCCGGCGGCTGATTCAGCAGCTGCAGCGGTCTCCGAACGACGAAGAAATTGCCGAAGAGACGGACCGTTTAGTGCAGCGCGACGCACGCGATGCACAGCAGAGTGGCCAGGCTCCCGGGGCCATTTTGCTCGATACGACGTATCTGACGCAGGAGGAGCAAGTGGACCGAATCGTCGCGTTGGCTCATGCCGTAACTCAGCGTGGCGAAGGCACTTCCGTAGATTGACCGAAAGTAGTACTTTGTGAGGCTTCACCAAACCCATAGCCTCGACGCGGCAAGCCACGAAAATATCCGCGAATTGGAGCGTACACTTGGTCGTTATGGCTGAACTCGAACCCAGAACCGGCACGGCGAAGGAAAAGCGCGATCAGGAGCGCGGCACCCTTCGTCCGCTTGCCAACCGCCGTCCCGAACTGTACGACGAAGACGAGTACACGTCCGCCGACTATGAGCGGATGATGGACCTATATCAGGGCTCGCTCGCGTCCATCGACGAAGGCGAGATCGTGAAGGCGAAAGTCCAGAGCGTCCGCGACAACGTCGTGGTTCTGGACATCGGCTTCAAGTCCGAGGGCACGGTACCCCTCGAAGAATTCAAGGACATGCCGGACCTCAAGCCCGGCGATGAAGTCGAAGTCCTGCTGGAGCACCTGGAGGACCAGGAAGGCTCCGTCGTTCTCTCGAAAAAGAAAGCGGACTTCATGCGCGTGTGGGAGCGTATCCGCGTCGCGTACGAGAACGACCAGCCCGTGGAAGGCACGCTCGTGAAGAAGATCAAGGGCGGTGTCGTGGTCGACCTCATGGGCGTCGACGCGTTCCTCCCCGGTTCGCAGATCGCGCTGCGCCGCGTGCCGAACATCGACGAGCTGCTCGGCCAGAAGTTCGAGTTCAAGATCATCAAGCTGAACAAGCGCCGCCGCAACATCGTCGTCTCGCGTCGCGTGATCCTCGAGAGCGAGCGGGCGGGCAAGCGCGAGAAGCTGATGAAGGAGCTCGAGAAGGATCAGGTGCGGAAGGGCATCGTCAAGAACATCACCGACTTCGGTGCATTCATCGATCTCGGCGGCGTCGATGGCCTGCTGCATATCACGGACATGTCGTGGGGACGCATCCAGCATCCCAGCGAGATGGTCCAGATCGGTCAGGAGCTCGAGGTCAAGGTTCTCGACATCGACTGGCAGCGTGAGCGCATCTCCCTCGGCCTCAAGCAGCTGCACCCGTATCCGTGGAAGGACGTCGCGGAGAAGTATCCGGTGGGTACGCGCGTGCAGGGCAAGGTCGTTTCGATCACGAACTACGGTGCCTTCATCGAGCTCGAACCGGGCATCGAAGGGCTGGTGCATATCAGCGAAATGAGCTGGACGCGCAACGTGCGTCACCCGTCCAAGCTCGTATCCATCGGCGAGACGATCGAAGCGGTCGTGCTCAAGGTGGATCCGAACGAAGAGAAGATCTCGCTCGGTATGAAACAGACCGAGCAGGATCCGTGGGTCGTCCTGCCGCTCAAGTATCCGGTCGGCACGCGCATTCGCGGGAAAGTCCGCAACCTCACGTCGTTCGGCGCGTTCGTGGAAATCGAGCCGGGCATCGATGGCCTGATTCACATCTCCGACATGAGCTGGACGAAGCGTGTCCAGCATCCGTCGGAAGTCGTGAAGAAGGGTGACGAAGTGGACGTCGTCATCCTCAACATCGACGCCGAGAACAAGCGTATCTCCCTCGGTCTCAAGCAGGCGGAAGAGGATCCGTGGCTCAAGATCGGTGAGAATTATCCGGTCGGCATGAACGTCAACGGCAAAGTCGTGCGCCTGATGGACAAAGGCGTGGTCGTGGACATCGGCAATGACATCGAGGGCTTCGTGCCCATCTCGCAGCTGCACCCCGAAGGTCAGGCGCTTACGAGTCCGACGGATCTGGTGTACGAGGGGATGAATCTCGAGATGAAGGTGATGGAGGTGGATCCCATCCACCGCCGCATCGTGCTCGGCGTCACGAACATTCCGGCGGAACAGCCGCCACGTCCCGCGGAGCCGAGCAAGGTGGAGAGCATGGATGCGCTGGATCAGCCCATCCCGATCCCCGCTGGCGGCTACGACGTCGACGAATCGGAATAAGCACGCCTGATTCACGTGACAGAACGCCCCGCCGATTTTGGCGGGGCGTTCTGCTTTGTGTTGCGCGCGGCCGCGGAAGGTGCATTATAGGACGTCCTCACCTCCCAGAGGTCCACATGCGCACGTACTGGCCGGCAGTTCTACTCGCCGCGGCGATCGTGACCGCACCCCGCAGCGTCGTCGCTCAGCAACAGGCCGGAGAACCGAAGGCCGCTGCGTCAGCGGATGCCGCCGTGGGAACGGCGATAGCCGACAGAGCGCTTACCGGCGCCGCGGATTCCTTCAAGGCCGATGTCGGAACACTGTATTGCTTCAGCAAGATCGCGAACGCGACGGATTCGGACGTCGAGCACGTGTGGTACCACAACGATCAGGAAGTCGCTCGCGTCAAGCTACATGTCGGCGGCTCGCCGTGGCGCACCCACAGCTCCAAGAAGCTCGGTGACGACGCCGCCGGCAACTGGCGCTGCGACGTGGTGCAGGACGGCAACGTGATCAAGTCGGTGGCGTTCAAGGTCGAGTAAGTCCTGCTGGCCTCACGTCATGAACGCCCCGCAAGAATCGCGGGGCGTTTTTCTTCGTCGTCTATATTGCGGAACACTCCATTCCGCACGGGGGATTCGGATGACGACACGATTCACGTTGCTGATCGCGGGCACGACCGCGGCATTGTTCGCCTGCAAGCCGCAGGTGCAGACCGGAAGTCCGACGCCGGCGGGACACGTGGTCTTGCGCAACGCCGCTGGCTCGATGGTAGGAACGCTGAATCTCGCGCCGAGCAACACGGGCACACACATCACCGGGACGCTGGGCGGGCTCCCCGCGGGGACGCACGGCATCCACCTGCACGCGGTGGGGCGGTGCGACGCCACCGATTTCAGCACGGCTGGCGGCCACTACAATCCGGCGAGCATGCACCACGGTCTGGAGAATCCTGCCGGTCCCCATGCCGGTGATCTGCCGAACATCAACGTCGACGCATCCGGCAACGTGAACGTGGATCTCACCGATCCGCGCGTGACGCTGGATACGAGTCCGACGACTGGCATCTTCGATGCCGACGGAACAGCGATCGTCGTACACGCCGGACCCGACGATCAGAAATCGGATCCGTCAGGCAATTCCGGCGGCCGGATAGCCTGCGGAGTCATTCAGAGATAATCGCGCCGGACCGGCCAAGAGCGAGTGGCGAGTAGACAGGCGGGGACTGATCAGTTGGAAGATTGAGTTGAATACTCTACTCCCAGGCTGACGACTCCCCGACACACAACTCGCGACTCGCTCTTGGTCTCGAAGCTAGAACTCGAGATTCTTCAGGTAGTTGTAGCTGTTCGCGATCGCCTGGAACGCGTCGCCGGTCGACGCGGCGTCGTCGCGCTCGACGAAGAAGTGTTTCACGCCCGCCAGCGCGCGTTCGTGGAAGTACTTCGCCCAGGGTAGCGTCCCGCTCCCCACGTCCGCCATGCTGCGGTCGGCCTTCATGTCTTTCACGTGCACGAGCGGGAACCGGCCGGGATACTTGCGCCAGTACGCGAGCGGGTCGGCACCGCCGTGGTTGATCCAGTACAGGTCCATCTCCATCAGGACCTTCTGCGGATCGGTGTTCTCCAGCAGGTAGTCGTAGATCAACTTGCCGCTCGCCATCGGCTTGAACTCGAAGTCGTGATTGTGGTACGCCAGCTTGAGGCCAGCCGCGTTCGCCGAGACTGCCGCGGTATTCATCATCTCCGCGACGTGTTTGATCCCGTCATCGGTGCGCAGCTGTTCGGGAATCCACGGATTCACGACGTACTCGTTGCCGATGGTCTTCGCGTCCGCCAGCGTCCGATCCCACGTCGCGGGGTCATACTGCACGTGCGACGCAGGCGACGTCAGTCCGTTGGCCCTGAGCGCGTCGGCGATCTGCTGCGCCGATCGGCCGAAGAAGCCCGCGAACTCCACCTCCTTGTAGCCGATCTGCGCCACGCGCGCGAGCGTCGCTTCCACGCTCTTCTGCATCTCCTCACGCACGGTGTACAGCTGCAGGCCGACGGCGTTCAGCTTGGCTTCGCCACCGCCGGCGCTCGCGCACGACGAGGCATAACCGCTCTTGAGCACCGCGGACGTGCCGACCACCGCAGTGAGGGACTGTTGAATGAATTTCCGGCGAGAGACTGTCATCAGCGGCTCCAGGGTGGTTTCACACCATTCATGCGCGCATAGGCGATCAGCTGGCCCAGATGCTCGTGCAGGTCGTCGGTCATGATGAATGACGTCTCGATGATGGTGCGATCGCCGCCGAACAGCTTTTGCGTGCCGCTCAGCTTCGAGACGTCGATGCCGCTGATCTGCTGTTTGATGTAGGCGAACCCGTCGTCGAGGTTCTTGAGGACCTCTTCCTTCGTATTCAGCGATTCCCACTTCTGCATTCCTTCGCGACCCTGCTGGATCACGGCGGATCGCGGCGCGCCGTAGGCCATGGGCCCCCACACATAAAACTCGGCGGCGACGTGCTGGAATGCCTCGCCCACCGAGCGCACGCCCGGCGCCGGTCGCCACGTGTACTTGTCGGCGGGGATGGCATTCGCGAGCGCGACGAACTTGACGTGCAACGTGTCGAGATCCGCGAGAAACTGCTTGCGCACCTCTGCCGCATCATCCGCGTGCGGCACAGCCTGCGCGACGACGCCACGCCCCGCGAGGCACAGCCCGACAGCGATGGTGAGCGCGTGGGAGAAACGACGCATGAGAACTCCGGAGGAAGGTGGACCATTATAGCACGCGGGAACCGTCGGGCGACACGCCCCACGCCCGCGCGGTCCTAGAATCCCGGCATTCGTTCGTCGGCGGTGGGGCCGTAGATCGACGGCACTGGTACGTCGAGCAGGCGCAGATAGACGGTCAGTTGGCCGCGATGGTGCACGAGATGATTGATGTTCTGCCGCACCACGGCGCCCTTGGGCAGCGTGAAGATCACCCGATCGCCGTGCTTCAACGACCAGGGCTTGGCATGCTCCGCATCCCTGGCGCCAGCAATCGCTTCGCGCGCCTCACGCACGTTGCGGTCGAAGACGCCGAGCAGCGTTTGCGTCGTCTCGAAGCTGTAGCCTGAGAAGCGGCCGAGATCGAGTGCGTCGTCCTTGAGCGTGCTGGTGATCCAGCCCGGCATGCCGGCGACCAGCTGCGCGAGGTGCGCAAGCGGAAAGGATTTGGGATGAGGCTTCCACTGGCCCTTGTCGCCCGGTACGCGCTCGAGCACTCGGCGCGTAGTCGCCATCTCCTGATCGAACTCCGGCAGCAGCGTGTCGGCGATACCCATGCGGCGGTCTCGTTCGGAAGGCTTGTCGTGCGCCGCCGAATCTAGAGATCACCGCGAATCGCGGCTACCGATCAGCGAGGTACCGCGACGCCGTAGCCTGCAACGGCGACGGCATGGCAGAGGCTGCCGCCCAGCACGAACACGTGCCACACGCAGTGTCCGAAGCGAATGCGCTCGTCGCACTCGAAGAAGATGACCCCGAGCGTGTACGCGAGCCCGCCACCCACCAACCACGCCAGGCCGCTCCACCCGACGCGCTGCAGCAGCGGGTTGAAGGTGATGACGGCCATCCATCCCATCAGCAGATAGGTCGCGGTGGACAGTCGCTGCAGGCGCGGGGACACGCCGAACACCAATTTCACGAGCACGCCAACCGAAGCCGCGATCCACACCGCGGCCAGCAGCGTGGTGCCGATCGGCCCGCGCAGAACGCCGAGCGTGAACGGCGTATACGTCCCGGCGATCAGGACGTAGATGGCGGCATGATCGAGCTTCTGCCACCGGCGCTTTCTCGTGCCGACCGGCAGTGCGTGATACACCGTGGACGTGACGTAGAGAATCAGCAGCGAGATGCCGAAGATCGCCGCGCCGAGTGCCGCCAGCTCATCCCCACGGTGGAGCGCCGTCATGACGAGCAGCGGAAGCGCCGCAATGCTTCCCACGAGCCCGAGCCCGTGCGTCAGCGCGTTCGCAACCTCTTCGCGTTCCAGTGTAGCCGGTGTCTGCATACCGGCCATCCACTAAGACAAGGACCATGCCGCGAGCGGTCAGACGTTGCAGATGTCGAATGCTTCGCGAAGCGACGTCAGCGGATCGCGCTTCGGCACGAACTCCTGGGCGACGAAGCCCGTGAACCCGAGGTCGGCGATCGCCGTCATCACCGCGCGATAGTTCAGTTCCTGGGTGTCATCGATCTCGTTACGGCCGGGCACGCCTCCGGTGTGGAAGTGCGCGATGTGCTGGAAGTTGTCGCGGATCGTGCGGATCACGTCGCCTTCCATGATCTGCATGTGGTAGATGTCGTACAGCAGCTTCACACGCGGGGAAGCGACGCCCTTGATGACTTCGACGCCCCACGACGTGTGGTCGCACTGATAATCCTTGTGGTCGACTTTGCTGTTCAGCAGCTCGAGGCAGAGCGTCACGCCATGACGTTCGGCGGTCGGAGCCAGGCGCCTCAGTCCCTTGACGCAATTCGCGATGCCTTCGGCGTCGGAGAGGCCGCCGCGGTTGCCGCTGAAGCACACGATGTTCGGAACGCCGGCCGCCGCCGCTTTCGGGATCAGACGCTCGCCATCGGCGACGAGCTTGTCGTGCTGCTCGACGCGGTTGAATCCGACGGGGATGGTTCCGAATCCATTCGCCATCGCGCACGTGAGGCCGTGCCGTTGGACGACGGGCCAATCCGGCTCGTCGAGGAGGTCGATGGCGCGATACCCCATCCCCTTCGCGGCCGAGCAGAGATCGTCCAGCGCGATGGACCCGTAGCACCAGCGTGATACCGACAGTTTCAGGCGACCCGCGCTCCCGTCACGCGCGGGCATCAGCTCTCGCGTGCCACGAATCGGAAGCGCCGCGAGCGCGCTGCCTGTCGCGAGTGACTTCAACAGGTCCCGGCGATTGATCGTGCTCGTCATGCGCCAATGATCGCACGCGTGTCGGGCATCGGCTACCTTTTGCGCCATGAGCATGCGTGACAGGCTCGAGATGCTCGAGCAACGCCGAGCGGAGGCCGAGCTGGGAGGCGGCAAGAAGCGCCTGGCGGCTCAACATGAGAAGGGAAAGCTTTCAGCGCGCGAACGACTCGACCTGTTGCTCGACGAGGGATCGTTCGTGGAGTTCGATCGCTTCGTCGTTCACCGGTCGAATGATTTCGGCCTCGAGGATCAGCGCTACTACGGCGATGGCGTCGTGACCGGCTACGGTCGGATTCACGGTCGCCTCGTGTACGTGTTCTCGCAGGACTTCACGGTGTTCGGCGGCTCGTTGTCGGAAGCGTTTGCCGAGAAGGTCTGCAAGATCATGGACCTGGCCGTGCGCAACGGCGCGCCGGTGATCGGATTGAACGACTCGGGCGGTGCGCGCATCCAGGAGGGCGTCGTCTCGCTCGGCGGATACGCGGAAATATTCCTGCGCAACACGCTGGCGTCCGGTGTTGTCCCGCAGATCTCGGCGATCCTCGGTCCGTGCGCCGGGGGCGCCGTTTACTCGCCGGCGATCACGGACTTCACCTACATGGTTCGGCAGACGTCGTACATGTTCGTCACCGGTCCGAACGTGGTGAAGACGGTGACGCACGAGGACGTCTCCATGGAGCAGCTCGGAGGCGCCGACACGCATGCCGCCACGTCAGGCGTCTCGCACTTCGCGATGAACTCGGAGCCGGAGTGTCTCGAGGCCATCCGCGACCTGTTCCGCTACATCCCGTCCAACAACGTGGAGACGCCCCCGCGAGGCGCGGGCACCGATCCGCGCGATCGGCGCGACGAAGCACTGCTCGAAGTCGTCCCCGACAACCCGAACAAGCCGTACGACATGCACGACGTGATCCGTCGTGTGGTGGACGACGGCGCGTTCTATGAAGTGCATCGGGACTATGCCGGCAACATCCTCTGCGGCTTCGCGCACCTCGGCGGGGCGAGCATCGGCATCGTCGCCAATCAACCGGCGGTGCTGGCCGGTGTGCTCGACATCAACGCCTCGGTCAAAGCCGCGCGCTTCGTGCGCTTCTGCGACGCGTTCAACATTCCCATCGTGACCTTCGAGGACGTGCCGGGATTTCTCCCCGGCGTGGCGCAGGAACACGGCGGCATCATCCGCCATGGCGCGAAGCTGCTCTATGCCTTCTGCGAGGCGACGGTTCCCAAGCTCACGGTGATCACGCGCAAAGCGTACGGCGGAGCCTACGACGTCATGTCGTCCAAGCACATCCGCGGTGACTACAACGTGGCGTGGCCGACCGCCGAAATCGCCGT
>DATFHG010000218.1:0-12470 GCA_035248725.1 Gemmatimonadaceae bacterium | reverse complement strand
CCCAGCGGATGGGCGGGCTGAGCGGCATCAAGTCGCGCTTCCGTCGGGCCGCCGAGGCAAAGCCCCTGGGCAACCAGTACAACGTGGTGGGCGACGAGGAATTCGACGAGATCGAGGACGACGGCGCCCTGCTCGACGAGGACGGCGACGACATCGGCATGACGGCCGCGTCCGATGCCGACGAGGACTTCAACGGCATGGACGCGACCGACGACGACGAGGAGACCACGCCGCTGATCGAGGAACGCGTGCTCGAGGCGTTCAACAACGATCCGATCCTCGCGGAACGTGCCGTCGACATCGGCGCCGTCGGCGATGGCATCATCGAGCTCGCCGGCTGGGTGGAGACCGACGAGGAAGCCGAACACGCGATGACCGTCGCGCGCGGGGTGCCCGGCGTCGATACGGTCATCAACCGTCTGCTGGTCGAGGAAGAGGAGCAGCAGATCCTGGATACCGTGCGCAAGGTGGAGGACGGCGACCCCGCGCTCACCGAATCGCGTTGGGAAGGCCAGCAGGTGTCCACGGGACGCCGGCGCCAGGGCACGTCGGACGAAGTCGACCGGCACGCGGATCCGAAGCCGGGATTAGAGGATCGCTGGTTGAACGAGCGCGAAGCCGTGCGTCACGCGGCCGAAGACATCGACGAGATCTCGGCGGAGCGACGGAAGAAGGGTCGGAAAGCGGCGCGCGCGGACCAGGCGGAACCGACGGCATAGGTCGCGGGTCGCAGGTCGCAGGTCGCAGGTCGCGGGTCGGGGCGCCATAGGGCGCCCTTTTTCTTGCGCGCGGGTACGCCGCGACCCACGACCCGCGACCCACGACCCCTGAAACGACGCTCTATCTTTCCTCCATGGCCCTTCCCGACCGCTTCGACCCCACCGCGGAATCCAAGATCTACGAGCGCTGGCTGGACGCCGGCTGCTTCCACGCGGACGCGAAACGGTCGACGCGCATCGGAGGCGATCGCGAGCCGTTCACCATCGTGATTCCGCCGCCCAACGTCACGGCGATCCTCCACCTCGGGCACGCGCTCGACGACGTCACGCAGGACGTGATCATCCGCTGGGCGCGCATGAAGCAGCAGGAAACACTGTGGGTGCCCGGCACCGACCACGCGGGCATTGCGACGCAGAACGTGATCGAGAAGCAGCTGGCCACGGAAGGCAAGACGCGCTTCGACCTCGGCCGCGACGCGTTCGTCAAACGCACCGAAGCGTTCGTGGCCGAAACAGGCGGCGTGATCCTGCGCCAGCTGCGCGCGATCGGCGCGTCCGCCGACTGGTCGCGCACGGCGTACACCCTGTCACCGGAGCTCTCGAAGGCGGTGCGCGAGGCGTTCGTTCGCCTGTACGAGGATGGCCTGATCTACCGGGGACACCGCGTGATCCATTGGTGTCCGCGCTGTCTCACGTCGCTCAGCGACGAGGAAGCGGAGTTCGAGGAAGAGACGGGGGCGATCTATCACGTCGCTTACGCGACGAGCGCGGGAGGCGGGAGCCGGGAGGCGGGAGGAACTCCGAGCGGCGCGAGCTCCAGCCTCCAGCCTCCCGCCTCGCAGCTCGTCGTCGCCACCACCCGTCCCGAGACCATGCTCGGCGACGTGGCCGTGGCCGTGAATCCGGCCGACGACCGCTACACGTCGCTCATCGGCAAGACCGTGCGTCTCCCGATCCTCGACATCGAGATTCCGATCGTCGCCGATGACTACGCGGATCCGGCGTTCGGCACGGGTGTCGTGAAGATCACGCCCGCACACGATGCGAACGACTTCGAGGTCGGAAAGCGGCACAACCTGCCCATGCCCGTCGTGATCGACGAGCACGGCGTCATGAACGAAGGCGCGGATGCGCGGGGCCGCGTTCCCGACTTCGTGCGCGGCGAAGATCGATTCGCGGCGCGCAAGAAGATCGTGAAGGCGCTCCAGGAGTCCGGTGCGCTCGTGAAAACGGAGCAGCACCAGCACAACGTGCGGCACTGCTATCGCTGCGACACCGTCGTGGAACCGCGGCTGTCGGATCAGTGGTTCGTGAAGATGGCTCCGCTCGCGAAGCCGGCGCTCGAGGGGCTGCGCACCGGCGCGCTCCGCATTCTGCCACAGAAGTGGGAGGGCGTGTACACGCACTGGCTCGAGAACATCCGCGACTGGAACATCTCGCGACAGTTGTGGTGGGGACATCGCATCCCGGTGTGGTACTGCAAGGACTGCGATCCGCCGCAGAACATCCACGTCAGCCGCGACGATCTCACCGCGTGTCCGGCCTGCGGCGGACCGGTGAAGCAGGACGAGGACGTGCTCGATACCTGGTTCTCGTCGTGGCTGTGGCCACTCACGACGCTGGGCTGGCCCGACGAGAAGTCCGACGATTTCCGCGCGTTCTATCCCACGGACGTCCTCGTGTCCGGTCCCGACATCATCTTCTTCTGGGTGTCGCGGATGATCATGGCCGGCTACCGCTTCGTCGGCCGCACGCCGTACCACACCGTCCTGCTGCACGGGATGGCGCGCGATACGCAGCATCGCAAGATGTCCAAGTCGCTCGGCAACGGCGTCGACCCGCTCGAGGTCACGCGGCGTTACGGCGCGGACGCGATGCGGTGGACGCTGATCTCCGGCATGGGACTCGGCGCGGACATCATCCTCGATCCGAACGATCTCGAGAAGACGTTCGCGACGGGTCGCAACTTCGTCACGAAGCTGTGGAACATCGGCCGCTTCCTGCTCGAGAAGGCGGGCACCGCGGCCGTTCGCCCCGTCGCTGACCTCGCACCAGCGTCGTTGCAGCGCGCCGATCACTGGATTCTCTGGCGACTGGACGTGGCCATCGCGGAATGCGACGCCGCGCTCGGGCCGCTGCGTCCCGTCACACCACTCGACAACGCGGATCGCGTGCACTGGACCGAGAGCGAACGGTACAGCGGGATGCGGCTCAACGACCTCGCAGAGACGGCGCGTCGCTTCGTGTGGAACGAGCTCGCGGACTGGTACGTCGAGGCCATCAAATCGCGTCTCGCGGACGGCGGGCCGGACGCGGAAGTCGCGCGCGCCGTTCTCGTGCATGTGTTCGACGCTGCCCTGCGCCTGCTGCACCCGGTGGTGCCCTTCGTGACGGAGGCCATCTGGCAGCAGCTGCCGTCGCACGTCGAGGACACCTACCTCGCGAGTGCGCTATGGCCCACGCGTCGCGCCTCAGCCGCCGACCGCGGGGCGCACGAATTCGACCTGGTGCGCGAGACGGTAAGCGCGCTGCGTCAGATCCGCGCCGAGTATGCGGTGCCGCCCGGCACGAGCATCGCCGCGGTGATCGTTGCGACCAACGGCACCGCGAACGTGGGCCGCGTGTTCGCCGAGGAAGCGACGACGTTCGAGCGGCTGTCACGCGCCGAGCTGCGCGTGGAGCAGCGCGCGCCCGGTGGCGCCGCGGCGCACGCCGTCCTCACCGGTGGCACGTCGCTCGTGGTGCCGCTCGCCGGCCTCGTAGACGTCCAGAAGGAGTGCACGCGCCTCCAGTCGGAGCTCACGTCGCTCGAGAAGCAGCTGGCGTCGCTGGAGTCGCGCCTCGGCAACGAGAAGTTCGTGTCCAGGGCGCCCGCGGACGTCGTGGAGGGTGAGCGCCGGAAGCTGGGCGAGTGGAGCGCGCGCAGGCAGCAGTTGCGGGAGAAAGTGCAGGCGCTGTGCGGCGCCTGATCGCCGCCGCGGTCCTCTGCGCAGCGTGCGCCAATCTCGGCGCTCCTCCGGGTGGACCGGTGCGAACCGTTCCCCCCGAATTGCTGAAAGTCACGCCGGAGTCGGGTGCGGTGAACGTCCGCGCGCGCAGCGTCGTCTTCCAATTCGACGAGGTCATCGCAGAGCGCGACCTCGAGAAGATGTTCCTGCTCTCGCCCGAAGACGGCCGCACGCGGGTGGATTGGCATCGCGACCGCATCGAGGTTCGTCCGCGCCACGGATTCCGCCCGAACACCGCGTATTCCGTCACGATGCTGCCGGGCCTCGCCGACCTTCGCAACAACGTGGTGAAGAAGGGGCGAACGATCGTGTTCTCCACCGGGGCGCAGATCCCGCCCTACCTCGTGCTCGGCCGTGTGTTCGACTGGCTCAACGAGCGCGTGGCACCCAAGGCCACGGTGCAGGCAATCCGCCGGCCGGACAGCCTACCTTATGTAGGTGTGGCGGACTCCACCGGACAATTCAGCCTCGGTCCGCTGAACCCCGCGACGTACACCGTGCTGGCGTTCATGGACAACAACAGCAATCACGCGCTCGACCGCGGCGAAGTGTGGGACAGCGTGTCGATCACCGTCGGCGGTGGGACGTCGCCGTTCGTCGAGCTCCTCATGGCCCAGCGCGACACGATCGCACCGCGCATCATGACGGTGAGCGTCACCGACACCCTCACGATCAACGCCAGTTTCGACAAACCGCTCGACCCCGACCTGCCCCTCACGACGGACCGGTTCCGGCTCGTTGCGTCGGATTCCACGCCACTGCACGTCGTGGCCGTCGGCACCAAGGCGATGATGGATTCCATTCAGCACGCGCGTGCGGACTCGCTGCACCGCGACACCACCGCTCGCCGCGACACCACGGCTCGCAGGGATACGACCCGCACCGCCGCGCGGCGCGACACGGCGGTGCTCAGCGGGCCTGTCATCGCGCCGCCGGCCAAGCCGTCCCGGCGTGCGCCCCCCAAGGACGTGATCATCAAGGTGGATTCGTTGACGCCGCTGCACGCCGGCCGCGCGTACCGGCTGACCGCCGTGGACGTGCGCGGTCTGCTGGGCGCGCCGCGCTCGTCGGATCGCGTGTTCAACGTGCCGCGGCCGCGCGTGGACACCACGGCAAAGCGCGCAGACAGCACCCGCGCGCGCCCGGATTCCATCCGGCGCGGGCCTCCTGCCCGACCGCTGGTGCGCCCACCGCGATGATCGATCCTCGGCGGAAGCTGCCGAGTGTGAGCGCGCTGCTCGAGCGCGACGCCGTGCGCGCGATGCTCGAGCGCGCGCCGCGATCGGTGGTGGTGGACGCCATCCGTTCGACCATCGATGATGCGCGCGCGGGTACCGCCGTGCCGCGCGACGACGACGCGTGGGACGATGCCATCGCCGCCGCGCTCGTGCGCGCGCAGCAGCCTTCGCTGCGGCGCGTGATCAACGCGACGGGGGTCGTCCTGCACACGAACCTCGGTCGCGCACCGCTGGCCGACGCCGCCATCCAGGCGATGCAACGCGCCGCGTCGGGCTACAGCAATCTCGAGTACGACATCGATCGTGGCGAACGCGGCTCGCGGTACACGCACTGCGTCTCGCTGCTGCGCGAGCTCACCGGCGCGGAGGATGCGCTGGTCGTCAACAACAACGCCGCGGCGCTGGTGCTCGCGCTCAACACGCTGGCCAGTGGGCGCACGGGGATCATCTCGCGCGGCGAGCTCGTGGAGATCGGCGGCAGCTTCCGCATTCCGGACATCATGGAGCGCAGCGGCGCCCGTCTCGCGGAAGTGGGCACGACGAATCGCACCCACGCGGCCGACTATGAGCAGGCGCTCGGCGCTGGCGACGCGGCCGCGATTCTCAAGGTGCATCGCAGCAACTTTGCGATGGAAGGGTTCGTCGCCGAGGTAGACGTGCGATCGCTCGCCAAGCTCGCCGGCGACCATTCGCTGCCGCTGATTCACGATCTCGGCAGCGGACTCCTGATTCCACTGGATGATCTCGGGCTGTCGGGTGAGCCCACCGTCGGCGACGCCGTGCGTGCCGGCGCGACGCTGGTGACACTCAGCGGCGACAAGCTGCTCGGGGGTCCGCAGGCCGGCATCATCGTCGGCACATCGGCCGCGGTTCGCCGTCTGCGCGAGAATCCGTTGCTGCGCGCGCTGCGCGTCGACAAGCTCACCCTCGCCGCGCTCGAGGCGACGCTCGCGCTGTATCGCGATCCGGCGGTGGCGCGCCGTGATGTGCCGGTGCTGGCGATGCTCGGTCGTCGAGCCGATGACCTGCGGGCGCGCGCGACCGCGCTCCGCGGCCGGATTGGCGCGGGAACCGTGGAGAACACGGAAGCGAGCGTGGGCGGGGGCGCTTTCCCCGCGGCGCGGATTCCGTCCGTCGCGCTGTCGTTCCCGGATGCCCGGCGCCTGGAGGAGCAACTGCGCCTCGGCGACCCGGCGATCGTCGGACGCATCGCCGGCGAGCGCCTGCTGCTCGACGTACGCACGGTGTCGCCTGCCGACGACGACACGCTGGCCACCGCCGTTCGCGCCGCGATGCATCCGTGAGAGCCGCCGACCGCCGGGAGACGAACGCGGGCAAGCGCGGCGCGGCGTTTCTCGACCGCGACGGCACGATCATCTTCGACGCTCACTACATCGGCGATCCCAAGCAGGTGAAGCTGCTGCCCGGCGCGGGTGCAGCCGTACGCCTGCTCAATGATGCGGGCTGGCCGGTCATCGTCGTCACGAATCAGTCCGGCATCGCACGCGGGCTCTTCACCATGGCCGAATACGAGCGCGTGCACGCGCGCTTCATCGACCTGCTCGCGGCTGATGGCGGCACCATCGACGCGACGTACATGTGCCCGCATCACCCGGACTTCACCGGCATCTGCGAGTGCCGCAAACCCGGCACGCTGCTGTTTCGTCGCGCCGCATACGACTTCGACCTGGACGTCACGGCGTCGTGGTACGTGGGCGACAAGCTGCGCGATGTGCTTCCGGCTGGCGAGCTGCACGGCCATGGGATACTCATCCCGAATTCCGAGACGACCGACGATCAGATCGCGACGGCGCGCGCGGAATTCGAGGTCGCGGCCTCGCTGGACGAGGCCTGCCGGCGAATCATAGAATCCGCGCGATGACCGCACGCATCGCGGTGCTCGCGTCGGGCGGCGGCACCAACCTCCAGGCGATCCTCGACCATCTCGCGAGCCGCGGCGATGCGCGCGGGGGCGACGTCGTCGTCGTCGCGTCCGATCGGCCAGGGGCCGGTGCGTTGGACCGCGCGCGCCGCGCGAACGTTCCCGCGGCGGTGCTGCGGTCGTCGCGCTGTCCCGACGGCGCCGAGTTGCTGCCGTTGCTGCAGCAGCATCGCGCGGACTTCGTCGCGCTCGCCGGATACCTGCGGCTGCTGCCGAAGGACGTCATCGCGGAATTCCCGAACCGCATCGTGAACGTCCACCCCGCTCTCCTGCCATCGTTCGGCGGCCCCGGCATGTACGGCGAGCGCGTGCATCGCGCCGTGCTCATGTCCGGCGCCACCGTGAGCGGGGCGACCGTGCACTACGTGGACGAGGAGTACGATCGTGGCGCGATCCTCGCGCAGTGGCCCGTGCCTGTGCTCGCCGACGACTCGGTGTCGTCCCTTGCGGCGCGCGTATTGAAGGTCGAGCACGTGCTGTATCCCCGCGTCGTGGACGCGGTCGCCTCGGGGCGCTGGAAGTACGACGCACGCCCCCGCGCGGTGCCGGATTCGGCGGCGTTCGCGCTCATGCACTGGGACGAAAAGCGACTCATCGAGGATATCGAGAATGCGTTTGCACTTTAGCGCGCGGTGGCTCGTCGGCCTGGTCGCGATCGCGCTGGCGCGTCCGGCGGTCGCGCAGGATCTGCCGGACGCCGATTCGCTCGCGCCGCTCGGCCGCGACGTGCAGAGCTGGATCGCGCTGCGCGTCTCGCCGGGACGGGAAGCGTACGCCACCCAGCAGATCCGCGAGCAGTGGCCGGACTGGCAGCGCGGAGCCCTCGGCAGCCTCACCCTCACGCGCGGCAGTGGCCTGCCCCGTCGTGTCGTCGCATGCGGCATCGACGAGCCTTCGTACGTCGTCAGCGCCATCACGGACGACGGCTACCTCCGCGTCCATGTCGCCGGCGCGCGTGCCCGCAATCCGCAGACGGATCTCTTCCATGTCGGCCAGCGCATCGTGGTGCTCACCACGGACCGCGCGGACCCCACGCGCGTGCGCATCGTCCCCGGCGTCTTCGGCGTGCGCAGCACGCACCTGTGGCGACGCGCGCCTGGCGCCGCGGACGCGCCGACTACGCTCGAGGATCTGTGGATCGACATCGGGGCGCGCAGCGATCGCGACGTCGCCGCGATGGGTGTGCGCGTGCTGGATCCCGTTTTCCGCGACGCCCCCGACTGGTCCGTCGGCAGTGCCGTCGTGGGGCCGGCAGCGATGGACCGCGCGAGCTGCGCGGCCGTGGCGTCCGCGGCGCAGCGCACTCCCGCGAATGGCACCACGACCCTCGTGATCTCCACGCAAAGCAGCTTCGCGTGGGCCGGCTTGCGCGGCGTCCTGGCGCGGCTCGGCGATACCGACCACGTGTACGTCGCCACGCGCGATACGCTCGCGCCGGGCACACGCATCTCCGTCCCCGTTCAGTACGCGGGACTGCTGACTGAAACCGTCGCGGACGACGACCTGCGTGCCCTGTTCCGCGCGGTCGCACAGGCGGCCGGCGTGTCCGAAGGCACCGCCGATCGAGCGCGCCTGAGCGCCGCGCTGCGCGTCGCGCAGCCCACGGACTCACTGTCCCGGTACGCGGAGCTGCTCGCACGCCTCACGGACACGTACGGCGTCTCCGGAGACGAAGCGCCAGTGCGCGACGTGGTGCGCGCCCGCCTGCCTGCGTGGGCGCGCGACATGGCGACGACGGATAGCGCGGGCAATCTCATCGTCGCGTTCGGTCCCGACCGTGACACGGTGGTCTTCGTCGCGCATCTCGACGAGGTCGGCTTCGAAGTGGTGCGCACGCAGAACGGCATCGCGACGCTGCGCCAGCTCGGCGGGTTCTATCCCACGTTGTTCACCGGCCAGGTGGCGCTCCTGCACCGCCGCTCGGAGTCGTCGGAGCGGGCGCAGGGGTGTCGTCCGACGAGTGGTACCGCACTGCGTGGCGTGTTCCTGCCTCCGGACTCAGCGTCGCTGCGCGCGCGCGAGGTGCGCGCGTGGTTCGGCGACCAGCTCGCATCGGTCAGCGACGCGGCCGGCGCGCGCGTGACCGGCTACAAGTGCGCGACGCGCCTGGGCGCCACACGGTTCAGTGCGCGGTCCATCGATGACCGCCTCGGTACCGCGGCGCAGATTCTCGCGCTGGAATCCGTCAATCGCACCGCGCTCGATCACAAGGTCATCTTCGTGTGGACCGTGGGCGAGGAGACGGGCCTCGACGGCGCGCGTGTCGTCGCTGCCGCCTTCGGGCCCACCGTGCGCCGCGTCCACGCCGTCGACACCTATGTCTCGGCGGACTCGCCCCTCGAGACCGGTCGCTTCGCCGTCGTGCGGATCGGTACGGGCGCGGTCGTGCGCGCGCTCGACAACTCCAGCGTCGCTCCGCCGGACGAGATCGAGCGCGTGGTGCGGATCGCGCGAAGCGCGGGCATTCCGTTGCAGGTGAACACCACCAACGGCGGGAACGACGGCTCGGTCTTCGTGCCTTTCGGCGCCGTGGACGTGCCCGTGTCGTGGCCGCTGCGCTACAGCCATTCCCCCGCCGAAGTCATCGACCTGCGCGACATGCGCTCGCTCTCCAGATTGATCGCCGCGCTCGCCAATGCTCCGGTGCGCTGACCTCGTACTACGACCCGCGACCTGCGACCCACGACCGTGCCTCGTGCCCTGATTTCCGTCTCCGACAAGACCGACGTCGTCGAATTCGCTTCGAAGCTCGCCGCGCTCGGCTGGGAGCTGATCTCCACGGGAGGCACGTCGCGCGCGCTGCGCGACGCGGGCCTCGCCCCGCGCGACGTCGCCGACGTCACCGGCTTCCCCGAGATTCTCGACGGCCGGGTGAAGACGCTGCACCCCGGCGTGCACGGTGGTCTCCTCGCGCGCCGCGATCTGCCGGAGCACATGCAGGCGCTCGGCGAACACAAGATCACGCCCATCGATCTCGTCGCGGTGAACCTCTATCCGTTCCGCGAGACGGCGGCGAAAAAGGACATCCAGCCAGAGCACGTCATCGAGCAGATCGACATCGGCGGGCCGAGCATGCTGCGCTCCGCAGCGAAGAATTTCGCGTCCGTGTTCGTCATCGTGGACCCCGCCGATTACGCGCGCGTCCTCGCGGCCATCGAGGCGAAGGACCAGGACATGGACCTGCGGCGTCTGCTCGCGCAGAAGGTGTACGAGCACACCGCGGCGTACGACTCCGCCATCGCCAACTGGTTCGCCGAGCAGCGCTCCGACCTGTTTCCCGACACCTTCACCGCGGCATTGCTGCGCGCGCAGACGCTGCGCTACGGCGAGAATCCGGGACAGAACGCGGCATTCTACGTCGAGCGCGCAGGCGCAGGCATCGGCGGGCTGGCGCAGCGCGGCGGCAAGGAGCTGTCCTTCAACAATCTTCTCGACCTCGAGGGTGCGCTGCTCGCCATCGAGCCCTTCGGCGATCAGCCCGCGTGCGCGATCGTGAAGCACACGACGCCCTGCGGGCTGGCCGTCGGCGCCGATCCGCTCGACGCCTACAAGAAGGCCCTGGCATGCGATCCCGTCTCCGCGTTCGGCTCGGTGATCGCGTTCAACAAGCCGGTGGACAAGGAGACGGCCGACGCCGTCTCCAGCCTCTTCGTCGAAGTCATCGTGGGACCGTCGTTCGACGACGACGCCGTGGAGCAGCTCGGTCGCAAGAAGAACCTCCGCGTGCTGGAGGGCGTGGCCACGTGGCCCCCGCGGAGCTTCGACTACAAGCGCGTCCGCGGCGGTGTGCTGGTGCAGGAGCGCGCTCCGTCCGTCATCGACACCGGCGGCTGGACCACGCCGACGAAACGAAAACCGGACGACACGGAGCTGGCGGACCTGCTCTTTGCGTGGCGCGCCGTGGCCGCGGTGAAGTCCAACGCCATCGTGCTCGCGCGGGACGGGGCTACCATCGGCATCGGCGCCGGACAGATGTCCCGTGTGGACGCCGCCTTCATGGCGGTGCACAAGGCGCGGCAGGTGGGCCACGCCACCAAGGGCGCGGCGCTCGGATCAGATGCGTTCTTCCCGTTTCGCGACGGCATCGACCAGGCCGCCGACGCCGGCGTCACCGCGATCGTGCAGCCCGGCGGGTCCGTCCGCGACGCCGAGGTGATCGCCGCCGCTGACGAGCATGGAATCGCCATGGTCTTCACGGGTAAGAGACAGTTCCGGCATTAGATTCTCCCCCGTCATGGCCACAGCTACAGAACCCAAGCGCGTGATAGGCGTGCGCCCGTCCGTCAAGGACGAGCTCGACTATCGCCCGTCGTATCTTGCCGCGGGCATCGCGGCGCTCGCGGTCTTCCTGCTCTACGCCGTCACGCTTTCCCCCTCGACGGCGATGTGGGACACCAGCGAGTACATCACCGCGGCGTACACGCTCGGCCTGCCACACCCGCCGGGCAATCCGCTCTTCGTGCTCATCGGCCGGGTGTTTTCGATGTTGCCGATCGCGCCGAACGTGGCGATGCGCATCAACGTGCTCGCGGCGGTATGCAGCGCCGGCGCGGCGGCCATGTGGTTCCTGATCACCGAGCGCGTGCTGGTGGGCTGGCTGCCACTGCGGTGGCAGCGCATCACGGGTGCGTCGGTGGCGACGCTCATCGGCGCGACCGCATTCACGGTCTGGAACCAGTCGGTGGTGAACGAGAAGGTCTACACGGTGTCACTGCTCGGCATCGCCGTCATCGCGTGGCTGATGATCCGATGGTCGGACGACCCCGATGGGCGACAGGCCGATCGCATCCTCGTGCTCGTCGGCTACCTGCTCGCGTTAGGGTACGCGAACCACATGGCGGGGATGCTGCCCGCCCCCGCCGTCGGCATTGCGGTGCTGATTCGCCGGCCACGGACGCTGTTCCGATGGAAGCTGCTGCTCGCGATCATCGGCGCGATGGCGCTGGGCATGACCCCCTTCGCGACACAGCCGATCCGTGCCGCGTACTTTCCGCCGCTCAATGAAGGCGAGCCGACGGCTTGCGAGAACGGACTCAAGGCGTCGTGCACGTTCTCGAAGGACACGTACGACCGCTTCATGTACAACTTCAATCGCGGTCAGTACGGCAAGCCACAGCTGACGGAGCGGCAGGCGCCGTTCACCGGCCAGGTCGGCATGTGGTGGTACTACTTCAAGTGGCAGTGGCTGCGCGACGCGCACGCCGACCACCCGGGCGCACAGGCGCTGCTCGCCGCGATCTTCCTGGTGCTCGGCCTCTTCGGCGGGTGGATCCACTATCAACGCGACCGACGAAGTTTCTGGTTCTTCGGCACGTTGATGTTCTCGATGACGCTCGCGCTGATCTATTACCTGAACTTCAAGTACGGGGCGACGCAGTCGCCGGAGCTCGGCAATACGGTCGATCGCGAGGTGCGCGACCGTGACTACTTCTATCTCTGGAGCTTCTCGGCGTGGGGCGTGTGGGCCGGACTCGGCCTGTTGTATCTGTGGGAATCGCTGTCGTCGCTCTTCGGAACGGAGAAGGAAAAGCTGGGCGCCGAAACGGTGGAAGAGCCGACGAAG
>DATFHG010000217.1:0-6338 GCA_035248725.1 Gemmatimonadaceae bacterium | reverse complement strand
CGTGAGCGGCACGCACAAGATCGTGTTCAACGGATCGCAGCCGCAGAACATCTCGATCGGTGACAGTCTCACGATGGGGCTGCAGAACGTCGAGATCCGCAACACGCAGGGCGTCACGCTCGGAAACACCAACATCTACGGCCTGATGACGTTCGCGCCCGGTGCGCGCCTGCTCGGCGGTCAGTTCGGAGCGCTCACTTTCTGGAGCCAGCTGCCGGTGATCGGAAGCGGCAGCTACGAGATGCCGCAGACGATCTTCGCCGGCCAGATCACCGCGTCCCACAACGAGCGCATTCCGGGTATCACTATGATCGACAAGGGCGGTTCGATTCGCCTGGGCGGTCACACGCTCGACGTCGAGGGCTTCAACGTGTACCGCGGCTCGCTGACGATGGACAACGCCGCGGATTCGCTGATCACGCACCAGTACGCGCAATTCTTCGGGCTCGAGAACCTGTCGGCGGGCACGCTCGCTCTCGGCGGCGACCTGGTGGTCACGCTCTCGCCGTCGGTGCCCGGTGGCGCGTGGAACGTCTCCGGCAGCCACACCACCGCGTTCATCGGCACGCAGCCGCAGCAGGTGAACATCTCCGATAGCACGCTCGCGAACTTCATGAACGTCGACGTCCGCAACACCGCGGGTGTGACGCTCGACAACACCGCGAATTTCCGCGGATCGCTGCGCCTTGGCGCGGGCGCGCGCCTCATCGGCAATTACTCGGCGTCGGCGCGCTTCTGGAGTGACCTGCCGAACGTGGGCCAGGGCTCGTACGAAGTCATGCTGACTGTCGTCGCCGGGCAGATCACGGCATCGCGCAACGAAGCCATCCCCGGCAACCTCTTCGTCAGCGACGGTGGCAGTCTCCGTCTCGGTGGACATCGCATCCAGGCAGGCAATTTCGGCCTCTACGACGGCGCGCTCACGATGGACAATGCCGCGGACACATTGGCGGCCGGGTACGGCCAGTTCTACGGCCTGGCAAATCTTTCGAACGGCGCCCTGGTGCTCACCGGCGACCTGAACGTCATGCATGTCCCGAACGTGCCGGGAGGCGCGTGGAACGTGTCCGGCACGCACAAGACCATGTTCGCCGGCGCCGCCCCACAGCAGGTGTCGTTCGCGGATTCCACGTACGCCAGGCTGCAGGACGTGGACATCGCCAACTCGGCGGGTGTCATGTTGAACGGGTCCACCACGGTTCTCGGACAGATGCGCGTCGTGAATGGCGGGCGGGTGTACACGCAGAACACGGTATATCCCGTGAAGTTCGCCAGCGCGCTGCCTGACGTCGTGCAGGGTTCGTATGAGGTGCCCATCACGCTCGTCACTGGCCAGGTCGCGGCGACGCGCAACGTCGCGCTCCCGACCAACCTGTACGTACAGGAGGGCGGCTCGTTGTCGCTCAACGGCCACACGGTGGACGTGCCCACGTTCGGCACCTACGACGGCACGCTCGTCATGAGCAACGCCCTCGACTCGTTGATCGTGCGGCAGTATGCCCAGTTCTACGGCGCGGAGAATTTGTCCGCCGGCACGCTGCTGCTGCTCGGCGACGTCAACGTCAGCAATCGGCCCGGCCTGCCGAGCATGTTCGCGGGCGGCGGCACGCACACGACGGTCTTCGCGGGCAGCACGGTGCAGCAGCTCGACATGCCGAACGACGGTCAGTCGTACTTCGGGAACCTCCGCATCGACAACGCGAATGGCGTGACGGCGCAGGACAACCTCGAGGTCCACGGCCAGCTGCAAGGCTCCGGCAACGGCCTGCTGCGGTCATCGCAGTATCCGCTCAGCGTGCACGTCACGGGTGGGCTTGACGTCGCCGGTCTGACGCTCGACTACATCACGCTCGACGTGGAGGGCGGCACGCTCACGCGCTTCGACAACGTGTCATTCAACGCCTTCAACGGCATGCGCATCAGGCATCCCGGCACCGGCAGCACGTTCACGATGAACAACATCAGCTTCCTGATGGGCAGCAATCCGGGGAACTGGTGGCTGGATGTGGGCGACACGGACGGCGGAACGCCGCTCACGATCGACATCACGAGTGCGCAACACACGGACGGTCCGGCGAATACGCTGACCTCCGGCGGAGCCGTCGTGAGCTGGAGAGCGCCGGCCGTGGGCAATCAGTAGCCGGCGGGAGGGGGAACGGGGAGGCGGGAGTGAACGGCTGATTGTAACTGGCGGTCTCGTGAGTCGTATCTCACTTTGATCACCCACCCCGGCCTCCCGCCTCCTATGCGCTCCCTCAAACTCGGCGCTTTAGCGCTCCTCGTCGTCGTCACGGGCATCCTGCTCCTGTGGGTCACCGACGCGCTGCCGGCGAAGGACCTGCGCGACCTGGCACCGAAAGCCATTGGCGCCGTACTGATTCTCATGCTCGCCGGCTTTGCGTGGGATTCTTTCCGTCAGCCCGACCACGTCGACGCGTCTGACAAGCCTGCACCGTAGTTCCACGTAGTTCCTGCCGCCTAACGTCTCAGCCTCCCCCTTCCATGTTCATTCTCGGCGCCATCCTCGTCCTCGGCATCCTCGGCGTGAGTGGCTACAACGGCCTCGTAAGACGCCGCAATCGCGTCGATCAGGCGTACAGCACCATCGAGGTGCAGCTGACGCAGCGCTACGATCTCATCCCGAAGCTCGTCGAGACGGTGAAGCAGTACATGGGACACGAGCGCGGCGTGCTGGAGGACATCGTGCGGCTGCGCCAGAAAGCGGTGAGCACCAGCGACCCCGCACAGAAAATCGCCGCGGACAACGAGCTCACGCGCGCGATGGGACAGCTCAACGTCACGCTGGAGAACTATCCGCAGCTCAAGGCGAGCGACAACTTCGTCCAGCTGCAGCGCGCGTTGAACGAAGTCGAGGAGCAGCTCGCGGCCGCGCGACGCAGCTACAACGCCGCCGTCACCGACTACAACAACGCCGTGCAGACCTTCCCCAGCTCGTTGATCGCGGGATCCATGGACTTCGGCACGCGTACCATGTTCGTGGCCGACGAGCGCAAACGCGGCGACGTCGACATGAAGGGCCTCTTCCAGGCGTAAGACCGTGGGACGTCCCAGCATCGAACGGGTCGCGCTCGACGGACCCACGCGCGCCCGGGTGCAGGCGGGCTGCAACTTCATCAACGCGGAGATCGCGCGACTCCGCCAGCGCGTCACGGTCATCTGTGGCGCGTGCGGCGTCGGCTTCATCGTGTGGATGGTGGCCCTCGGTGGAGATCCGCGACTGCCGCTGTTTCTCGCCGTTGCCGTGGGCGGATTCTTTGCCAATCGCGCCCGCAAGGAGTTGAAGCAGAGCTACAAAGGCATCGTCGTGAAGCGCATCGTCGCGGGGCTCGGCAAGGGGCTGTCGTACTCGCAGCAATCCACGATGTCGCGCGCGGTGTTCGAGTCGATGGACCTGTTCAACGAGACGGGCGGGCGTTTCGAGAGCGAGGACCAGGTGAGCGGCAAGAAAGGCGAGGTGCCGTTCGCGCTCCACGAGGTCCGCCTGCGTCGCAAGGACAACAATTCGCGGCGTCGCGTGGGTTGGACCGGCTCGATATCGCTGGCCATCTGGGCCGTGGACGCCATCCAGTCGCGTGGCAGTGGAACCGCCGGATCGTTCGTGTTCAATGGCCTCGTGGTGCAACTGGACTTCAACAAGAATTTCCGGGGCCATACGGTCATCATCCCGGAGAGTGAGTCCCAGATTCTCGGCGGCCTGTTCGGCGAGTCGAAGTCGCGCCGGAGCAAGGACCTGGTGCTCATGGAGAATCCGGACTTCGAGAAGCTGTTCAGCGTGTACTCCACCGACGACCAGGAAGCGCGCTACCTCATCACGCCCAAGCTGATGGAGCTCGTGATGGAAGCGCAGGCGCTCCTTGGCGTTGAGCTGCGACTGTGCTTCAAGTCCAACACGCTCCTCGTCACCGTGCCACAGAACAAGGACCGTTTCGACGTGGGATTGTTCTCCAGCACCGTGACACCGGAAAGCGCGCTCGGCGATTTCGTCGACGTCGTGAATCTCGCCGAACGGCTCGTGGATACGCTGGATCTCGAGACGCGCATCTGGACGCGCGTGTAGCCGACCGTGCCCGCACGACGATTTCCGGCTGACGTCCTCGCCGAGATCGCGGCGACAAAGTACTTTCGGCTTCGCGCAGGCGACGTCCACCGTTTCACCGCCGTCTGGGTGGTGGTCGTCGACGGACGGGTGCTCGTGCGACCGTGGAACGACCGCGAGGACGGCTGGTACCGCACCTTCCTGGCCGAAAAGCATGGCGCGATCAAGGTCGGCGATGGTGAATTGCCCGTGCGTGCCGTGCGTGTTCGGTCCGCCGCGCTGCAGCAGGCGATGGATGCGGCGTACGCCGCGAAGTACACGACGAAGGCGAACGCGCAGTACGTGACCGGCTTTGCGACGACGGCGCGCCGGGCAACCACGTTGGAGCTGCTCCCCGACAGTTAACCAGAGAGAGACGACGATGACGGAACTGCTGATCCTGCGGGTGCTGCACGTGCTCGGCGGTATCTTCTGGGTCGGTTCGATGCTGTTCAACACGTTCTATCTGGCGCCCGCGCTGGGCGCCGCAGGCCCGGCCGCCAGTCAGGTGGGAATGAACCTGCAGAAGCGCGGCGCGTTCACCGCGCTCCCGATCGCGGCAATCGTGACGATGCTCGCGGGCGCGCGACTCATGATGATCGGCGCGCGCATGGCGCCGGGCGGCGCCTACTTCGCCTCACCGGTCGGAAAGACGTACTCCATCGGCGGAGCGCTCGCCGTCATCGCGTTCCTCTTCGGCCTGATCGTCGTGCGGCCGGCGATGATGCGCTCGGCGGCCATCGCGGGAACGATGACGTCCGACGGCGCAACGCGCGACAGGATCCAGGCCGAGCTCCGCGCCCTCCAGAGCCGCGGCCGCTGGTCGTCGCTCGTGGTGGCGATCCTCCTGATCGGCGCCGCGCTGTGCATGTCGATCGCGCGGTACGTGTAACTTTCGCGCGTGACCGACCTGCTGGCGGCGGCGCGCGCCGCCGCGCGCGCCGAGGGTTTCGACCCCGACTTCGGGCCCGACGTGCAGCGGGAAGTCGCTGCCACGCGCGCACCGCAATTCCCGACGGACGCGCGAGACCTGCGCGGCCTTCTCTGGTCCTCCATCGACAACGTCGAATCGCAGGACCTGGATCAGATCGAGTACGCCGAGCGCGTGGACGGCGGGATTCGCCTGATGATCGGGATCGCGGACGTGGACGCGCTCGTCCCGCGCGATTCCGCCATCGACCTGCACGCCAAAACCAACGCGACATCGCTGTACACGGGCGTCGCCATCTTCCCGATGCTGCCGGAACAGCTCTCGGCCGGCCTCACCTCCCTGCTGCCGGATCAGGATCGCCTCGCCATCGTGATCGACATCGTGGTGCGTCCGGATGGCAGCGTCGATTCGCGCAGCGCGTATCGCGCGATCGTGCGCAACAAGGCGAAGCTCGCGTACGAGAGCGTTGGCGCCTGGCTGGAGAAGAATTTCCCCTCGCCGGATTATCCGCCGCCGTCGGCAGACACGCCCATTCCGGACATCCCGGCCAACCTGGCGGCGCAGCTCCAGATCCAGGCACAAGCCGCACGCGAGCTGAAGAACGAGCGGCGCCGCGCGGGCGCGCTGGAGTTCGACACGATCGAGGCGCGTCCGATCACGAAGGACGGTCGCGTCGTCGACCTCACGGTCACGAGAAAGAACCGCGCGCGCGACCTCATCGAGGATTTCATGATCGCCGCGAACATCTCGACCTCGAAGATTCTCGAGAGCAAAGGGTCGTCGGGAATACGCCGTGTCGTACGCCGCCCGGAACGCTGGCCCCGCATCGTGGATCTCGTGCGGCAGCACGGCGGCACGCTGCCGCCGGAGCCCGACTCGCACGCGCTCGCGCAATTTCTGTCGCAGGCCCGCGCGAAGGATCCGCTGCGCTTTCCGGATCTGTCGTTGGCGATCGTGAAGCTGCTGGGGCGCGGCGAATACGCGCTCGACCTGCCCGGCAAGGACACCGACGGCCACTTCGGGCTCGCGGCAGACGACTACTCCCATGCGACCGCGCCCAATCGCCGCTACGCCGATCTCGTCCAGCATCGTCTGCTCAAGACGGCGCTCGCCGGCGCAAAGCAGCCGTACACGAACGACGAGCTCGCAGCCATCGCTGCGCATTGCACTGATCGCGAGGACGCGGCGCAGAAGGTCGAGCGTCACATGCGAAAGGTCGCCGCGGCGGATCTGCTGAGTCAGCGCGTTGGCCAGAGCTTCGACGCCATCGTCACGGGCGTCACGAGCAAGGGCACCTTCGCCCGGCTGCTG
>DATFHG010000216.1:0-15828 GCA_035248725.1 Gemmatimonadaceae bacterium | reverse complement strand
TGGCGCGAATGGGCGGACTGGCAGTCGGACCAGGAAGCGGGGCAGCGTCGTCCAGGCGCCCAAAGCCGTTGGAGTGCGGGGAAGGACCTGTCGTGGGAGCCGTTGCGTCCTGAGCTCGTGGTGGAAGTCGCCTACGATCACATGCAGGGCGACCGCTTCCGCCACACCGCGCAATTCCGCCGCTGGCGCGAGGACAAGAAGCCGAGCGATTGCACATACGAGCAGCTCGAGGTGGTACCACCGCAGGAGCTGGAAGAAATCTTCGGCTAGCGCCACCCCCGCGTCGGATCGTCATCCGGATCCGGCGTTCCCTGTTTCGGGCGGAGCTTGGCGGGCACGTTCTTGAGATTCACGCGAATGCGTGTCCAGGTCGATGAACGGCCGCGCATCGAATCCACGAGGATGTCCTCCGGCGCGAGGTGCGGGGCGACCTTGGCGTGCTTCTTCTTCCACCGCTCCAGCCCATCGAGCGCGGCGTCCTTGCTCGGCGAGTTTGCGATCACGATCAGCGGCATCCGGCTCGAGCGTGTCGGTCCGCTCGTAGTCTTTCTCGCGCCCACCTTCTTGGCGGTGCCCCGGGCGCGAGACGGAGCAACGCGGCTTGCCTCGCCGTCCATCTTTTTGAAGTGCGGAGGCCAGGGTGCGTCCGCGAGACCGGACTTCTCGTCGCGCGCCGCGAGCTCCAGCAGTCCTTCGAGGGAGCCGACGGCTGCGTCCATGTTGGCATGCGGGTCACCGATCTTCGCGAACCGCTTCGGCACGGTGAGCACCGTGAAGTCTTCCGGCTCGCAATCGGGCACCTCGTCCCACTCGAGCGGTGTCGAGACGCGCGCGTCGTCCAGGGGACGCACGGAGTACGCGGAGCACGTGGTGCGATCCTTCGCGTTCTGGTTGTAGTCCAGAAAGACGCCATGGCGTTCTTCCTTCCACCACTTCGACGTCGCCAGCTTCGGCACGCGCCGTTCGATCTCGCGTGAAAACGCCAGTGCGGCCCGGCGCACCTCCGTGAAGGACCACCGTTGCTGGATCCGTACGTTCACGTGCATCCCGCGCGAACCACTCGTCTTCGGCCAGCCGCGCAGCCCCAACTCCTCGAGCAGCGTCCTGGCCTCCATCGCCACCGTGCGCACCGCATCCCACTTCACGCCGGGCACCGGATCCAGGTCGATGCGCAGCTCGTCGGGATGATCCAGGTCGGTGGCACTCACCGCATGCGGATGCAGCTCGATGCAGCCGAGATTCACCACCCACGCCAGCGCGGCGGCATCGTCGACGACGACCTCCTCCGCGGTGCGCCCGGATGGGAACGAGAGCACCACCGTCCGGATCCAGTCCGGGCGCGGCTCCGGCGCACGCTTCTGGTAGAAGGCCTGCTCGTGTGCCCCGTTCACGAACCGTTTGAGCACGAGCGGCCGATCGCGAATGCCCGCGATCGCGCCGGGCGCCACCGACAGGTAATACTCGACCAGCTCGAGCTTGGTGAGCTTCACACCGCGCGAGAAGTACAGCTTGTCCGGATTGCTGACCCGGACCTCCCGGCCGTCGATGCTGAGGACTTCGGCACGCTCCTTCGTCATCGGCCGATTTTACGCGGCTCCCTCGGCCGGCGTGTCGAACCAGAGAAATGGCGCGGGTTTCGGCATCTTGAAGTATCCAGCGAAACGTGACGTTCAACAACACGTCGAACGAATGCCGCTCAGGTCGACACCTGGCGCCTCCTAATCGGCACGCAGCGCGGTGAGGGGATCGACGCTACTCGCGCGGCGTGCGGGCAGATACGCCGCGAGCAGGGCCACCGCGACCAGCGCGAGCGTCAGCCCGCCAATGACCAGTGGATCGTGCGGCTGCACGTCGTACAAGAGCCGCGTCAGCGCACGCACGGAGACAAACGTGACGAGCACGCCCGCCAGCACACCCGCGAAAACGGGAATGGCGGCGCGCTCCAGCGTTTCCCGAACGACACGACCTCCCGACGCGCCGAGTGCGATGCGTATGCCGATCTCGCGCGACCGCTGACCCACCATGTACGCCATGACGCCGAACACGCCGATGAGCGCCAGCACCACCGCGAGTGCGGCGAAGATGCCCATGAGCAGCGTCGCGAAACGTGGTTGCGCCACCGAGCCGCGGACCACGTCGTCCATGGTGCGCGCATCCACCATCGGCAGCAGAGGGTCCACCGCATGCAGCTGCGCGCGCAGCGTCGAGGTGAGCGACGCGGCCGCGATTCCGGCCGCCGGGCGCACGACGACGTTCATGTCCGACCACGGCGCCTGCGCGTGCGGGAAATACACCGTCGCGCTGGGCGGCGATCCGAGCGCGCGGTCACGGATGTCCGACACGATGCCGACCACGGTGCCGGCTGCGCGCGACGTATCATCGCCGAAGCGTGTGGAGATGCTGATGGTGTGACCGATCGGATCGACTTCCTTCCAGAGCCGCCGCGCCGCCGCTTCGTTCACCAGCACCACGCGCTGACTGCCGAGTCGGTCGTATTCCGCGACGTCGCGGCCGCGCACGAGACGGATGCCCAGCGTTCCCAGCGTTCCGGGAGCCAGAATACGGATCTGCGTGCCCGGCTGATTGTCGGGTGGAAAGACCGCGCCGTCGATCGAATGGGTGCTGATGCTGAAGAAGCCGCCGTCGAGCGGCAGCATGGACATGAGGCCCACGGACTTCACGCCAGGCGCTGCGCCGGCGCGCTGGACGATGTCGGAGAACGTGGCCGCAATGCGCTCCCCGGTCGCGTAACGCGCTTCGGGGAGCGAGACCGTATAGACGAGGAGATTCTCGGCGTCGAATCCGGCGTCCACGTGTTGCAGCCGCGCGAAGGATTTCGTGAGCAGCCCCGCGCCCGAGAGCAGCACCAGGGACAGCGCGATCTCGCACGCGACGAGCGTGGCACGCAACGCGTTCGTCCGCCGCTCGCCCGTGTCCGCGCGTCCGCCGGCCTGAAGCGCCGGCTGCAGTGACGTACGACGCGCGGCGTGCAGCGCCGGAGCCAGCCCGCACAGGAGTCCGACCAGCATGGAGACCGCGAGTGTGAAGGCCGCGGTCATCGCGCTGATGTGCAAGTCTCCCACGTCGCGCAGCGCGCCCGGTCGCAGGGCGTCGAGCGCGCCGGACAACACCGTCGCGAGCAGCAGTCCAGCGAGGCCGCCGAGCAGCGCGAGCACGACGTTCTCCGTGAGCGCGATGTAGGCGAGGTCGCGGGGCGTGGCGCCGAGTGCCAGGCGCACGGCCATCTCGCGACGGCGCGACGTGCCGCGCGCGAGCACCAGGTTCGCGACGTTGGCCGACGCGATCAGAGCCACCAACGCGACCGCGAGCAGCAGCACCATGAGCGCCCGCTTCGGCGTGCCGCCGACCAGCGCGTCGCGGAGCGGCGCCACGGTGGCAATGTATTCCTTGTCCGTGTTGGGGTACGTGGCCGCGAGGCGCTGCATCACGCCGCCGAGATCTTCACTCGCGGCGGACGCTGCGACACCCCGCTTCAGGAGCGCGACGACGTCCAGGTAGTGCGCGCCACGCTGCGTCTCGAGGTCGTGCGCGCTGAAGGCGAGCGGCATCCAGAACTGCGTGCGCCCGGGATACGAGAACTGCTTCGGCATCACCCCGACCACGAGATATCGCTTCGCGTTGATCTCCAGGCTCTGGCCGACGACGTCGTCCCGGCCGCCGAACATGCGCTGCCACAGGTCGTAGCCGATCACCACGTACTGCGTGTTGCCGTAGTGTTCCTCATCGGCCGTGAACACTCGTCCAACGACTGGCGTCACCCCGAACGTCTGGAAGAAACCGTGCGTGACGTTGGCGCCCGCGATCGACTGCGGCTCCCCGCGCCCGGTGACGGTTCGTGGATACGCGGAAATGGCGCTCATCTCGTCGAACGATCGCGTCTGCGATTTCCAGTCGAAGAAATCCGGCGGCGACGTGGCGAAGTTGCCGAACGACGCCACCGTGTAGGCAACCACCACGCGGTCCGCATTGGGGTAGGGAAGGGGACGCAGGAGCGCGGCCTCCACCACGCTGAAGACCGCTGTGTTGGCGCCGATGCCGAGGGCCAGCGTCGCGATCGCTGTGGCGGTGAACACCGGTGCCGCGCGCATGCGACGAAACGCGTAGCGAACGTCCCGCCATAAGTCCCGCATGTGCTCTCTCCGGCGCTGCGTGTTCTCGATGCCGCGATCGAGATGGATGAGGTATTCCCGTGCATCCTCGACGTCGCCGAACTCGCGCAGCGCGCGGCGCTCAGCGTCCTCCCGCGACACTCCCGCCGCCACGAGCTCGGCCACGCGTGACTGCACGTGAAACGCGATCTCGCGGTCGACGTCCGTCGCGATGTGCGCCCGCGATCGCCAGGGCAGCGTGAACAGCCGGCGCGGCGTCATGCCGGCTCCAGCACGCGGAAGACGGCTTCGGCGTACCTCCGCCACGCGGACTCTTCGGACTTGAGCCGCTGGCGGCCACGCGCGGTGAGGGCGTAGTAGCGCGCGCGCCGATTGTTCTCGGACAGTCCCCACGACGCGGTCACCGCGCCGTCGCGCTCGAGCCGGTGCAGCGCCTTGTACAGGGGTGCGTCCTCGATCTCGAGCACGCCCTGCGTGCGCTCACGAATCCAGCGGCTGATGGCGTAGCCGTGCATCGTGTCCCACGACAGCGTGCGCAGCACGAGCACGTCGAGCGTGCCCTGCAGCAAATCCAGCGGTTCGCGTGCCATGCCTTTCCCCGTACCAGGTAATGGGGGCAGGATGGCGTACGTCGCGCGCGCTGTCAATCCGCCGGCGGCCGACAGGCCAGGCCACAGGATGGCCCGGCCGTCACCTCATTCCGACCGCAGCGCGATGACCGGGTCCACATGCGTCGCCCGGCGTGTCGGAACCAGCGCGGCGAGCAGCGCGACGAGCGCGAGCACGACCGGCACGCTGACGAAGGTCACCGTATCGTGCGGCGTGACGCCATATAGCAGGCCCGTCAGCAATCGCGACAGGAGAAGCGCGCCCACGAGACCGGCCCCGATTCCCAATCCAGCCAGCAGCGCGCTGTGGCCGAGCACGAGGCGGATCACGCGCATGGTATCCGCGCCGAGTGCGACCCGGATGCCGATCTCGCGCGTGCGTTGCGTGACGATGTAGTAGATCACCCCGTACAACCCGGACGCGGCGAGCGCCAGCGCCACCGCCGCGAACACGCCGAACAGGAACAACGTGAGCCGTCGCTGCGAGAGGGACCGCTCGATCACCTCGCGCATCGGGCGGACGTTCGTCAGGGCGACGTCGCGCGCCACCTCACGCAGCGCGCTGCGCACTTGTGACACGATGGTCACCTCCGGCACCGCCGTCTTCACCACGAGCGACATGTCGCCGCCCGTCCAGTCGATGCGCGGATCGTTGTACGACGTGTAGATCTCGGGCATCGCGGGAACGTCGAGCCCCGACTGCTTCATGTCGGCCACCACACCGACGATCTCGAAATCGAAATGCCGCTCCGCGTTGCCTTGCAGCAAATGGCGTCCGATGGGGTCTTCGCCGGGCAACAGGCGGCGCACGAGCGCCTCGTTCACCACCGCCTTCGCGATGCTCGTGGAATCGTCGCTCTCGACGAGATCGCGCCCCCGGGTGAATCGAACACCGAGCGCGGGCAGAAACCCCGGACTCACGGAGCGGACTTCGACGTTCGGCTCGTTGCCCGGTTCCGGCCACGCGCGGCGATCGATCCAGAAGCTCGCCTGGAGTCCCGTCTCCTCGATGGGCGTCATCGACGTCATGCCCGCCGCCTTCACCCCGGGGATCGCGCGGATGCGATCGAGGAACGGCCGCAGCAGCGCGGTCGCTTCGGTGCCGTCCGCGGTGAACCGCCTGGGCACCGCGATCTTGGCCGTCAGCACGCGGTCGGGATCCAGCCCTGCATCAGTGGATTGCAGCGCGACGAAGGCGCGCATGAGCAGGCCCGCACCCACGAGAAGCATGAGCGACAGCGCGATCTGCGCCACCACCAGTCCGCTCCGGAAGCGTCGCATCTCGCCCGACGCCGTGGTCCGGATCGACATACCCTGCAGCGATCCCTGCATCCGTTTCGGCGACACCTGCAGTGCGGGCGCGAGGCCGAACGCGAGTCCGCAGAGCAGCGCCATGGCGATCAGCGCGGCGAGCACGTGCCAATCGATCGGGATCGAGCCGCTCACGGGCAGCCACTCCGCGCCCACGGCGGCGAGCGCGCCGAGCATCCCGCGCGCCACCCCGAGTCCGAGCACCGCGCCCACGAGGGCGAGCACGATGCTCTCGGTCAGGAACTGGCGGGTGATCTGCCCGCGACTGGCGCCGAGCGCGAGGCGCACGCCGACATCCTTCTGGCGCGTCGCGTTGCGTGCGAGCAGCAGGTTCGCGACGTTCGCGCAGGCGATGAGGAGCACGAGAAAGACGGCGCCAAGCAATACCACGAGCATCGGGCGGACGTCGCCCACGATGTCCTCCTGCATCGAGAGTGCGATTGCACTGCGCCCCGTCTGCTGCGTGGGGTACTGCTGCTCGAGGCGCGCGGCGACCTGCTTCAGCTCCATGTCCGCCTGGTCGACCGTGACGCCCGGCTTGAGCAGCCCGAGCACCTGGATCCAGTGCCAGCCACGCGCGCGCGGATCTTCGGCCCGCTCGGGCGGGATGAACACCGACCACAGATCCGTCGTCCGCGCTCCATCGGGAAAATTGAACGCGGAGGGCATCACCCCGATCACGGTGTACGGTTCGCCCTCCAGTCGCAGCGTCTGGCCGATGATCGCGGAAGACCCGGCGAATCTGCTGCGCCAGAAGCCTTCACTGAGCAGCACCACGTGATTGCGACCGCGCGCCTGCTCGTCGGACTGAAACAGGCGGCCGATCAGCGGATGCGCACCGAGGATCGACGGCACGTTCGTCGTGACATACGTCAGCCGCACGCGCATCGGCTCGGCCGAGCCATCACCGTCGACGATTGCGCGCGAGGTCAGGAAGCCACCCACCGACTCGAAGCTTCGGAGCTGTTGCTGCCAGTCGCGCCAGTTCGGGACCGAGACGCTCCCGCGCTCCTTCGCACCGCCCAACGTCTCGTACATGCGGACGACGCGACCAGCGTTGGCGTACGGCAGGGGACGCAGCAGCACCGCGTTGACGATCGAGAAAATCGCGGTGTTCGCGCCGATGCCGAGCGCGAACGTGAGCAGCGCGATCGCCGTGAACCCCGGCGTGCGTCGCAGCGCGCGCAACGCGAAGCGCACGTCGCGGGCAAGGTCATCCGTGAAGCTGAGGCCGCGCGCGTCGCGTACCTCGTCCTTGAAGCGATCCATGGAGCCGAACTCCTTGTGGGTGAGTGCGCGCGCGTGTTCCACGGATGCGCCGCGCGCGAGATGGACGGCATGGCTCATCTCCATGTGAAAGCGCAGCTCGTCATCGAGGTCGCGCTCGAAGCGGCGACGGGCGACGAGCAGCCGGAGACGGCGGGTCAGGCGGGACAGCGAGTGCATCGAGGCGCGGGTCTAGGCGAATCGCAGCACGAGACCGACGGCGTCGGCGAAGCGCTTCCAGCTCTCCGTCTCGGCCTGGAGCTGCTTCCTGCCCAGCGCCGTGAGACGGTAGAACTTCGCGCGGCGGTTGTTGTCGGAGACGCCCCATTCGGCGTCGACGAAGCCCGCGTCCTCCAGCCGGTGCAGCGCGGGGTAGAGCGAGCCCTGGTTGATCTGGAGCGCGTCCCTGGACACCTGCTGGATGCGCAGGGCCACGCTCCATCCGTGCATGGCGCCTCCGCCGGCAAGGGTCTTGAGGACGAGCAGGTCGAGCGTGCCCTGGAGACGGTCGTTGGTCTGTTGGCTGGTCATGGGGTCGGTTGAAATTTCAACTCACCTCGGCTGGCTACAAGAGTAGAGACAGGTGTTGTAGCCTGTCTAGGGGGAATTCGCGGAAAATCGCGTTACGCCGGAGCGGCGGGGGCAGTCTTACATGACTCCCACCCTCGATTCGTGCGTCTTATCAAGCGTCTCGGCCTCACCGTCATCGCCATTCTCGCGGTCGTCTTCATCGTCGGCTATCGCCTGCCCGAGCAACACACCGCGACGCGCGATCGCGTGTTCTCGGCCACACCGGAACGGATCTTCAAGGAGATCTCGACTCCCACGGCGTATCCCAAGTGGCGATCGGGCGTGCAAGGTGTGCAGATACTGCCCGACTCCGACGGAATGCAGCGGTTCCGCGAAGCCGCGATGACCGGTGAAGTGACGTACATCGTGGAGCATACGGTGCCGAACCGGCAGTTCGTGCTCACGATCGCCGACGCGAACCTGCCGTACACGGGGAGCTGGACCTTCGATCTGGTACCGGTCGCCGGCGGGACGCAGCTGACCATCACGGAAGACGGAGCCGTGCACAATCCGATGTTCCGCTTCATGTCCCGCTTCGTGTACGGACATTTCCGCACGATCGATGGCTACCTGGCCGATCTCGACAAGCGGCTGACGAACACACTGCCCGACTCCTGACGACATCGCTGGATTACGTCCTGCTGCTGGGGATTCTCGTCGGCTATCCGCTCTGGGACTACTACGTTGCATGGCCCAGAGCGAGGGCGAAGCTGGCGTCGGGGGATCCCGGTGCGCGCCGCTCCCTGTATCGCAACGCGATGGTGGTACAATGGAGCGCGGTCGCGATCGTTGCGGCACTCTGGATGTTCTACGTCCGTGAGCCCTCGCTTCTCTGGCTCGCGATGCCGAGCGGATGGCGATTGTGGACCGGGCTCGGCGCGGTTGTCGGTGTCGCGCTGCTCATGACTGCACAGGCCGTGAGCGCGTCGCGCGCCGACGATGATCTGCGTACGGAGCTTCGCCCCCGACTCGGCTACGCGATCCCCATTCTGCCGCGGACCGTCGCCGAACGCCGGTGGTTCATGGGCCTTTCGCTCACGGCGGGGATCTGCGAGGAGCTGATCTACCGCGGCTACGTGCTCTGGGCGCTGACGCCGTGGCTGGGCCTCTGGGGCGCCGCCGTGGGTAGCGTAGCGGGGTTCGGCATCGCACACGCATACCTCGGACGTGAAGGCGTGGTGCGCGCGACCATCGCGGGCGCGGTGTTCGCGGTCGCCGTCGTCGGGCTGCATTCGTTGTATCCAGCGATGATCCTGCATGCCGCGCTCGACGTGGGCGCCGGCGCCGTGGGGTACGTCCTCTTGCGCGACGCCACCGGCGCGTGAGTATTGGCCGCCGATGCTGACCAACGTCCTGATCTTCGTCGTCGTGATCGCGCTCGCGGTCACCGCCATCCTGTTCACCTGGCGCACGCGCCGCGCGGCGGGGCGCGCGCGCAAGTGGATCGCGCTTGCCGCCGGCGGCATCGTCGCCGTCGTGTTGACGATCATCAGCGTCAGCAGCACGCACGGGCTCGTGATGTTGTACGCGCCTCGCGGCCGCGCGGTGCGCGACCTGAAGATCGATCGCACGGCCGAACGCATTGCGCGCGGGCGCCACTTCGCGGAGATCAGCTGCGCCGGCTGTCACACGCTCAACGGCGAGCTACCGCTTTCCGGCGGGAAGAACCTGAGCGACGAAGCTGGCATGCCGCTCGGCGATCTCTACACCATCAATCTCACGCCCGCCGGGCCGTTGGCGACGTGGACCGACGGCGAGATCTTTCGCGCGGTACGCGACGGGGCGGATCGCAATGGCCATCGTCTGCCGGTGATGTCGGCGCAACGCGTGCGCAATCTCAGCGACGACGACCTGATGTCGGTCATCGCATTCCTGCGGTCGCAGGAGGCCGTAAAGAACGAGACACCACCTCCTGCGCCGAGCTTTCTCACCGTGGTTCTCGCGGGCGCGAACATGCTCCCGCTGCTTCCCGGCTTACCACCGGACACCATCGTCGCTCCGGCGCCAGGTCCCACGCGCGAGTACGGCGAGTACATGGTGCGCTGGATGGGATGCGACGAGTGTCACGGCCCGCATTACACGGGGGGCGGCGGCGGCGTGGTGCCCAAGGGACCCACGCTGCGCACGGTGAAGGGATGGACGCGCGACGGATTCCTCACGACGCTGCGTACCGGCCGGACGCCCTTCGGCAAGCAACTCGACTCGACAAAGATGTTCTACAAGATCTACGGCCGCGCCACGGATGACGAGCTCACGGCGATCTACACGTACCTCACGAGCCTGAACTGATCGGGCGTCAGCGCCCGGTCATGGTTCGAAGGAACGCGACCTCGGCGGCGCTGAAGGGACGACCGTCGGCGCGGAAGATGTCATGGAACCACACCTCGGGCTCCGCCGTGTATTCGCGCGTCCACGAGTCCCACGGATAGATCGTCTGCGTCTTTCCCGAGACGAAGCCCCAGTTGATCGCGGCCACACGCCGCCGCTTGAAGATCGGGAGGATCGCGCGGAAGGTGCTGCCACGCGGACGCGCCATGTACTCCGAGCACATGATCGGACGCCCGTAGCGTTCGAGGGAGCTCACGAGTCGTTCCACGGTCTGTGGCGGATCGTAGCTGTGGAAGCTGATGATGTCGGAGTTGTCGAGCATGAACGCCGTGATCGGCGCCATGCGTGTGGCGTCGACCCAGTCGCCCTTCCAGGGTGCGGCGGTGAGCGGTTGGCGCGGATTCACGTCACGCGCCCACGCGAACTCCTTGCGCAGCAGTATGAGGGACAGCGCGGGCTTATTCGGTGATTCGTACGCGATGTACGCGGGACGATTGATGTTGTCCGGCTCGTTGAACAAATCCCACGCGAGCACGCGGCGATCATTCGCGAAGCGTCCCACCACACCCTGCACATAACCGCGGAGCTCGTCGTATCGCGTGGTGTCGGCGAGCAGGACAGCGCCCGGACTCTGCACCCAGCCGGAGTTGTGCAGATAAGGGAAAGGCGCGCGTTGCGGGCCGAGGTGCGGGAGCGGATCCCAGACGGCGTCGAAGAGCACGAACATCGGCCGTACGTGATGGCGATCCGCGATGGTGAGAAACTGGTCCATGCGCGTCAGGAATCCCACCGAGTCCTGCTGCCACAGGAGATGGTGCAGGAATACGCGCATCGTGTTGAAGCCGAGCCCTTCGGCCCAACCGAGCTCGCGGTCGATCGTCGCGGGGTCGAACGTGGCCGCCTGCCACATCTCGAGCTGATTGATAGCGGTGTTCGGGATGTAATTGCTGCCGACCAGCCAGCCCGCACTGTCCGCCCACGCCCGGGCGTGCTCGCGCGTCCATTGCGCACGCCCCCGCACCGCGACGCGGCCCGGGCCTTGCGCGACGAGCTGGATGCCGGCGACCGCCAGAAAAAGAAGTGCGGATCGGAGCGGTTTCATGGATAGGGGCAGGAGGCGACACAACGTGTCCTTGCAGTGTCGCCGGAGCAAGGGCAGACTTCCTGAACCACGGAGGGTTCCAATGCGCACCGATTCTCGCTCGCTGGGTCGCAAAGCCGCGCTGGTGCTGGCGCTCATGGGCGCCGGCCTGCTCACCGCGTGCATCCATGTTCCGCCGCGCGTCTGGTACAATGGCCAGGCGATGCAGCAGAGCAATCAGTACAACGCGTTCATGTACGGCCTGGACCGTAGTCCGGTGACGTTGCGCGGATTGTACTACAGCTCCGCCGCGAGCAATCTGGCGTTCCCGGGTCCGCAGGACTACTAAGAGCTGGGTCGCAGGTCGTAGGTCGTGGGTTATCGGTCGTAGGACCCGCGACCCGCGACCCGCGGCCTACTCTGATCTAAGCGCCACCATCGGATCGACGCGCGTTGCGCGGCGCGCGGGGATGTAGCCCGCGAGGATGGCCACGCCCAGCAGCAGCAGGGCGACAGCCGCGAGCGTCAGCGGATCCGTGGGCTTCACGCCGTAGAGCAGGCGCTCCACGACGCGTCCGGCGGCGAACGTACCCGCCAGGCCGATCACCAGTCCAGTCCCGACGAGTCGCGCGGGTTCGCTGAGCACGGACCACACCACGGATCCGCGATCGGCGCCGAGCGCGACGCGAATTCCCAGCTCGCGCGTGCGCTGCGCCACCGTGCTCGCCGTCACGCCGTAGACGCCGAGAGCCGCCAGCAACAGCGCCGCGGCACCGAACGCGCCGACGAGCGTCAACACAAGGCGACGCTCGGCGAGTGCGTCCGAGACCACGTCCGTCATGAGGCGCATGCTGATGATGGGCTGAGCTGCATCCACGCCGCGGATCGCGTTCCGCGCCGCGCCGGCCAGCGACATCGGGTCGACGGAGGTGCGCACCACGAGCGTCATCGAGCGATACGGCGTGTACGAGTGCGGCACCCACAGCTGTTCGCGTCCAAAATCCTGCAGGCTGTACATGCGCACGTGGCGCGACACGCCCACCACGCGCAGCGAATCACCGTCCAGCGTCATGAACTGACCCACGGCGTTTCCGCCAGGGAAATAGCGCCTGGCGAGCAGGTCGTCGATGATCACGACCTTGGCGTTGGCGCTGTCCAGGTTCAGAGCGTCGAACTCGCGTCCCTCCAGCACGTCGATGCCCATCGTGCGCAGATATCCGGGCGTGATGGGCGCGTTGTCGACCAGCAGCCGATCCTTCTGGCGATCACCGGTGTTTGTCGGCGAGCTCGGGAAATACGCGCCGCTCTGATCGGAGCCCGCGGACAGCGGAAGGGCGGAGGTGGCTCCCACGCTGACGACGCCGGGAACGGCGGACAATGCGTCCGTATACCGCCGGAAAATCTCGACGACGGGCCGCCCGCTGGCGTACTTCGCGCGCGGCGCCATCAGCTGAACCGTGAGCACGCGCCGCGCATCGAAGCCCTGATCGAGATGCAGCAGCTTCACGAAGCTGGCGAGAAGCAATCCGGTCCCGGCGAGCAATACCATGGACAGCGCCAGCTGCGCGAGCACGAGCGTGCGTCGCACGCGGCTACCGGACCGCGACCGCGCCTTTTCGCGCAGCACGCTCGCGATGTCCGCGCGCAATGAATGGAACACGGGCGCCAGTCCCATCGCGATGCCGACGAGCAGCGCCACGCCCAGTGTCACGAGCAGTACCGTGACATCGATGCCGATCTCCTCGCGGCGCGGCAGTCCCGGCGGCGCCATGGCGAGCAGCCCGCGCAGCGCCCAGACTCCGAGCAAAGTGCCCGCCGCAGCGCCGACGAGCGACAGGACGGTCGTCTCGGTGAGAATCTGGCGCGCGATGCGCGCCGCCCCCGCGCCGATCGCCCGACGCACCGTCAACTCGTGCTCGCGCCGCGCTGCGCGCACCAGCGCGAGCACGGCCAGATTGGCGCACATGATGAGCATCAGGACGCCGACCGCGGCGAGCAGGACCATCAGCGCAGGCCGCACTTCGCGCACCATGCGCTCCTGCAGGAACACGGGCTTGAACGAGAATCCCGCCTTTCCGTAGTTCTCCTCGTTCAACCGCTGACCGAGACCAGCCAGCTCCGCGAGCGCACGTGGCGTTCCCACGTCGGAGCGAATACGCGCCAGCACGCCGAGGAAATGCTGACCGCGCGGAAAGCGCGACAGCGTATCCGCGAAAGTGAGGTACACGTCCGCGACATCGGCGGCGGAGCCGAGGCTGTTCTGCGCCGAATAGCGGAACGTCTGCGGCAGCACGCCGATGATCGTCGTCGCGTTGCCGTCGACCATCACGCGCTTGCCGATGATGGATCGGTCGGCGCCGTAGCGCTGCGTCCACAGACGATGGCTCAGCAGCGCTACGGGTTCAGCGCCGGCAGCGTCTTCGCGCGCGGCGAACGAGCGCCCGATCTCCGGCGTGACGCCGAGGAGCTGGAAGAAGTTCGCGGAGACGAGCGACGCAGGAACCTGCTGTGGTTCGTCGCCCGCGGACGAGCCGATCGTCGCGCTGCTGCTGCGGATCGTCGCAAAGCCCTCGAATGACGTGAGCTCGTTGCGCAGCCGAACGACTTCAGGTCCAGTGACCCACGCTTCGGGGACGCCGACCATCTCGAGGCCGTCCCAGATGACGAGCAGCTTGCCCGGGTCGCGGTAGGGCAGGGCCTTGAACAGCACACCGTTCGCGACGCTGAAGATCGACGCGTTCGCGGCGATGCCAAGGGCGAGTGTAAGGATGACGACGCCCGCAAACCCCCGACTGTGCCACAGGGATCGCACGCTGTATCGCACATCGCGCCCGAGCTCCTCGAGTCGCATACCGCCGCGCGTCTCGTGTCCTTCCTCCTTGTAGCGTTGCACACCGCCAAACGACGCGAGCGCACGACGTCGCGCCTCATCTGCCGGCACGCCCGTGCGCTCGAGCTCGGCGGCTTCCATGTCGATGTGAAAGCGCATCTCGGCGTCCATTTCCCGGTCCCGTACCTGGCGCCGGAAGAGATTGCGGATGCTCATGTCGCCCTCAGCACGGCTTCGACGGCGCCCGAAAACGCGCGCCAGCTGGCGCGCTCTTCGGCGAGATCCTCCCGGCCTTTCTCGGTGAGGGTGTAGAACTTCGCCTTGCGACCCTCCGGCGATATGCCCCACTCGGCCTGGATGAGGCCGCGCTCCTCGAGGCGGTACAGGGCGGGGTACAGCGAGCCCTGATTGATCTGCAGGACGTCGTTGGACAGCTGCCGCACGCGCTTGGATATTCCCCAACCGTGCAGCGCGCCGAGCCGCAGGGTGCGGAGAATGAGAAGATCCAGGGTGCCCTGGAGGAGGTCGGTTCGATTCGCCATGCGTGAGGCCCTGATACCTTGACGTTCGACAACAACGTGTCGTTCTTGTTGTCGAATGTCAAGGTATTGCGGCGCTGCAACCCAGAGGACGTTCGATCCGTAATCCGTCCCATGGCCGGTGAAGCGCAGAAGTTCCGTCCAGACATCGAGGGGCTCCGCGGAGTCGCCATCCTGCTCGTGGTGCTGTTCCACGCAAACGTGGCATGGCTCGGCGGCGGATTCGTGGGTGTGGACGTCTTCTTCGTCCTGTCCGGCTATTTCATCACCGGACTCCTGATGCGCGAGCTCGACGCCAGCGGCACTGTGGACGTGAGCGCGTTTTACGGACGGCGCGCGCTGCGCCTCCTCCCGGCGCTACTCGTCGTTCTGCTGGTGACGCTCGCGATCGTCATGTGGGTGTACGCGCCGATCGACCGCCCATCGATCACCGCCACCGCGCGCGCGATGTCACTATATGCGGGCAATGTGCATTTCGCCCAGCAAGCCCGCGACTACTTCGGCTCGTCGGACAACCCGCTCCTGCACACGTGGTCGCTGGCCGTCGAGGAGCAGTTCTATCTCGTCTGGCCGCTGCTGCTGCTGGCCGCCTGGCAGCGCACGCGGTCGCGCGCCGCCATCGCCGGCGCGGCCGCGCTCTCGTTCGCGGCGTGCGTATGGCTTACGCACGTCCATCAGCAATGGGCGTTCTACCTGATGCCGACGCGCGTGTGGGAGTTTGCGCTCGGCGCCGGCGCGTTGCTGCTCCTGCGCGAGCGTACGCTCACGGGATCGCGGACGTGGACGATGGTGCAGGCAGCCGGGTGCATCGCGATTGTGCTGTCGCTCGCGCTGTACGATCGGATGACGCCGTATCCGGGCGTCGCGGCCCTGCTGCCGGCCTTGGGCGCCGTGGCGCTGCTGGTCGGCGGCGACGTCATGCCGGACAGCCCGATCTCCAAAGCGCTCGGCGCCGGGTGGCTGCGCTGGCTGGGTCGGATGTCGTACGCGTGGTATCTCTGGCACTGGCCGCTGGTTGGATTGGGTGCCGTGCTCGATCCACGCATCGGCGTCGCCGGTCGACTGGCGTGGTCCGCGGTTGCGCTCGTGCTCGCGTGGCTCACGTACCGCTACCTGGAGCAGTCCGCGCGCGGTGGCGTGCTCGCGCGGATTCCGCAGGGGGCGG
>DATFHG010000215.1:0-20479 GCA_035248725.1 Gemmatimonadaceae bacterium | reverse complement strand
AAGTCGGCTTCACTCATCTGCTCCGCCGAGCGGACGATGTAGTTGTGCGCGCCCATCCAGTTGGCGCGCGCCGCAGCCACCGCGACGTTGACCGGCTCAGCGGACTGCTGTTGCTGCGCAAGGAGTGGCGCGGCGATCAGGAGAAGGGCAAGCGAGCGTTGCATGAGAATCCTCTCGTGGGTGGTCGTGCGTGTCGTGGGTGGTCGGCAAAAGTGCGCGGCGACGCGCGCCGGCTCAACCGCGAGTCGCCATTCCGGTGACAGGACGGACTGCATCCGACGCGAAGCGGCTATGTCTTTCTTGACAGGAGATGCGAGACAAGCCATAGATAGTCTATGGCCTCTGGCAAACGCGATCTGCTGCCCGGCACGCTCGACATGCTGATCCTTCGGACGCTCAGCGTGTCGCCGATGCACGGCTACGGGATCGCGCAGCACATCAAGCGGTTGTCCCGCGACGTGCTGCAGGTGGACGAGGGCTCGCTGTATCCGGCGCTCCAGCGCCTGCGGCAGCGCGGCTGGCTCAAGGCAGAATGGCGACGCACGCCCAACAACCAGCGCGCGCGCTACTACACGATCACGGCCGAGGGACGCGAGCAGCTGGGGCAGGAGGAGGCCGGCTTCGGCGAGCTGATCGCAGCGATCCAGCGTGTGATGCGAGGCGCCACGTGACGCTCACCGAGGTGTGGAACCGTCTGCGCGACCGTCTGCGTCGTGACCAGCTCACGCAGGAGCTCGACGAGGAGCTGCGCTTTCACCACGCGATGCTCCAGCGCGACCAACCTGAACGAGACGCGAGGCAAACCCTGGGCAACATGACCTCTCACATGGAGAACAGTCGCGATCTCTGGAGCTTCGGCTGGGTGGACGATCTGCTCCAGGACATTCGCTATGCGGCGCGCGGGCTGCGTTCACGACCCGGGTTCACCATCGCCGTCGTGCTGACGCTGGCGCTCGGCATCGGTGCCAACGCGGCCATCTTCTCCATCGTCGACCGGTTGCTGTTTCGCGCACCGCCGATGCTTGCGCACCCGGAGCTGACGAATCGCGTGTACGTCGCGCAGAGCGACCGCGGGCGTGAGGGCGTGTGGCCCGGCATGTCGTACGGACGCTACCTGGAGCTCGCCCGGTGGACCACGTCGTTCGCGCACACCGCCGCATTCACCACGCAGACGATGGCCGTGGGCGTCGGGGACGACGCACGCGAGATGCAGGTGGCGGCGGTGAACGCGAGCTTCTTCGAGCTCTTCGACGCGCCCGCCACGATCGGCCGCTACTTCACGTCGCGCGAAGACACGCCACCGAACGGAACGCCCGTCGTCGTCCTGAGCCACGCACTCTGGCAGGTGCGCTTCGGCGCGCGCAGTGACGCCGTGGGCGCGAGTCTCCAGATCGGTCCTACCATATATACGGTCATCGGCGTCGCACCCGCAGGATTTGCGGGACTCTCGACGACGCTGCCGCCCGCGGTCTACATCCCCATCAGCTCGTACGCCGCCACGTCGGGATACCAGGGCGAGCCCGGCGACGAATGGTGGCAGACGTATCACTGGAACTTCGCGCAGATGATCGCCGAGCGGAAACCGGGCGTCACGGTTGCGCAGGCAAGCGCCGATCTGAACAACGCCTACCGGCGCAGCTACGCCGTGCAGCGCGACGCGAGTCCGGAGATTCCCCCCGTCGAACGTGCGCGACCGCGCGCGATCGTTGCGTCGGTTCTGGCGGAGCGCGGGCCCAATGCGAGCCGCGTCGCGAAAGTCGCTACGCTGGTGGGCGCGATGGCATTCGTGGTCCTGCTCATCGCGTGCGCCAACGTCGCCAACCTGCTGCTCGCGCGGGCGCTGCGCCGGCGCCGCGAGATCGCGGTTCGACTGGCGCTCGGCGTCAGCCGCGCGCGACTGCTCACGCAGCTCCTCACGGAGAGCGTACTGCTTGCGCTTCTCGGCGGCGCGGCGGGACTCCTCGCCGCGCAGTGGGGTGGCGGGGCGCTGAAGTCGTTGTTCCTGCCGCAGGATGCGGCGACGGGCGTCGTGCGCGATCCTCGCACCCTCGTCGTCGCGGGCGGCGCGGCACTGCTCGCGGGCCTGCTCACGGGACTCGCGCCGGTGTGGCAAAGCCGTCGCGCGGATCTCACGAACGACCTCAAGGCCGGAGCGCGCGAGGGCGGTGCGACGCAGCATCGCTCACGCACGCGCGGCGTGCTGCTCGTGGTGCAGGGTGCACTCTCCGTGGTGCTGCTCGTGGGCGCCGGACTGTTCGTGCGCAGTCTGTGGCACGCGCGCGACCTGCGCCTGGGCTACGACGTGAACCCGGTGCTCATCGCGGAGCTCAACATGCGCGGCGTGAAGCTCGACAGCGCCCGCGCGGTGAGCCTGCGGCAACAACTGCTCGAGCGCGCACGGACTCTGCCCGGCGTCGAACGGGCTGCGCTCCACATGAGCGTCCCATTCTGGAAGACGCTGGACGGTCGCAACGGCATCGGTGTGGACCTGCGCGTCGCGGGTGTCGACTCCGTGGACCGCCTGGGCGAGTTCTACCTCGACGCGGTGTCACCGGATTACTTCACGACGCTGGGCACGCGCATCCTGCGCGGCCGCGGCATCGGCGAGCAGGACGCGGGGGATGCACCCGGCGCGATGGTGGTCAGCGAGGCGATGGCGAAGGTGCTGTGGCCGGGTGCCGACGCGATCGGGCAATGCGTGCGCGTCGTGACGTATGGACGGACGGCAGGCAGCACGCCGTGCACGTATGTGGTGGGCGTGGCCGAGGACATCAAGAGCCAGAGCCTGAGCGAGGACAGAAACTACCATTACTATCTCTCCTCGGCACAGTTCCACCCGCAGCAGGCGGGCCTGTTCGTGCGGATGCATGGCGACGCCGGTCCCCAGGTGGAGACGATCCGCCGCGCGCTCCAGGCGCTGATGCCCGGCGCGTCGTATGTCACCGTGACGCCGTTCGCCGACGTGATCGGCGGACAGATGCGCTCGTGGCGCGTGGGGGCCACGGTATTCGTCGCGTTCGGCGCGCTGGCGCTGCTGCTCGCGGCGATCGGTCTGTACAGCGTGATCGCATACAACGTGGCGCAGCGGACGCACGAGATGGGCGTGCGGATCGCGATGGGCGCGAAGGTGGGCGACGTACTCGGGCTCGTCGTGGGGCAGGGATTGCGTCTCGGTATCGCGGGTGTCGTGATCGGCGGGACGATCGCGTACTCCGGGGCGCGGTGGGTGAAGCCGCTGCTCTTCCAGGAGTCGGCGCGCGATCCGGCGGTGTACGCGCTCGTTGCCGCGGTACTGCTCGCCGTCGCGGTCGTGGCAAGCTACATCCCGGCGCGTCGCGCCGCGCGGGTCGATCCGAACATCGCGCTGCGCGCTGAGTGACCGGGAGCGCGACTCTTGTCAGAGCGCGCTCGCCACGGCAGGCATCAAACGCGGGGAAGGTGCAGCGTGAATACGGTCACGTGTTGCCCGGACTCCACGTCGATGGATCCACCGTGCGCGCGCGCGATCTTGTCGACGATGTAGAGGCCGAGGCCGAGATGCCGTCTGTCCTTTCCAGAAGGTACGCCCAGCTGCTTCATCCCGTCGAAGATGCGCCGCATGTCGGTCGCCGGGATCGCCTGACCTTCATTGCGTACCGAGATAGTGACTTCGTGAGGACGGCCTCTGACCACGATACCAATGGGTGTCCCCCGCGTACCATGGTGTACGGCATTGCCCACGAGATTCACGACCGCCTGTGTGACACGCTCGCAGTCCCATGTTCCCCTCGTGTCTCCCTCCCACTCGACGTTCACGGTCGTCCCCTGATACGACGCGCGGATTTCGGCGGCCACATCTTCGACCATCCGCACCGCGTCCATCGGGGCGGCATTGATCGGTATGCTGTCGCCGAATCGGCTCCTCGTGAACTCGAGCAGATCGCTGACCAGTCGATTCATCCGTCGCGCCGTGCTTGCCATGTTCGCCACTAGCGTCAGCCACGGCTCGGACAGTTCGGCGGCATCCAGCATGAAGCGCGTGGAGGTCATGATGGCGCCGATCGGAGTCCGGAGGTCGTGCCCGAGAATCGCAAGAAACCGCTGCTTCGATTGCGCGACCTCTTTCGTGTACGTGGTAATCGACTCGGCGATGGCCTGGTCGATGGCTTCGTTGAACCGGATCAGCTCCTGGAGATCGGAAGCGTTCGCCTGCTCGCGTCGCTCCATCCAGAGGCGCGTGACACTCGCGCGAAGTGCACGAAACTCCGCCACCATCGCCTCGACGCTGAAGCCGCTCTCCGCCCGACCCGCACCGTGTCGCTGAGCGGCCGTGAGAGTGGCGCGCGAACCGGCGTCGGATAATCCCTGTGCCTTGTCGACCTGCTGGCTGCTGGTCTGCGGCTGATCGAGATCATCGGCAATGACCGCGAGCATTTCCTTTGCGTGATCGCGCAGAGCCTGGATGTCCATCGATCCGCCGAGCGGCAGACTGCGCGCAAATGATTCCCACTCGACGAGGATTGCCTCGACCTTCGCGCGGATGAAGTCCGGCAGTCTCATGGTTGTCGCGAGCCTGGCCTGGCCGTCGTCATCACCGCGATACCGCTGCGAGGCAATCATCTGGCGTCGCGCACACGCGACGCTGAGGAGATCAATCCGCGGAGGCGGCGCGCGACTTTCGTCGCCCACCACCGCTCCCAGGCCCGGATGAGGGCCGGCGAAGCGGTCAACGCCTGATACGTCGTATCGCGATGTTGCTGCTCCCGATTCTCCAGGCGGAGATACTCGCGATGTTCGGACGCTTCCCGCTCTACCAGCGCGTCGTCCGTCAACTCGCTGTTGGCGTTGTAGTCCTGATGCTGTCGCTGATGCGTCACAGTGGTACCGGCTTGAGAAGTGGTGCGGACAATGTTGGCAGCGCGTCGGCGTGAACCCACGTGAGCGGATCCCAGCGGCCGTCGCTGCGGCGCGCCAGGTTGCGGGTGAGTCTGTCGCGCCAGTCCGGGAAAGGGCTTTCCATCGGTGACTCGCGCGTCGTCCTCGGGAATGCTGCCGGCAGCGCGGCGATGTCGTCCGACGTCTGATGCGCGCCGTGCGATGGACGAGGCCATTCGTCCGACGTCATCGGGGCAGGATGCCGCGCATCCGTGCAGCCAGATTCGTCGTGCGCCAGCGGTCCCAGCATGCGACGAGGGCCGCGGATCCCGTGATCAGGCCGTAGGTCGTGTCGCGCTCGTGGGGCTGGTGTCGCTGCAGTCTGGTGTACTCGTTCCGATGCGTCTGCTCCATATGCAGCAGGTCTGCGTCGTCGAGCCGGTCGGTGGACCCATCGTCAAGCATACGCATGAACCTCTATGCCACGAACGAAAAAGGACCTGGCATTCGCCAGGTCCCGGGAAACGCTCGCTGGATTGTCGGCGCCGGTGTTGGGGCGCCTCCGTGATGCAATATAGCTCAATTCAGGCCTGACGTTGCTTTCGCGTCTGTGAACACAGCAGTACGCTGGCGCTGGCCCCGCTCCCTACCGCGGCGCGACAGACGGCATTTTCTGTTCGAGGAGCTTCACCGCGTAGCGCTGCGCCTCGCCGATCCGTTCGACTTCTATGGCAAGCGCGTCGACGGCGGACTCGAGGCGTGCAGTGCGCTCATCGGCGGGTGCGGACAAGCTCGGGCGCGGCTTGCGGTCGTCGAAACGGTGTTTCAGCCACAAACCCCAGGCGTACGCTGCCGCCCAGGCCGTAACACTTACTCCGCCGAAGAACGCGATGGCTTCGATTGCGTCGTTGTTCATCATGTCATTCACCGTGAACGCTACGTCGACCTACGTCCAAGGACGTCTGAAGGATTCGATGACGTAGTCCATCTGCAACCTTCTGCGTTCGGGGGCGAACGCCGTTCACCAGGCTCTGTCCGTGGGAGGTGTGGCCAGGTACAACGGCCTCCAGAGCGGCGCGCTCGCTGGAGCGGAGTGCGTCGCGATATTGCCGTGCTGGCTGCAGATTTGTCCTTCCTGTGACGTATTTCCGACCCCCACGCAGTTCGATGTGCTTTGCCAGGAACGCACTGCGATGAGCGTCGCGGCAGAACGCGACGGTCACGCTCATCCACATCCGTCCTGAGGCAAAGTTCGTATCGTTGAAGTGAGGTTTGCCTCCGATTCGAAGCGCGCTCCGTTCCAGCGCTGACGACATCTGAGCGGGCCGGGACACGCGCGACGCTCTCGGGGGCACGAATCGCGATTCCTGCGTCGTGATCCAATATCGCGTGTGCGGATTCCGTGAGTGTCGCCCGCTACCTCTTGAGTTACCAATTCCGATTCCCCCAGCACTTCGTCGAGTTCGCGCGCGCCCGAACGGAGATCTCGCCGGGCCTGGACTGGTTGTCATCCCGTGCGCCTTCATGAGGAATAATGCGTGATCGCATTCCACCGGGCCCGCGCACCATTTCGCTGGCGGCCGCCGGCGTTGCGACGCCCCCCAACTGAGTTTCTCCTCGCGAGCTACAAATTCGCTTGCGCGCGAGCGGCGGCCACGTAAAGTCAGCGCAGGCCACGCCGGTTTGGACAGCCGCACACCGAACAGCCTTCGTGGCCGCCACCCGAATCCGGGAGGAGTATGCAGCAGCGACAACAGCGCACACTGGTCGCCTTCCAGAACGTGCTCGGCTTTCTCAAGGAGCATCCGCTTCGGCCGGAACCGCCTCTGCTGGCCTCCATGCGTCGCTCGCTCGAGGCAACCACGCACCGCATCCAGGCGCTGAGCAACTCCCAGCTGCAGGCGACGCTCGACATATCAGGCGACGTCAGAGAGCGCGTGAAGGAGCTGCGGCGCTTGTACATGATGCCGCTCGCCCGTGTCGCCGCCAGGCGCCTCGCGTACTCGGGCGACGCCGAGCGAGCGCTGCGTGTGCCGCACGCCCGCGACGACGCGTTCACCGTGGCGACCGCGGCGCTACGCATGGCCGACGCGCTGATCCCGCACCAGCGACTGTTGAGCAGCGCGGGCTGCTCGCGAGAATTCCTCAGGGAGTTCCGGCGCAAGGCCCGCGAGCTCGCGCTCACCTCACGCACCGCGATGAAAGCGCGGCAGCGTCGCACTGACGCGACGTCGAGTCTCGCCAAGGAATTCGAGAAGGGAATGGAGACCCTGCTCGTCATCGAAGGCCTCATCATGATGCACGGCGGCAACGTCTCGGAATGGAAGCAGACGCGAAAGGTGCGTCGACCAATCGGGCGGCCCCGAAAGAAACGGCGCTCGCCTGTTCCTCGGCCGCTCGACTCGCTGACGTCCTGATGCCGCGAACGCCGTCCGCACTCGGTGACGCGGACGGTCCTCCGATACCGCGCCGCTATCCGGTGAAGTAGAGGTAAGCCGCAGCGATCAGGAGCAGCACCACGCCCGACGCGATTACGTCGCCTCGCGTCCAGCTGGCGCGCGTCGCCTGACGATCGGCGGCGGTAGCGGTGCCGTAGGTGAGCCCCGCGATCTGCGCCTCCGGTGGTCGCTCCGTCGCGTAGCTCACGGCGATCATCACCACGACGCAAACGATGAAGATGAGCAGGCTGTAATACTGGAAGTAGATGTTGTTCATCACCCACAGGAACGAACCGGGCGTGTAGCCGTTCTCGTAGCCGGCCATGCCCAGCGCCACGGGTGTGTCGATCGCGAGGCGCAGCATGCCCAGGACGAAGCCCACGGCGAGCGCGGCAAGGCAACCCTTGGCGTTGAGCCGCTTGTTGAAGATGCCGAGGAAGAAGACGACGAAGATCGGCGGCGCAAAGTAGGCCTGCACGCCCTGGAGATACTCGTACAGTCCACGTCCGCCCTGGATGACGGGGATCCAGAGCAGACTGAGAACGACCATCACGACGGTGACCACGCGGCCCACCCACACGAGCCGCTCCTGCGACGCCGCCGGCCGCCACTTCTTGTACATGTCCATCGTGAAGAGCGTCGACGATGCGTTGAAGACGCCCGCGAGTGATCCCATGAGCGCGGCCAGCATGCCCGCGACGGCCAGACCGCGAATCCCCACGGGAAGCACGTGCGCGACCATGAGCGGGAACACGCCCTGAGCGGCGAGCGTGTCGACGCTGCCGTCCGGACGCACGAGGTGATCGAGCGCGGGCACCGCATGACGCCGCGCCAGCGCGATCGCGATCATTCCCGGAATGATGAAGATGAACACCGGGAGCAGCTTGATGTATGCCGCGAAGATACTGCCGCGACGCGCCTGCTGCTCGTTCCGCGCACCGAGCGCGCGCTGCACGATGTACTGGTCCGTGGTCCAGTACCACAGCCCGACGATCGGTGCGCAGAAGAGCATGCCGATCCACGGATAGTTGCTGTTGAAGTACCAGGCGATGCGGGCGGTTTCCTTCACCGGCGCCCACGTTCCGTGCATGCCGGCGGGGATGAGCGGCTTCCACAGGTTGAACAGGTCCGGCGCGAGTGTCGCACGCAGCTGTCCCCAGCCTCCCAGCCTCTGGAGACCGAAGTAGGTGAGGAGCGCCGAGCCGACGACGAGTATGATCGCCTGCATCGTGTCGGTGTAGGCCACCGCGCGCATGCCGCCCGCCACCGTGTACGCGCCAGTGAGGAGCACGACCACGATGCTCCCGATCCAGAAGCTGTTGAGCGTCACGCTGCCGAGCGTGAGGTGCACCTCCGGCAGGAGCGCCGCGAACACGACGCCGCCGGCGAAGATGCCGACCGCGATCTTCGTGAGCACGAACACCACCAGCGAGATCGCCGACAGCGTCCAGCGCGACTCCGGCGAGAAACGGCGCTCGAGAAACTCGGGCGTCGTGTAGATACGCGACCGCATGTAGAACGGCACGAAGACCCACGCCAGCACGAGCAGACACCACGCGTGCAGCTCGTAATGCGCCAGCGCAACACCGCTCGTGGCGCCGGACCCCGCGAGTCCGACGACATGTTCGGAGCCGATGTTCGACGAAAAGATGGACGCGCCCACCACGAACCATCCGAGATGCCGGCCCGCCAGGAAGTAGTCCTCGGCGTTGTGCTGGCGGCGGCGCGTGAATACCCAGCCGGCGATGCCGAGGACGAGGCCGAGGTAGGCCGCGATGATGACCCAATCGATGGTGCTCACGGGCGACGGGTGACAGGTGACAAGCGACGGGTCGACACGGTAGTTGTACCATTCGTGAGACCATCGGACGTTGCGGTGATCGTAGCGGCACCCGGGCTGCGCTGCGACTGCACGATCACGAGCGCCTTGCCGTTGAACAGCCGCATGCTGTCACCCTTGAGCGGCAGGTGACTCACTTCGTCGCCATTGTCGACGCCGACGATGGTGCCGGCGCCCTGGATCGCGAACCGCACGAGATTGTCGGCCGTCGGAACGTCGGCGCCGCTCGCGTCCACCGCGGTGACGGTGATAAAGGACAGATCCTTGCCGTCGGCGCGGATCACCGGCCGATCGGGGGTGAGCTTCACACGCACGGCGCGGCCGGTGGTGGTCTCCGTCGCGGTGGCGATCGTCCTGCCGCGCGCACGCGCGACGGCTCGGAGCGTCCCGGGCTGATACGGCACGCGCCAGACGAGGTGGCGCATCTCGGCGGTCTTTCGTCTCACGCCGAGCGATTTGCCATTGAGGAACAGCTCGGCGTCGTCGCCGTTCGTGTATGCCCACACGTCGATGGTGTCGCCGGCGCTCCAGTTCCAGTGCGGGAACAGGTGCAGCATGGGACGCGTCGTCCACTCACTCTGGTAGAGGTAGTACGGATCCTTGGGGAAGCCGGCGAGGTCGACGATGCCGAAGTATGAGCTGCGCGCCGGCCACTCATACGGCGTCGGCTCGCCGAGGTAGTCGATGCCCTGCCAGATGAAGATGCCGGAGAGAAAGTCGTATTTCTCGAAGAGCTTGAGGGACGTCTCGTGCAGCGACCCCCAGAACGCGTAGCGGTCGTCGTAGGCGGAGACGTGACCGTCGGCCGGTGGCTGGGGCCCGTGATTCTTCACGTACGGCGTTTCGTAGGCGGCGATGCTGTCCGACGGCTGCTCATACTTGCCGCGCGTATTCAGCGCCGACATCGCCTCGGTGATGATGAACGAGTGGCCCGGAAACAGCTCCGGAAGCTGGGGCCACTTCTCGTGGTGATAGTTGTGCCCGTCCAGATCCGTGGCGCGCGACAGCAGGACGGGATTCTTCACGCTGCCGTTGTTGTTCGCGTTGGTGATCGGGCGCGTGGGGTCGAGGCGCCGGACGATCCCCGCCAGCTCGAGCGCGATGGGGGCGGCGGAGGGGATCGTATCCGTCCACTGCTCCATCACTTCATTCCCGATGCTCCAGATGAAGACGCTCGGGTGGTTGCGGTCGCGGAGCACCATGTCCGTGAGGTCGCGAACGTGCCACTGGTCCCAGTCGAGGTGATAGTCGAAGGGCGTCTTCTCGATCTTCCACATGTCGAACGCCTCGTCCATCACGATGATGCCCATGCGATCGGCGAGATCGAGCAGCTCGGGTGCGGGCGGGTTGTGCGAGGTGCGAATGGCGTTGGCCCCCATCGCCTTCATGAGCTGGATCTGCCGCTCCATCGCGCGCGTGTTGAACGCCGCGCCGAGCGCGCCGAGGTCGTGATGGAGGCAGACGCCGCGGATCTTCAGGTGCTGGCCGTTGAGGAAAAACCCTTTCTCGCGGTCGAAGACGAAGCTCCGGACGCCGAACGGCGTCGCGTACTCGTCACACACGCGGGTGCCGCACAAGACGCGCGTGACGGCGCGATACAGGTAGGGCCGCTCGAGCGACCATCGGGCCGGTGTGCGGACGGAGAGATCCTGCGCGACCTCGATGGTCGAATCGCGCGGGACTCGAGCCGGTGTCGACGACTCGGCGACGCGGCGTCCGGCGGAGTCGTAGACCGTGGTGCGCACGACGACGTCGCGATCCGCAGCGGTCTCGTTGCGGATTGTGGCGCGCATGTGCGCGGTGGCGGCGCTCGCGGTGACCGACGGCGTGGTGACGTACGTGCCCCAGTGGTCGACGTGCACCGGATCCGTCGTAACGAGCCACACATTGCGGTAGATCCCGGATCCCGAGTACCAGCGCGAGTTGGGCTGCTGGGAATTGTCGACGCGTACCGCGATCACGTTGGGCGCGCCGTAGCGCAGACGTGGCGTCAGCTCATACCGAAAGGAGCTGTATCCATACGGGCGTTTGCCCAGCGATTCGCCGTTGATCCACACCTCGCTGTTGCGATACACGCCGTCGAAGTCGATGAACGTGAGCTTCCCACTGTCCGACTTCGCGACCGTGAATGTCTTGCGATACCAGCCGATGCCCCCGGGCAGTGCTCCGCCGCCGACGCCGGCGGGATTCGTCTCGCTGAACTGTCCTTCGATGCTCCAGTCGTGTGGCAGGTCGAGCGCGCGCCAGCCGGTGTCGTCGAACGCCGGAGATTCAGCGCCCTGCGCATCACCCAGGTGGAACCGCCATGCGCCATCGAAGTCCCGTCGCCCGTGCTCCTGCGCGTGGAGTCGAGCGGTGGCGAGAATTGCGAAAACCGCCATGGCAACGCTGGTTTGCCTGTGCATAGGCCCCTTTCGTTTGGCGCGCCAATTATATGGAGTCCTGCAGGCATCTCACCAGAAGCCCTTGGTTCTTCACGTACATACCTCATCTCGTATCCGCATGCATCTGCAGTTCCGGCTGTACGTGACCCTGGCGGTCTTATTCGTCGTTGCCGTAACGCCAGGTGCATGGGCGCAGACCACACCCGTCTATCGCGACAGCACCCACCCCCTCGACGAGCGCGTGCGCGACCTCCTCGGCCGCATGACGCTCGAGGAGAAGTTCTGGCAGCTGTTCATGATCCCGGGACGCACCGACGACTCGGCGGCTGACTACTCGCACGGCGTCTTCGGGCTGCAGACACGGACGGCGCCGAACGCGAAAGCGGACGCGCAGCTGCAGAACGTCATGCAGCGCTATCTCGTCGAGCATACGCGTCTGGGCGTGCCGATGATTCCGTTCGAGGAGGCGGTGCACGGGCTCATGCGACGCGGTGCGACCGTGTTTCCCGCGGCAATCGCGCTGGCGGCCACGTGGGACACCGCTGTCGTCGGCGAGGTCGCCACCGCGATCGCCCGCGAGGCGCGGAGCAGAGGAGTCCGGCAGGTGCTGTCGCCAGTGGTGAACATCGCGACGGACGTGCGGTGGGGACGGGTGGAGGAGACGTATGGCGAGGATCCGGCGCTCGCGTCGGCGATGGCGCGGGCGTACGTGCGCCCGTTCACGCGCGCAGGCGTGATCACGACGCCGAAGCACTTCGTCGCCAACGTCGGCGAAGGTGGACGCGACAGCTATCCCATCGAGTTGAACCGCCGGGCGCTGGAGGAGATCCATTTCCCGCCGTTCCGGGCGGCGCTGGACGCCGGTGCGCAATCGATCATGACGGCGTATAACTCCGTGGATGGCATGCCCGCTACGCAAAGTCGCTGGCTGCTGACGGAGACCCTCCGAAACGAGTGGCGGTTCCCGGGGTTCGTGATCTCGGATCAATCGGCGACAGCCGGGCCAACGGTGCTGCAGCACACCGAGGCGAGCACCGCCACGGCCGTCACGCGCGCGCTCGATGCGGGACTGGACGTCGTGTTCGAGTCGTCGTGGCGGCAGCACCGCGCGTATCTCGACGCGTTCGAGCGGCGGCTCATCGACAGCGCGGTCATCGACTCCGCCGTAGCGCGTGTGCTCCGCGCGAAATTCCAGCGCGGCCTGTTCGAGCATCCCTACGTCGACGCGGACAGCGCGGCGATCGTGAACGACGACGCCGCGCATCGCCGACTGGCGCGGACGGCGGCGACCGAATCCATCGTGCTCCTGAAGAACGCGGGTAGCATGCTGCCGTTCGCGTCTCGCGTCCGGTCGATCGCGGTCATCGGCACCGACGCCAGTGAGGCTCGCCTCGGCGGCTACACATTGGATGACGCGCGTGGCATCTCGATCCTCGACGCGCTGCGTGCGCGGCAGGGAATCGCCGTGCGATACGCGCCCGGCCCGGGACGCATCACGCGCGAGGTGGTGCGCGTGCCGTCGGCTCAGCTCAGCGGCCTGCGCGGCGAGTACTGGGACAACATCAGGCTCGAGGGACCGCCACACGTGGTTCGTGCGGACAGCATGATCGATTTCGCGTGGACGATCAACGCGCCGGCGCAGGGAGTTTCCGGCGAATGGTATTCGGTGCGCTGGACGGGTCGACTGCTCGCGCCCAGTACGGGCGTGCGCCGACTGGGTGTGGAGGGCAGCGACGGCTATCGCCTGTATCTCGACGGCAAGCTGCTGTTCGACGACTGGCAGAAGCGATCATCCAGCCGGCATCTCGCGACGGTGTCGCTGCGGCCCGGCACGACGCACGACATTCGCCTGGAGTTCTTCGAGACGACCGGCAATGGACGCGTGCGCCTCGTGTGGGACGCGGGCGTCGTCGACGACTGGCGGGCGAGGATCGCGTCCGCTGTGGCCAGCGTGAGGAGGGCCGACGCCACCGTCGTCGTTGCCGGCGTCGAAGAGGGGGAGTTTCGCGATCGAGCGCGGCTGTCGCTGCCCGGGCATCAGGAAGAGCTGATCGAGGCGGTTGCCGCGACGGGAAAGCCCAGCGTCGTCGTGCTGATCGGCGGCAGCGCGATCACGATGTCGCGATGGCTGGACAGGGTGGGCGCCGTGGTGGACGCGTGGTACCCCGGTGAGGAAGGCGGAAGCGCGATCGCGGACGTGTTGTTCGGAGACGCGAATCCTGCCGGCCGGCTGCCGGTGACGTTCCCGATCAGCGAGGGGCAGCTGCCGCTCGTGTACAACCACAAGCCGACGGGTCGCGGTGACGATTACGTGGATCGGACCGGGCAGCCGCTGTTTCCCTTCGGTTACGGGCTGAGCTACACGACGTTCGAGTACAGCGATCTCAGGATCGACGGAATGGATGTGTCATTTCGCGTGCGAAATACCGGCGCGCGTCCGGGCGACGAAGTGGCGCAGCTCTACCTGCACGACGTGCTGGCGACCGTGTCGCGGCCGGTGGAGGAGCTGAAGCGCTTCGCACGCGTGCATCTGGCGCCGGGTGAAGACCGCGAGCTCCGGTTCACGCTGCGACGCGAAGACCTGGAATTCCTGAATGAGAACATGCAACGCGTGCTGGAGCCCGGCGTGTTCCGCGTACTCGTCGGCGCGTCGTCGAGGGACATAAGGCTGCGAGGGGAGCTGGTCGTTCCCTAGGTCGGCATGCGCACGACGCGCAGGCCGTAGACCGGCACGATGCGGCCATCCTTCGCGGCCTGGAAACGCACGGTGACGTGCGACTTGCCGCGCGTGAGTGCCACCGGAACGTCGTACGTGGCATCCCACCATGACGCCGCGTCGTTGGGCGCGTAGCGAGCCACGCGCGTACCGTCGACGAGAATGTCGAAGTCGGCGAGCAGGGGCAGGCCGACGTCGTTGAAGTACGTCACCACCAGGCTCACGTTGGCGTTGGGGTCCACCGGCACGTCGTAGGAGAACCAGCCGGCGCCACCGCGCGCGGGACGTCGCTCGCGCCGATTCACCGGACGGTCCGCGGGATCGCTGCGATATCCGAACGACTGCTCCGAGCCGGCGTCGCCAGGCTGCACCAGCGCGAGCGTCGCCGCGTCCACCCTGCGCACGCGCTCGCGTTCGGCGGCCGCGGCAGCGACGCGCGCCTGCAGCTCCGACTCCGTCACCACGTCGAAGTACACGCTGTAGGTGCGGCCATGCGTGCGATAGAACGGCGCGAGCGCCACGTCGGGAAGCGCGCGATTCGTCGCGATCGAACGCGCGACGCCCACGATGCGGAAATCGCCCGGCGTCGCCGCTGGTGTGATCCAGCTGTCGAGCGCTTTGTCTGCGCCGATGAGCGTCGGCGCTTCCGGTCGGTCGCTCTCGTCGGTGCGACCGTCCCCCTGCGTGTCGCCGCGGCCTTCGCGCCGCGGGCCCAGGTCGCCCGCGAGGACGAGCGGTCCCCACATGATCGCGGCCACTGACGGATCGTCGGGCGTCGGCTCCAGGTGCACCGATTTCGGCAGCGAGAGCTGCACGACGTCGCCGGGCTTCCAGACGCGTGCGAGGGTGACGTACGAGCCGACGGCAGGCTGCGGACCGCCAAGGTCGCGACCGCCGGCAGCTCCGGGCTGCAACGCTGTGAGCGGAGGCAGCGCCACGCGCTCTCCGTTCACGGCGATCTGGAAATCGTCGCCAGCCCACGCGGGCCGTCGCACGCGAAGCGTGAATGCGCGAGCTGCTTTCGGCGCGACGGTCAGTGTCGCGCGATCGCCGTCGGGGAAGCCGGTGTCCATGTCGAGTCGCGTCCCGTCGCTGAGCGTGGCCGAGGAGGGCGCGAAGACATTCACCCACACGTCGGAGAGCGTTTCGTAATAGATGCCATCGCCGTGCAGCGCATGGTTCTCCATGCCTGTGCCCACGCAGCAGGTGAAGTCGTGCTGCATGTCCTGGTATTCCTGCTGCTCCGCGCGGCCGACTGGCACCATGTATGACATGCGCACGCCTGCCGGATCGAAGGACGCGAGCGCGTGGTTGAACAGCGCGCGCTCGTGGAAGTCCGCGTACAGCGCGTCGGGTCGCAGCTCGAAGAGCTGGCGGGTGAGCTTGAGCATGTTGTAGACGCAGCACGACTCGCAGGTGCGCCCTTCGACACGCGAGGCCAGGCGGTCCGGATATCCGAAGTACTCCGCCATGCCGTTCCCGCCGGTGGCGTAGCTGTGATGTTGCGTCACCCGATCCCAGAAGAAGGCGGCGGCGACGAGATCGGCGGGATCGCCGGCGTACGAATACCGCGCGGCCGATCCGATGAGCTTCGGGATCTGACAGTTGGAGTGCTTGCCGGCGAGGTTGTCCTCGTGGCGCTTGAGCGCGTCCGTGAAGGCGTGATGCTCGAACTTCTGCGACAGCGCAAGCCAGCGGTCGTCGCGCGTGTCGATCGCCAGGTCCGTGAGCACCTCGTTCATGCCGCCGAACTCGGTGTTGAGCATGCGCGCGAGCTGCGCGTCATCAAGTGGCGCGAGCACATGCTCAACCCAGGCGGCAAACGCGGTCCCGGCTTTCAACGCGTCTGCGTTCCCAGTGTGCCGGTACGCGTCGCGCAATCCGGCGAACGTCTTGTGCAGCGTGTACCAGGGCGACCAGAGTCCGTTGAGATCGAACGCGGACGACCTGATCTCTCCGCGACTCAGCGCCGCGAACGCCTCTCGCGCGCCTTCGAGCGCGACGAGATAGCCGTCGCCCTGCTTGTCCTGGACGGTGCGGAGCCCGCTCACGAGATACGCCGCCCGGTCGCGAAAGCGCGCGTCGCCGGTGGCGGAATACATCAGACTCACCGCGGACAGGTGATGGCCCGCGACGTGACCCGTGAGATTCCGTCCCGGGCCGTCCCAGCCGCCATACGGCTCGGCTTTCGGCGGGAGTCCGGCGCGGATGCGATAGAAGGCCAGCATGCGATCCGCGTCGAGCGAAAGCAGATAGGCGGCAGCGGCATCCTGCGCCCGCTTGAGCGGACCGCCAGTGAGACGAACCTTCGTCAAGGGAACACGCGGGGCATGCAGGCGCGGATTCGCCGGCGCGGTGCTGACAGTGGGTGCTCGGAGGAGCGTTGCGGGGTCGATGGACAGGGCAGCGGCGAGAGTCGCACTGGCCTGGAGGAATTCTCGGCGATTTGTGCGTTTCATAAGCGCAGATCCCTCGCTTCGCTCGGGATGACAGCACGTGATCTCGCGCGCGCGATGATCGCGGCCATCGTCTCCCGGTGTTTCGTGAACGTGTCGTCGACCACCTGCAGCGTGGGGATGGCGCGCTCGGACAGGCCGAGCGTCTGCTCGTTGAATGGACTGAAGCCCCATTCGTGGACGCCGCTGCTGCCGCGGCCCGGTGCGGGCGCGCTCAGGTGCTGGAAGAACCGTGAGTACTTCTGCCAGCGTGCGCCGCCCCCCGCCTGATACATCGGGATGAAACCATGCAACGCGTCGTACGGCATCTCGCCGACGCACGCGACACGCGGAAACCGGGCGCGCAGATTCGTCACCAGTCTGCGCGTGCCGTCGTGCATGTCGCCCGTCGTGCTGTTCACATGACCGCCCACGATGTCGAGAAAGTACGCGTCCACGCCGAACCGCTCGATCGTCTCGGCGATGCGGCCCTCGAGGAAGTTGCGCCATACGTCGGCGCCGAGGTTCATGTACGTGAGCCAGCCGTCCTGATGCCGGTCGTTGTTCCAGTCCACCCAGTTCAGGTTGTACAGGTCGCCGTCGATCTTGTACGTCGCTCCACGCTCAATGCTCGGCCACACAGGTTGACGGCGATTGGCCGCGTTGGCGCCGAACATCGGCATCAGCCTGAAACCGAGGCGCTGCGCGTCGGCGATCAACCGCCTGAACCCCGCCTCGCCGCCCATGCGCGCGGGCATCGTATAGTTCGGGTAGTCCCAGTAGTACCGGCCGTCCCAGGCGGAAAGAAAGACGAGCACGCGCGACGCCGGGATCTGCGTCGCGATCCAGCGCAGAATCTCGAGCTGGCGCGCGTAGTCGTTGAACACGAAGCCGGTGTAGTGCATTCCGTGCAGCGTGACGACGAGCGCGACGTCCCGCATCCAGGGGAGCACGTCGCGCCGCGTCTCCCATGGCTCGAGCGCGAAGGCGCGCTCGACGTGGAGCATGTGCGGCTGCAATGCCGCCTCGAGCGTCGGCGCGTGGCCGAGTCGCCACGTGGGCACCGTGACGCGGGTGTCGTCCCGCCACGCGTCATGCTCGTAGACCAACTCCGTGCGGAAGGCGCGCTCACCGGCCTGGAAGTAGAAGCGCTTGGGGCGGACGCGGTCGTCGAGCGAGGCGAGAGAGAGGAAATCGTCATCGGACGCGCGAACGATGGCGATCGGCGTCGCCATGCTTGTCACGTCGAAGTTGTGCAGGTCGCCGGCGCCGAAGGTGTAGCCGCCCAGCGCGTCTCCGTCGTGAGTGTCGGTGAGCTGTCCGCCGGAGAACGACACCGGACCGCGCGGTATGTCTCGGACTACCGTCGTGACCGACTTGATCGGGCGTTCCATTTCTGCCACCACATCCCACTCGATGGCCGATCCGTTGCGACGAAAGCGAACGGTGACGGTGCCCGGCGCCGTTTCCTGACCTCCGGCCCAGACGAGCCGGTCGCACGTGAGCTCGAGCGCGTCGGCCGAGCCGCGGGCGACCATGCGCGACCGGTCGAGACCGTATGTATTCTCGGCGGTGAACACGAGGAAGCTGAAGCGATGATCGCCGACGACGACCGCGGGCTCCGGAAAGTCGAAGCTGAACTTCATCCACGAGTTGCCGCGTGGCGGAATGAACACGTCGCTGGTCGAGTAGAGCTCGACGATGTCACCGGGCGCATGTCGCGTGGCGATCTCGAGCGGCCGCGGCACGCTGTCCCGCGTCGCTGACGCAACCGCGTCGAGCGAGGTCATGGCGCCCATGCCCGCCACGCCGAGTGTCTTGATCCAGTCCCGACGAGAGAGGTCCGACATGGATGATGAGTACGAGGTGCTAGGTGCTGGACCCTTCTATATGGAGCTTGTGGACGCCAAAAGACATGGCGCCAGCCGATGATCCACCGAGCACGCCCGCGGCGCGGCCGGTCTCCTGCGCGTAGCGAGCGGCGATGTCGGAGACGAGCGCGTGCGAACCGCGGCGCGCGAGCACGGCCACCACGCCACCGCTGCCGCCGCCGGTGATCTTCGCGCCGTACAGCGCCTCACCGGCGGCGCGCACCAGCTCGACGAGCCGGTCGGTGCCACTCGATCCGAGCCCGCACGCGCTGTAGCTCGCGTGGGACTCGTACATGAGCTCTCCCATGGCGCGTCGCTCGGCATCAGTGGACGCGCCACGTTCCAGCAGCTCGCGGTAGCGTCGCACGCGGTCGTTCTCGCCGATGGGATGCGCCGTGGCGCGACGAACAGCGTACGTCCGCGCGGGATCGACACGCGTGGTGGCGTCGGTGATGCCCGAGAACCGCGCGAGAAAGTCACGCCCGTGCATCGATTCCGGCACGGCGTTCCTGAATTCGCGCTCCCACTCGCTCGGCGTCACGTTCGCGAGATATCCGCGCCAGCGTGCGTCCTCGATGCGCACGTGGCCGTCGCCAGCTGGCGTCGCGCGCATGCCGGCAGCGCTCGCGATGATCCGGTAGCCCATGAACGCGGCAACGCGCACGTCGCCGTATTCGGCACCCCCCACTTCGTGGCGGATGCCCGAGTCGATGCCCCAGACCTCGAGCTCTGGCGGCAGGGAGACGTAGCCGCGCAGCTCCGCCGGCTGGCACTCGAGCGCGAGCAGCCGTCCTGCCTCACCGCACGCCGACGTCATCTGGTCCATCACGCCGCACGGCGCACCGACGACGAGGTTTTCCACCTTCTGGCACGCGAGCGCGAGGTCGCGACCGGTGATGCGGATCCCGTGCAACGCACAGAGCGCCTGCATCGAGGCTACCTCCAGCGCCGCCGATGACGCGACGCCCTTACTCGGCGGTACCGTCGAGTCCACGAGCAGGCGCACGCCCGTATCGAAGCGCACGTCGTGATCGTGCGCCAGCACGATGAGTGCGCCGATGACGTACGCGGCCCAGCGCGTACGCGGCTCGGCGGAAAGGAGTCGCCGCGCCGCGTGGTAGTCGAGCGGACGGCCCTGAGGAAAGAGATCGTCGATCGGTACGGTCACCGTCGACTGGGCGTTCAGGTCGTCGGCGCGGAGTGTGTGCACCGTGACGGCGCGACCGCGCTGGCGCTGCGCCGCGACAAAGGTCGCGTCGGCGAGCGGCAGCTCGAGAACGAGCGAGCCGGAATAGTCCGCGATACCGCCCATGACGTCCAGGCGACCCGGTGCGCGCGCGACGTACGCTGGTTCATCGCGATCGAAGAACGCGGCGTCCGCGCCCAGCGTCTTGACGAAACGTTCGACGTCCGGCGGATCAGACACGGATGTCGCGTTCATCGAGTGCGTCGCGTAGCGCGGGATACACGAGTTGCCGCAGGGAGTCGTTGGCGAAGCCCACCCACGCGACATCGGTCGTGACGTCGAGCGGCGCCGACAGGCGCCGGCCGTGGACGTCCGCGACTACGACGCCGGCGGCGCGTGCGATGGACTCCGTGCAGAGGTCATAGGGATGACAGCAGAGCATCGGCGGCCTGCCGCGCTTGCGGAGCTCGTTCGCGAGCAGCGGACGAACGTCCGCGACCCACCGGTCGTGCCCCATCATGAGCTCGTAGAGCTGTCCTCCGCTCGAGATGTACTGATCCTCGAACACCTGGTCGCGATCCGTATTCGCCGCGCCGAGCGCGCGGTCGACGACCCGGTCGTCGATGGCGGCACTGACGTCGCGCGCGCCCTGAAAAAAACGCGCAAGCGAACCGTAGCCGTGGGCGATGTCGGTGGCGCGCGAAGGGCGCGGCGCGAGTGGTCGGCGCCTGCCGATCAGTCGATCGTATCGTTCG